>CAYYNB010000053.1:0-5389 GCA_964472565.1 uncultured Anaerolineaceae bacterium
TTGAACCTGGGAAGTTTTACAAAGTCGGGGGTTTGTAAAACTTAGTCGATTTTCTGCCCCCCCCCTACGAACCTCACCCCTTCTCCAACCCAGTTGGCGGAGGCGAAAGATCAGGCAGCCGATATTGGGTTGTGAAGGTGCGCTCTGCAATGAGTCCAGATACAGGATAGCACGGATGTTCGGATTTGTCATCACCATTCAGTGACTAACTTCGATGGTGAACTTGGATGCGAATAGGAAGAGTATTACAGGCGGCGGGCGGTGACGCGGAAGAGGACGGGTAGCCAGGTGGGTAGGGAGAGCTGGCGGGCGGCGGCGAAAAAGGCGGCGCGGGCGGAGTCGTCCATCGCGCGGAGTTGATCGTGGCGGTGCGTCCAGGCGAGCTTATAGGTGAGATACGGTTCGATGGACGGCAGGCGGACGCGGACCGGGGCATCTTCGCGCGCGTCTTCGACGGCAAAACCATAGGCGGCCAGCCAGTCGGCGTAATCGTCCGTGTCCTGAAGCTGCGCGGTCCAGCGGGGTTCGTCGTCGAGGGGATCGGGCCGATCGGGCGCGTAGTGGGCCAGCAGATCGTCCAGGGCGAGATCGACCGGGCCGGACGGTCCCCATTCCTGGATGATCAATGTGCCGCCGGGCGCACAGACGCGGCGCAGGGCGCGCAGACTGTCCGCCGGGTTGGTCGCATTCAGGCCGAAGGAGGATAGAATCAGTGTGAAGGCGCGCGGCGGAAAGGGCAGGCGGGTGATGTCCGCGGCGGCGTAGGATACGTGAGCGGGCGTCGGGATCGAACGGGCGACGGCCAGAGATCGCAGCGAAAAATCGATCCCGGTGACGCGGCGGACATAGGGGGCCAGCAGCCGGGCGACGAGTCCGGTTCCCGTGCCGACATCCAGGGCATGATCGGTGGGGCGCGGCGCGGCATAGGCGATCAGGTCGGCGGTGAGGGGCAGCAGCAGCGGCACAATAGCCCGCTCGTAGCGGCTGGCGGACGCATCGAACAGGGCGCGGATCGTCACGGCTTGTGATGGTAGGCGCGCGAGACGCGGCACAGCGGGCCAAATTCGCAGTAGGACGCACACTGGCCGTTGGTGGGATGAACGGCGAAGTCTCCCTGGCGCGCCCGCAGAATGTTGTGGTGCAGCACCTGACGCGCCGTTTCAATGGCCGGATCGCCCGCGTGGATGTCGCCGCTGGTTTTGCGGCTGCGAATGTGCCAGAAGAGGCCGCCCGCCAACTCGTAGGGCAGGTTGTGGCGGGCGAGCAGTTCCTGGGCCGCCAGCATGTAGATCATCATCTGCACATCGCGGCCCGATTCCATGTCTTTCGTGGGGTGGCCGGTGGTGCCGGTTTTGTAATCCATAATGATGATCTGGTTTTCGATCCGATCCATGCGATCAATCTGGCCGCGCACGAGGACCGGCCCGGCCTCGCCATCGATAACCAGGAAAGGCTGACCATGCCGCCCAAATTCGGCTTCCTGCCAGAAGGGGCGGCGCTCCCCGGTCAGTTTGAGCGGGGTGAAGTCTTCAAAATCGTGCCGGACCAGCCATTCGAGGCGGCGGCGCATGGTGGCGCATTCCTGATCCCAGAGCGGGGTAGGGCGGAAGCCATGCTTGCGCGGGGCCTGCGCAAATACCGCTTCGGCCACTTCGATCAGAATTTTCTGGGCGTGGGGCCAGTTGTTGGCCGTGAGCGCGAGGTCTGCATCGGCGATACGGGTGTAGGTTTTTTCCAGAATTTCGTGGTTGATGGAACCGATCTGCATGATGTCGGGGCCTTCTTCCGGCTCCTTGAGCGATTCCAGATGCAGCAGGCGCGACGCGAAAAAGCGGAAGCCGCACGTGCCTAACTGGTTAAGCTGCGTGGCGCTCCACTTTCGATCCGGGCCGAGGGCGCGCGCGGTCAGATCGATCAGGTCGGGGGTGGACAGCCTGCCGGAATAGGCATCGAAGGGGCGGGCGGAGTCTTCGCGGGCAGCTTCGATGGCCCGTCCGCGCCGCACATTCGCCCAGGCGGGATACTCCAACAGGGCGTTATACACCGCCGCGACTCCCTCGTGGGCGGGGTGTTCGCCGGACAGCACCGCCGCTACGGCTACCGCCGCCTCATCGACGGTGGCGCAGTCGTCCAGACGGGGGGCGGCTCCGAGCGGAATCCGTTCCAGGGGCGGATCGGTGATCAGGCTGTGGACGGCGGTCCAGTAGGGCGACGGCGGGCAAAAATTACCCTTGTCATCGACGGTGAAGCGCGTCAGGGTCAGCGATTGGCGGGCGAGGCCGAGCGCCTGGTAAAACAGGCTCATATCGTCGGCGCGTTCGTTGGCGGTCTGCAAATCGATGCCCTGGGCTTCCATCTGGAGACGATCACTTTCCCAGTAGAGCGCGTCTTCGGATTCGGGCGCGGGGAACACCCCTTCGGACAGGCCGAGAATAAAGACGTGATCGTGCGGCAGGCCGCGCGCTTCCATGACATCCGTCGCCAGCACACGCCCGATGCGCGAACGTCCGCCGGGCGGCGACACCTGCGCCCGATCCACCGCCAGTTGCAGTTCGGCGCGGAACACATCCCATTCGATCTCTTCCAGGCAGCCGTCCGCACACAGCAGATCGTGGGCGGCGCGCAGATTCGCCAACACGCGGCGGAAGGCCTGCATCGACAGAATATCGCGCGTGGGATCGGCGGCGGCGCGGATGTTGCCCAGCAGATTAAAGTGCGGAGCGAGCAGCGGGTTGAGCGCGGAAGCGTCCACGCTGTCGGCCTGATCCTGCTGGGCGGCGGCGGGATCGGGGCCGATCAACTGCTCGATCCAGCCGACGAGTTCATAAATCGTGCCGCGCGCGGGCGGCGTGATCCGCGCGAAATGGGCATCCAAACTCTGGTAGAGCGTTTCAGCCGTATTGACCGGCAGCGGTTCGGCGGGATCGTGATCCTCGTCCTCGCGCGCAAAAACGGACGACTCCACCGCGTCCAGCCAGAGATCGCGCCCGCGCACGACCTGATATTTGATGCTGAGCAGGGACAACTGGGCGATCTGATCCGCTGTCAGATCGGGCGCGGTCAGGTAGGGGCAGCGCAGCGTGTCCAGCACATCGCGGCGCGGAAAGTCGCGCGCGGCGAGATCGATCAGGGTGAGCAGCATCGAGACGGCGGGATTATCACGCAGGGGCAGACCTTCGCGCACGACCAGCGGCACGCCATACGCCTGGGCGGTTTCGCGCAGCGCCCCGCTGTACGGAAACAGGCGGCGCGCCAGAATCGTGATCGCTTCGGGGGGCGTACCGTCCAGCAGCAGGCGCTTGATCCGGCGCAGTACGGCCTGCGTTTCGCGCAGCACGTCGGGCGCTTCGATGAATGACACCGATCCATCGGACGGGACCGCCGGAGAACGCGAATCGAACAGGGACTGCACCAGATGATCGAGGGCGGGGGAGGACCGATCACAGGACGACTGGACCGGGCGTTCGCGCCACAGGTTCGGGGCGGCGCTGACGATCCGCTGGTGGGTCTGGGCGAAGCGGCGGAAGCGCTTCAGGCCGGGGACGTGCGTCAGCGTCAGGACGGCGTGCTGGACCTGCGCGGCGAGTTCGGTCAGCAGGCGCAAATGGACGCCGTTAAACTGATCGAAGCCATCGACCACCAGCAGGCTGACGTGTTCGGCCAGCGCCGGATTCTGCTGAAGATGTTCAATCGCCAGCCAGCCCGCGCCGTGACGGTCCACCAGCCGCGCCCCCTGCAAAAAGTCCTGGTAGGCGGCGTAAATGCGGGCGAGATCGCGGTCTTTGGGCGTGCGGGCGATGGCGCTGAACCGGGCCGGATCGACCAGACCCTGTTTGAATTCGTGGATGAGGCCCGCCGTCAGGCCGATAAAGCCGGGGGTGTGGGCAATCGGCGTGAAAAATTCCAGGTCCAGGCCGCTGATCACATGGCGCAGAATCTGGTAGCGGGTGGTGTCTTCGACAAGGCGCTGCGGGTTCCCGGCGAGATCGAGCAGGCGGGCATAGAGATCGTAAAAGTCGAAAAATTCCACGCCGAACTGCACCTGATCCGCGCTGCGGGCCAGCAGCCGATCCCGGAAGGCGTGAATCTGCTGGCCGGTGGCGAGCAGCACCCAGATCGGGCTGAAGGCGGCGAACTGGCGTTCGTCCAGAATGGCATCAATCGCGGCTTCGGTTTTTCCACAGCCCACCGATCCGGTGAGCAGCACGGCATCCGGTTGCATAAGCGTGTCTCCTCCGATTGCGAGTGTAAACCGGGGTATCATAAAAAACAAACGAGATGAGAGCGAGGATCAGATGACTCCAGAAGCGCTGCGGGAACTCTTTGCGTATTTTTATTGGGCGGCGGAGCGGGTGTGGGGGTGTGTGATGCAGCTTGACGATGAGCAGTTCACGCAGCCCATCGATTATTCGGTAGGGTCGATCCGGCACCAGATCGTGCATGTGATGAGCGGGACGTATCGCTGGATCAAACGCTTGCAGGGCGGGGCGATTCCGCCGCATCTGGCCTACGAGGATTATTCGACACGAGCCGCGACCCGTGCGAAATGGGATGAACTGAAGGCGGAAATTCTGGCTTATATCGAGTCGCTCGATCAGGCCGGGCTAGACGAATGGGTGACGTGGGAACTGCCGCAGCGGGGAATGACGCGCGCCAATTGTCGGTGGGAACTACTGCTGCATGTGGCTAACCACGCGACGGATCACCGCGCGCAAATACTGACTCTGCTGCACGTCCATTTCGGAGCGGCGACAGTGGAACAGGACCTGATTTTTTATCTGGCTGAATAAGCGCCCGCTGCGTTCGGCTGTGCCTTCTCCCCCTTGCTAACTTGGTTGGAGAGGGGGATTAAAGGGGGTGAGGTTTCTTATTCCTGCCCGCCTTCGACCTGCTGAATTTCGCCCAGCGCCCAATCCGCTGTCTCGATCTGCCCCATCAGCCGCCAGTATTTTTCGGCTTCGCGCCAACACGCCAGCGCCGCCGCTAGATCGCCGAGATCGCGTTGGGTGTTCCCCATGTTCCATTTAGTTTTGGCATAGTCCAGCGGAGCCGTCTCCGGCGTCCGGTAGACTAGCGCCGCTTCGTAGGCTCCCACCGCGCGCCGCAGGTTTGCCTCCTGCTCTTCGATCTCCGCCAAAGCGTGGTACGCAACCCCCAGGTTGTTCTGCGTCATAGCATAGTCCAGTGGAGCCGTCTCCGGCGTCCAGTAGACTAGCGCTGCCTCGTATGCCGTGATCGCGCGCCGCAGATTGACCTCCCGATCCTCGATCTGGGCCAGGTCGCTGTAGGCATTTCCCAGGCTGTTCTGCGTGCGCGCATAGTCCCGTGGGGCCGTCTCTGGCGTCCAGTAGAGCAGCGCTGCCTCAAAGGCACCCACCGCCCGCCGCAG
>CAYYNB010000053.1:5489-34229 GCA_964472565.1 uncultured Anaerolineaceae bacterium
AGCGCTGCCTCAAAGGCACCCACCGCCCGCCGCAGACTCTCGCGCCTGTTTCCGGTTGGGCGATCCCCATAGGCTATGCCCAAGTTGATATTAATCTCGGCCTTCAGACGTTCATCCGTGACACGCTCTGAAGCTGTTTCGATACGCCGCAACCAGTCGATCCGCAGTTCAAATCGTCCGCGATTGGCGTGGAAAAAGCTGCAAGCATTTTGAAGCCCATACGCCGCCTCGACGTCCCCCGCCGCCATGGCCCACTCAAACGCAGCGGTCAGATTCTCCGACTCCACATCCAGTCCCAGATAATCCTGCCGTTTGTCGTGCTGCTTCGCCAATGCCTTATAAAAATCGTAGTGCGCTCGGTGCGCGGTTTCGTCTTCGCCTACCGCCTGGATCACCAGCGGATCGATGGTGTAGCGGGTGCGGTCACCGGAAATGACCTTCCGCGATACAAACTGCCAATTAATCAACGTTTCCAGGCAAGGATCGAGGGTGTCCTCGTCGATGTTGCCTTCCTCGTCCACTACATTCAGCAGGTATGCCGCCGCATCATAAGTGAATCCGCCCCGGCACACGGTCAGCTTGCGCAGCGCGGCCTTATGCTCTACGCCTGTCTGCTTGGCCATCTGGCGCACGGCTTTTCGGATGCGCGCGGCTGATGCGCTCTGCACATACTTGCTTTTCAGCGCGTTCAGTTTTCGGATCAATTCACCCGGCTCGAATTTGCGCATTTTCCAATCTCCATTCGATCAGGCAGGGGTGCTGCCACATGCCGCTGCTCCGCTTCCCGCCGATTCAGCCGAATCCGCGCGGATTTAGCCTGAATCTGATCCCGATTCAGGTTACTTTACTTACCTGGCGACGGTTTGAAAAAGGTGTGTGCGCCAAAAGGCGGGAATCGTCTTCCCGCCTGACTGAATTCTATCTTAGTGCTGCTCTGACCGATTTAGCTCGTTTTCCAGCCCTGAGCCGTTTCCTGGACGAGATGATCGACCACGGCGCACGTGGCTTCGCGGTTGGTCGCGCCGTCTTTGAGGGCGCGGTAGTAGACTTTGAGCTGGCGATCCGCGCTGGTGCCGTCGTCCAGGATGCGGGTGATCTGGCTGACGACATCCCGCGAGCCGAGTTCGTCCAGCACATCATCCACGATGTCAAGGAGTTCGTGGGCGAGGAAGCGCATGGGCACCTCTTCCTCGATGCCAAAATCGATCAGCTTGCCATCGATGCCGTAGCGCACGGCGCGCCATTTGTTCTCTTCGATGTAGATGCCCCGGTAGATGCGCCAGGACTGGTTCTGGTTGCGGAGCTTGATCAGCTTGGCGGCGAGCGCCTGGATCAGCCCGGCTACCGCCACCGCATGATCAACGAGGGTACACATATCGGCGATGCGCACTTCGAGCGTGCCGAGATTGGGATGGGGGCGCGCGTCCCACCAGATTTTGGTCGGATCACCCACGCCTTCGGCCCCGGTGGGTTTGGCGGTGTTGGCGTGGCGGCCCAGCGACCCGACACGACCCATCACCGCGACATAGCGATCATATTCCGCGAAGCCGTTGAACTGGGGCGGGATGCCGGAACGCGGCATATTTTCGAAGACCAGACTCCGGTAGCTTTTTAGCCCGGTGTCGCGGCCATGCCAGAAGGGGGACGAGGTGGTGAGGGCCAGAATATGCGGCAGGAAATAACGAAGCTGGTTCATCACGTCGATCATCAGTTCAAAGGCCGAGGGGGTTTTGCCGAAGCCGAGATGAACATGCATCCCAAAAATCAGCAGGCGGCGGGCGGCATCCTTCATTTCGGAGGCGAGGTCATCGTAACGCGCGCCTTCGCTGATCTGCTGGTCCTGCCACCGCGAAAAGGGGTGCGTGGACGCGGCAGCGATCACGGCTCCGGTCTGCTCGGCCACCTCAGAGACGGTGCGGCGCAGACGGAGGATTTCCTGGCGGGCCTCGTGGACATTGCGGCAGATGTGACTGCCGACTTCGATTTGTGACTGCATGAATTCCGGTTTAAGCTGGTCGCCCAAAACCACATGCCCCTTGTTCATCATTTGTTGAACATAGGAGGTTAATTCGCGGGTCTGGGGGTCGATAATCTGGTATTCTTCTTCGATGCCGATGGTGAGTGGTGCGGTGGGCATAAAATTTCTCCGCCAATGAGTTGACTTTTCAGTTCTGCGCGCCATGAATATACTCAAGGCACCAAAAAGTGCAATAGTCATCCCATACAACCCATGCTATGCTTAGTCAGGTGATGCCAATGGTCAGCAAAGTTATTTCGATTGAAGACGAGCCAGAGATTGCCGAACTGCTGCGGCTGGTACTGTTCAGCCCTGGCATCGAACTGTTTTCCGCCGATAATGGCCGCGATGGTCTGGTGTTGATTCGCCAGATGAAGCCGGATCTGGTCATGCTGGATGTGATGCTGCCAGGGGGGATGAACGGCTGGCAGGTCTATGACACGATCCGGGCGGATGAAGAACTCAAAAATACCCCGGTGATTATGCTCACGGTGATGCGTGCCCAACCGGACCGCCGCCAGGCGTTTGCCAACAGCCCGATTGACCTGTATGTGACCAAGCCGTTTGACGCGCTTCAACTGCGGCGTGAGGTCGAGCGGATGTTGGGCGGGAATGAATTGTGGAAACCGCCCAAACCGCCGGTTGCGCGGGCGTTTGGGGTGCGATCGGGAGCTATGACCGGGGATGATACGATCCCCAGCAAAAAATCCTTGTCGGCAAACGATGAAACCATTCCCAGCAAGAAACCCCTACCGGGGGGTGACACAACCAAGCCAGAAAACAATACCAAGCCGTCTGATGAAGAAAAAAACGTTTCGCCGCCCAAGCCGGAGGTCTAGCGCGTACAATACATCACGGCTGGAACATACATTGAAGGAGACAATATGACGGCGGAACGTCTGATCAAAGTGGATACGGAGCATTTTGGGGTGCGGTTTTTGCTGCCGATCATCACGATTGGGGTCACACTGGTGATTTTTGTGGTGAGTTCGACGGCCTTAGGGGCGGTGGCGGATGAGGGCCTCAATGTCCACTGTATTACTATCCCGCTGAGCGTGCTGGTTCTGGTGGGGACGGCCTGGCTGGCGGAACGGGGATTAAAACGGTTGATGCCCAGCCGCCGCTCGGCAGTGCTGGCTGAGGACCGGCTGGAAGTGATCGACCAGCGTAAAAAGCCCACCCAGGTGACGCGGATCGCTTGGGGGCGCACGGTGAATGTCCAGGGATGGCGGTTCACGGTGCGGCGGCGGACGCGCGTTCCCAAAGGATGGTTGTGCCTCGCGATGCAGCTTGTGCAGGATGAAGAAGCGGTCATCCTGTATACCTTTATGTCGCCGGACAATACCAAAACGATGCCCAGTTTTGAACACTTTGTCCGGCTGCGCCCGCGCAAAGAGACGGTTGCGAATACCGATCTGAACGCCATCGCGGATCAGCGGCGGCTGTTGAAGCTGGAAGACGAACGGTGGAATGACGGGGCGGAGATCGCAGCGGACGATTTTCGCGCAGTGGTGGAGATGGTTCGGCGGTACGTACCCGACTGGAATTAAGTTCAGGGAGAGAACAAGATGAAGCGCACCAGTCTATTTGTTTTGATCGTTGTGCTGCTGTGCAGTTGGGGCAGCGCACAAGCCGCGCCCCGGCAGCAAACGGGACAGCAGATCACCATTATGAGTGCGGTCGAGGGGACGCTGGACGCTGCGACACCGGAGATCGTCTACACGGTCCATTTGTATGAAAAACAAGTGATTTCGGTGGTGAGCTGGCTGAGCAGCGGCGATTTGATTATTGATTTCACGCTGACCGACCCGGCGGGGCAAATGGTGCCGGATACGCAGCAAAGCGCGGAATCGATTGTGGTCGAAGCGATGGAGGCGGCACAGGAGGGGGACTATACCCTGACGCTGCGGCGTTCGGGCAATACGTCGGGGAGTTATGGCCTGCTGCTGATTCCCGGTTACAGTCTGATCGAAAAGTGGGACGATTTTTCGACCGAAGGCAGTGATTTTAATTTCACCTGGTCGCCGTTTGAGACGGACAATATGAACGCGCAGGTGGTGAACGGGGCGATGCAGATCAATATCCATACGCCGGATTTGATCGGCTATATTGCGCCGGATGACGAGATCGACTGGGATAATCTGTATATTGAGACTGAGGTGACGGTTGCCGGAGCACCCAGTTATTATGAATATGGTTTTTTGCTGCGGCTGGATACCACCGGAACCTTTTATGCGCTGATGTTCAGCAGCCAGAATGACTGGTCGCTGCTGTATTACAATGGGCAGGAATGGGTCACGGTGCAGGAATGGACGGTCAACAGCCTGATTGACCTGCCGGCGAAAGGGGCGCGGGTGGGGGTGTTGGTGGCGAACGATATGTTCCGCGTCTACTTTAACGATCAATTTGTGGGCGAAACGCATGACGTAGACACAATGGGGGTGTCGGGGACTATCGCGCTGGCCGCTGCAACGATGGTTGATCAGAAGGATGATATTACGGTCACATTTGATGATGTCGTGATCAGCCTGCCGTACGGCGAGGTCGATTTTTCTACGACAGAACAACCGGAGCCGACACCGGGAACGGGCGTAGGCGGTTTGGGCGGCATTCTGCGGACGGCGACGGCCCAATCACCGGATGTCGCGCCGACCCCGGCTAGCGGCCTGCCGTTCGGGATGCGGACACCATCAGCGCAGAAGACACAGCAGCCGACAGCGACTCCCCATCCGGTTGAACCCACGCCGACCCCCAAGCCGCTGCTCGCCACCAAAGCCCCCACCGCGACAACTGCCGCTGCGAGTATCGATCAACTGGTGAACTGGTCGAGCAGCGATCCGGCGGATATTGTGGCGGAATTGCAGCAGATGGGGCTGATTGAGAGTACGGGCGATTTTGCGCTGACCGTTCCGACGAGTTATGGTGACACGTCGTCCAGCGGGTTTAATTATTATCCGTTGGGGCAGGGGCGGAACTTCCGCAACTTCGTATTGGGGTTTGACGCCCACCTGGATATTACGGGGGCCGGATCGGGCTGTGGCATGCATTTCCGCAACACGGGAAGCGCGACCATGTATGCAATGGTGATGGAAGATGGCGCGGTGTTGCTGGGGCAGTATCTCAACAATGATTTCCATCCCTCGACATGGTTCGATCAATCGGATGCGGTCGTGCCCGGCCAGGGATCGGTCAACCGGGTAACGGTGGTGGCGTATGAAGGCGTGGTGGTCATGTATGTGAACGGCATGATGGCGGCGGCGGCTACCGACTTTGAGCCGTATTCGGGCGGTATTGCGCTGAATGTGTTTGTGGCCGAAAATTCGGCGGGCGGCACGCAGCGGACGTACTGCCAGTTGGATAATATCTGGTTGTGGGAGTTTTAGGCTGCGCCAAGATTTTCTTTACCCCTTCCCTCAGGGAAGGGGAGTCAAACCGGATGAATGGGATGATTATTTTCTTGGATCGGCCTTAGGAAAAACGGGCGTCGTGCAGTTTAACCCTATCCCCTTTCCCCGCGCACGGAGAAAGGGGATAGGGGATGGTGCAGGGCGCAGAAGTGGACAAGGGTTATGAGATGGATGGTGCTATGGCTGCGCCGAGCGGTGATCGTGCTCGGCGCAGTGATGATGATTCCGGGGCATGTGCTACACGCGCAGGAGGAGCATAAACTCGCCTGGTTTGAGCCAGTGGACGGCGCAATTAATGCGGATACCCTCAGCGAAGAATGGACCTTTGATGGGCGCGCGAATCAGGTGGTGTCTGTCATCGTGATGACGACTTCCGGCGATCTGGACCCCATCGTGGACCTGATCGCGCCGGACGGCAGCACGGCGGCGACGAATGATGATCTCGATTCGCTGGTGCGGGATGCGGGCTTTGAAGCGGTGGCGCTCCCGGCTACCGGGACGTATATTGTGCGTGTGACGCGCTATGGCACCACCACCGGACGGTATCAACTGATCCTCACGCCGGGGTATGCTCGTCTGGCGCGGCAGGAATCGTTCGAGGGACAGGAATCGCCCTGGGTGACGCTGGAAAATGTCGCGACGTCGTTGATCGACAACCGGCTGCGGCTGCTGATCGGCGTGCCGAATACCGCCGCTTTCGCTATTCCCAGTGACGCGGAAGCGGTAGATGATTTTTATATGCAGGTGGATGCACGGCTGTTCGGCAACCCGTCGTATGCGGAACTGGGATTCGTGTTTCGCTACCAGCCGTCTCTGAACGGCTCGCAGTCGTACCAGTTCAGGATCAACAGCCTGGGCCAGTGGACGGTGTTGTATCTCGATGGGACAGGGCAGTTTGCGCTGCGCTCGTGGTCCGAAAACAGCCTGTTAAGCGGGGCTACTCAATGGACGCTGGCGGTGCTGGCGCGTGGGAATACGCTGTCGTTTTTTGCGAACGATGAACTGCTGGGCACGGTCACGGATGACCGGCTACTGACGGCGGGCACGGCGGGTCTTGTGGCGGGCACGGGCGAAAATCAGGCGGATGATGTAACGGTCTTGTTTGATAATTTCGTGCTGACAACGCGGCTCGGCTCGACCTACCAGGGGCTGCCGCTCACGCTGGCGAGTTGGGATTCAACCGACCCGGCGGCGATCACGGCAGAACTGGCTGAGTCGGGGCAGATTACGCCCGTCGAGATACATGATCTGTATATTCCCGCGAAAACACTCAGCACGCTGGACCTGACTTCGATGAGTGAATTGTTGGGGTCGGAAAAAGCGGTGTATACCGATTTTGTGCTGGGGGGGACGATTAATATCGCGACGACGGGCGAAAGCGTGGGCTGCGGGCTGGCTTTTGGCTGGCAGGATGAGCGCAACCTGTCGCTGGCCTTTGTGGATACCAGCGGCGGGTGGGGAATCGTGCGGGCGGTGGACGCGGAACTGACGCAGAATGTTTATGATCATTCGCCGCAAGTTGCCGCTGCCGGGGAAACCAGCACACTCGTGTTGGTGGTGCATGGGGAAGACGTGGCGCTGTATATCAACGGGGCGCTGGTGACACAGGAGCAGATAGCCCCGGTAGAAGGACGCGTCGGGGTGATGCTGTTGAATTATGAGGATGTGGGCACCGATTGTTATTTCGGTGGAATCTGGGTGTGGCCGCTGGTGGCGGAATAAATGATGGGGGCAGAGGGGGCGTATGCGTAAAATAGTTCTGTTGGTGGTGGTCACGGTTGTGATCGTGCTCAACTACCAGCGTGTAGATGCTGAGAACCGGCGTGCGCCCGGCGCGTGCGCGCAGTTGACGGTGGATGTGCCGCAGAGCGCCGCGTGTGACGATGAGATTGCAGCGAATCCGCTGCCCGCGCTGGAACGTCCGGTGACGTATGAGCGTCAGCGCGACGGTGATGCAAATCCACGCAGCTTTTTGTTTCCCGCTGACCCCCTGCGGTATCCGGTGGGCTGGCAGCGGCGGGCGTGGTATTTCAGTGATGCGCCGGGCGTGTATCCGGCGGATAACGATTATACGAATGCGCGGCGGATTCCCCGTGAGACGATGTATTATGTGTATGCCAGCGTGGAAGCGGGCGGCGAAGTTTGGCATTTGATCGGCGTGGGGCAGTGGATGCGGGCCGAGTTTGTATCGGTGCTGCAAATCCCGCCGCGCCCGGAAGGCGTGTCGGGGCAGTGGATCGCGCTGGATCAACGGCAGGAAACGCTGGTGGCGATGGTGGACGATCAGCCAGTGTTCGCTACACTGATGTGCAGCGGCTACTATCTGATCACGGAGCCGGGCCTGTTCCACATTTACGCGCGAACGGAATCGATGATCATGCGAGGGCCGCCCGGCGCGAACCCGCCGCTGTACGAGTTTTATACCAAGTGGGTGCTGTTTTTCAACGAACACCAGGGTATGCACGCGATGCCGTATCACAATAATTTCGGCATAAAGCGGACCCACGGCTGCGTGAATGTGCCGCCCGGCGACGAAGAATGGCTGTGGAACTGGGTGGCGGAAACCGCGGCGGCGTGGAATCCGAGCGGGGAGGAGAACTTTTTCATTGAAAATCCTGACGCGGCTCCCTGGGTGTACGTGTATGATAGCCCGGTCATTCCCACATGGGGGAGGGATGATTGATGGATAATCAAACCACCGGATGGGCGTTAGGGCGCGGCGCGAAACTGGGCCTTGTCTGGACGCTGGTCTTTTTCGGGGCGGCGCTGCTGCTCTATCTCATCATGGGTGTTGTGGGTTGGTCGGGGGCGGCGCGGGCGATCTGCGCGCTGCTGGTTGCGCCCGTGTTCGCAGTTGGGGCGATTGTGGTGTGGTGGATGGTGCGCCGTCCAACGTTCACGCCACCTGGAACTTTGGAACAGACCGTCCCCACTAAGACTTTTGATCCAAACCGCACGCGGATCGGGAGGCCCACCGCACCGCTGCGACTGCCAAATGGGTGGTGGGAAAAGGATAAGCATAATGACGATACCGACGCCGAATGAGGAGGCTGCCGCCGACCCCTATGAACTTTTAGGGGCACGGTTCGACGCCATAGCAAAATATTATGATGCGGCGTACGGCCCACCCAGTGAAACCGGGCAGGGGAGCCGGTTGATGGGGTGGCTGCGCGAACAGCAACTGGCGGTGCTGCGCGAGGTGTTCCCGGTGGCGGCGCATCTGCTCGACATTGGCAGCGGCACGGGCGAAGAAGCGCTGGCGATGGTGCAGGCGGGCTACAGCGTGATCGGGATTGACATCAGCCCGGCGATGGTACGGCAGGCGCAGACGAAAGCGATTGTGAACGACATCCGGCTGGGGATCAAGTTCCAGGCGCTGCCCGCCGGACGGGTGGGTGAGCTGGAACTGCGCGAACCGCTGCACGGCGCGTATTCGAGCCTGGGCACGCTGAACACGGAACCGAATCTGGCAGGCGTGGCGCAGGGATTAGCCGGATTCCTGAACGCGGGCGCGGCGTTTGTCGCCACGGTGATGAGCCGCCACTGCCTGTTTGAAATTGTCCGTAATCTGCGGCGGTTCAAACCGGGCGACACGCTGGCGCGGAATACGGAATGGGGCGAAGGGCGCGCCGGGGCGTCGGGCATGTCGGCTCCGGTGAAATTTTACCAGCCGGGCGAATTCGCGGCGGCATTTGCTCCGTATTTTGCGGTGGAGAGCGTGCGCGCGTTTCCGCTGTGGCTGCCGCCGGTGCATCTGCAAGATTTGTACACGCCGGAGCAGTTTCAGCGGCGCGCAAGACTGGATGCGCGCATGAGCGGCTGGCGCGGCTTCCGGGCGTGGGGCGATCATTTTCTGATGGTGCTGCGGCGTACGGCGGAACCGGTCCATACGGGGTGAAAATTTGTGAGGGTGCGCGCGTATTATAAATGGAAAATGGCGCAAAGTGAAAGGGATCCAGCCCTATGTATAACCGCCAACTACAACCCATGAACGGCGCATTCAAAGGGCGCGGGCGGCAGTATCTGTCGCTGTTGTGCTGCCCGGAAGATCGCGCGGCGCTGGCGTTGGGCGATAAATCTGTTGTCTGCACGGCGAACCCGGCGCATGTCTACCCCTTTGAAAATGGGATATTGCGGCTGATCCCGGCCCGGCTGCGCGCGGAATTTGAAACACAGTCTGAAAGGCATGAGCAGGCCAGCGCCGGACGGCATGCGCCGGATGAGGACGAATTCAAAAGTCTGCCGCAGGCAGGCATCGCCGGTTATCCCGATGGGTACTGGGCGAACCGTGCCGCCGCCACCGCGCTGCTGTGGCGCTATCTGGAAGCGATCCGGCTGCAAAACGGCATCCTGCCGGTGGGTCCGGTGGGCGAAGCAGCGGTGATCGGGGCGGAAACGGGCTGGCTGGCGTATGGGCTGGATGTCGCGGGTTATGCGACGGCTGCGATTGATGTGCGGACGGGCGAGAAGTATGGGCTGGGCGTGTATCCGATTGCGCGGTATATGCGCGTACAGGCCGATCTGCTCGATCCGCCGCTGGCGGCGGGGGCGTATGATCTGGTGGTGTACCAGGAAGGGCTGCCAGCGGTGGATGACGACGCGCAGTGGGATATTCTGGTGAAAAATGCCCAGCGCGGATTACGATCCGGCGGGTGGCTGGCGATTATGGCGTTTGATCTGGTCACAGCCGATCCGATTGAGGCGCGGCTCCGCGCGGCGGGGATGACCTTGATGGAGAAACCCCAGCGGCAGGGGATGCGCGTCAAACTGGGCGACATACGGGATCGGGTGTTGGGGCGCAACCAGACGGCTCCCCCGGTGATCGTCGCGCAGAAAAGGCGCTGATCTCCAAATTTACGGTTGACAAAACCGGTACTTCTCAGCACACTAACTACGAAATTTGGCAGGCTCCGCACGGACGTTCTATTATTGATGGCTGCCAGCCGTGTATTTTTGAAGGAGTTGGGAATGATCGAAGGCAAACTGGTTGATCTGGTCCCATTTGAGGACGACTTTGCCACGTATATGGAAACGTGGATGAACGAAGAACCCTGGTTCCGGGCGTGGTTCTTCGACCGGCGCGAACCGCGTACCGAAGACGACGTTAAAAAGTTCATCGAAAAGATGGAAAAGAACGAACACGGTACGCTGATCGGTTTCCAGACCAAAGCGGGCGATCCGATTGGCGGCGTGATGTTTGATCACGAATGGACGCGCGTCCGTAAAGCAGATGTGACGTTTTTCGCCGGGGATGCGCGGTATGAAGGCAGCGACGAAGTGCTGGACGGGCTGCTGATGCTGATCCGGTACTGCTTCGAGACGCGCAACCTGCACCGCGTGGATGCGTCGGCGCTGGCGTTTGACGAAGTGCGGATCGATTATCTGCGCCGGGTGGGGTTTGTGCATGAGGGCACGCTGCGCCAGCATATTCGCTACGATGGCGATTATGTAGACGTGGAGATGTTCGGTCTGCTGGAAAATGAATGGCCGGGGTATGAGCAGAAGTTCAGCGAACTGGCCCTGACGGCGAGCGAGATCGAGCCGAAGCCCAAGCCGGAAAAGAAAGACGATAAAAAAGACGGCGACGACAAGAAAAACGGTAAGTAAGGCAGGACATGATGTTACATGGACTGCTGGTTGATCTGGTCCCGATGTCGGCTGAATTTCGGGACCGGGTGATGTATGAGCACTGGAATAACGAGTCGCGGCTGTGGGCGTCGATGGGCGATTATGGTCCCATTTCCCACGCGACGATCAAGCGGATTCAGGAACATCGGGCGGAAGGCCGGGCGCGCGGCTACAACGGCGTCCACTTTATGATGCGCGCCCGCGACGGCAAGATCATCGGCACGATGGGCATCAACTGGTTTAATTACTACAGCCGGTATGCCTCGCTCGGCGCGTGGATCGGGGAAGAGGACTACTGGGGCGGCGGGCATGGGACGGATGGCCTGCTGCTGCTGATCGAGTATGCCTTTAACTGGTACGACCTGCGCCGGATTGATCTGCAAACGATGGGGCTGAACGAACGCGCCCAGAAAAACGTGGAACATGTCGGGTTTAAGCTCGAAGCGCGGGGCCGCGAAGGGACACTGGTCAACGGTCAGTGGATCGATGCGCTGACGTATGGCCTGCTGCGTGACGAATGGCCGGGCCGTGAAACGCTGGTCGAACGGTTGAATCTGCGCGCCCGCGCCGAAAAACGCTACGGGAAGATTGACTGACCTCTCCTCGACCAGGCTTGCCCCTACTCAAACCGAACTGCCCCCACACCAACGTGGGGGCGTCAGGCTTCGGAGTTAAATTGTGAAACTCGAAGGCACGCTGGTTAATCTGGTTCCCTACAATGAACAGTTTTGGAGACTAGATCGCCGCTGGTATAACGGCGAAGGATCGTTTTTCTGGTACATGGGCGAACGGTTGATCGCCACCCAGAACTTTGTGGACGAAATCCGGCAGATGATCAACGAGGACCGGGAGCGCCGCGATCCCCGGATGCGGTTCGGGATCGAAACGAAAGACGGCGTGCCGATTGGGATGTACGGGCTGAATGTGGTGCTGCCGCACTGCCGCAACGCCAGCCTGAGCGTGATGATCGCGGAACCGGCATACTGGGGCGGCGGGTATGGGACGGATGCGCTGCTGCTGATCGTGGATTATGTGTTTAACTGGCTGGATATGCGGCGCGTGTGGCTGGAAACGATGGGTATCAATGCGCGGGCACAGGCGCATCTGGCAAAAGTCGGATTCCGGCTGGAAGCGCGGCGGCGCGCGGCGACTTTCGCCGATGGTCAGTATGTCGATGTGCTGATGTACGGGCTGCAACGCGACGAATGGCCGGGGCGCGCGGCGCTGGTCGAGAAATTAGGAAAATAACATGCTTGAAGGCATCCTGGTTGATTTAGTCCCTTACGGCGAACGCTTCTACAAGATGGAACACGGCTGGTATAACGGCCCTGGCTCGTTTTTCTGGACGATGGGATCGCAGTGGATTCTGTCGCAGGCCGAGGTGGACGACTGGCGCAAACACCGGGCGGATAACCCGGCGCGGGCCGCCCGGCGGATCGCGTTTGGCGTCCAGACGAAAGACGGGGAACCCATTGGGCAGTTTACGATCCGCAATTTAGATTCATATAACCGGTTGGCGGACCTGAGCGCGATCATCGGTGATCCTGACTACTGGAGCGGCGGTTATGGCACGGATGCGCTGACGCTGCTGATCGATTATGCTTTCGATTGGCTGGACGTGCGGCGGGTGTGGCTGACCACGATGGCGGCGAATCCGCGCGTGATGCGGCAGATGGAAAAGGTCGGGTTTACGCTGGAAGTGCAGCAGCGCGAACTCACGGTGGTGAATGGCACCCGCGCCGATGCGCTGATCTATGGGCTTCTGCGCGCGGAGTGGCCGGGGCGTGATACAGTGCTGGAACGCTTGAAAGGATAATGACGATGCTCGAAGGACGGCTCGTGGACCTGGTTCCGTATGGGGATCGCTACCTGGAACGGGAATACGATTGGCATAACGGTGACGCCTGGTTCTGGGCGACGGCTGGAGATCGGATGGTGGTTTCACGCGGGGCCATCAAACGACACCAGCAGGAGCACGCGGCACGGCGGGCCGAACATCCCCGGCCCTCGGTGATGTTCGGAATCCAGACCAAAGACGGCAAGCCTATCGGGGATATTGCGCTGGCCTTGGTGTGGCCGCAGCACCGGCTGGCGATGTTAGGCGCGGGGATCGGTGAGCCGGGGTATACGGGCGGCGGCTATGGCACGGATGCGCTGCTGCTGTGCGTGGAATACGCGTTCCGGTGGCTGGATTTTCATAAGCTGTGGCTGGGCACGATGAGCCTGAACGCGCGCGTGTTGCGGCAGATGGAAAAAGTGGGCTTTCACCAGGAAGGCGCGCGGCGTGAGGCCTGGCTGGCCGACGGTGTGTATTATGATGACGTGATTTTTGCCGTGCTGAACGAGGAATGGCCGGGGTATGAGGTTATGTTCGAGCGGGCGGGCCTCGCAAATAAACTGAAAGGCAAATAACGATGATTCTCGAAGGACTGCTGGTTGACCTGGTGCCTTTTGGCAAAGCGTTCGATGAGCGGGAATATGATTGGCGGAATAACGAGGCCTGGTTTTGGGCAACCGTCGGCGAGCGGCATGTGATCTCGAAGACGAGTATCAAACGCCGCCAGGAAGAACACCGGGAATGGGTTGAGCGCGGGAGCCAGATGGTCTATTTTGGCGTGCAGACCAAAGACGGCAAGCCGATAGGCGATTTTTCGCTGAACTGGGTGCTGCCGCACCACCGCCTGTCGATGCTGGGCGCGTCGATTGGCGAACCGGATTATTGGGGCGGCGGCTATGGGACGGATGCGCTGCTGCTGCTGGTCGATTATGCGTTTGACTGGCTGGATATGCATAAATTATGGCTGGCGACGATGAGTCCGAATGTGCGCGTGATCCGGCAGATGGAAAAAGTCGGGTTCACACTGGAAGCGCGGGTGCGCGAGGAAGTGTGGATCGACGGGCAGTGGGCCGATATGGTGTTGTACGGGTTGCTGCGCGAGGAATGGCCGGGCCGCGCGGCGATGATTGAAAAACTGGGACTCAAAGCGCCCTAAACTGGAAAGGCAAGACAACATGATTCTCGAAGGGTTACTGGTCGATCTGGTGCCGTATGGCAAAAAATTTCAGGACCAGGATTATACATGGTGGAACAGCGAATCGACCTTCTGGGGCAGCATGGGCGGACGCCAGATTGTTTCGAAGGCCGAGGTTGAGCGCGAACATGAAGAATGGCGCACCTCGACGGAACCCGAAACCGGCGTTGCGTTTGGCGTCCAGACGAAAGACGGCAAGCCGATTGGCTACTTTGGAATCAACTGGCTGTCACCACAGCACCGGTATGCCAACCTGGGCGCGGTGATTGGCGACCAGGCTTACTGGGGCGGCGGCTATGGGACGGATGCGCTGCTGCTGTTAAACGATTATGCCTTTGATGTGCTGGATATGCGCCGCGTCTGGCTGATCACGATGGCCTTGAATGAGCGTGTGATCCGGCAGATGGAAAAAGTGGGCTTTAAGCTTGAAGGGCGGCACCGCCAGGCGACTCGAGTTGATCGGGATTGGATCGACGTGGTGAGTTATGGCTTGCTGCGCGAGGAATGGCCGGGCCGCGCGGCGATGATAGAGAAGATAGGACTGAAAGCACGATGATCTTACATGGGCTGTTGGTTGATCTGGTGCCCTGGAACAAGGCATTTGATAAGCAGGACACCCACTGGGAAAACGGCATCGCGGGGTATTGGGCGAATGGCGGCGAACGGCAGGTGATTTCGCGTGCCCAGATGGAGCGCGGCGCGCAGGAATGGCGCGAAGAGCGTGAGAGAGGGCAGGTTTCCGGACTGGGGTTTGGTATTCAGACCAAAGACGGCAAACCAATTGGGAGCATGGGCATCAACTTCATGTCACCCTACCACCGCATCGCCAACCTGGGCGCGTTGATCGGCGAGCCGGACTACTGGGGCGGCGGGTATGGCACCGACGCGCTGACGTTGCTGCTGGACTACTGCTTTGATTGGCTGGACCTGCGGCGGGTGTGGCTGGATACGATGGCGATCAACGTGCGGGTCCAGCGCCAGATGGATAAGCTGGGCTTTAAGCTGGAAGGACGTATACGCCGCGAAACGTTTGTGGATGGTCAGTGGGTTGATATGCTGGTTTATGGCCTGCTGCGTGAGGAATGGCCGGGGCGTGTAGCGGTGATCGAACGCATTGGATTGAGCGAGCGGTCACGGTCTAATCACGCTGAGGGATAATTATTGTGGGTGACGGAATGGTTCAGGAGGGAGAAAACAAAAAATGAAACGACGTTATGTGGGGTTGTGTAGTCTGTTTTTGATGGCGATTGTGCTGTTGGCGTTGGCTTTCCCGGCATCAAAGGGGCAGGCGCAGGGCAGCATTTTGCCCACGCCGACGCCGTTCCCGGTGGATAAGCTGGAATATGAAGTGGCCGTTGTCGGTGGTTCAGCGGAAACCCTGATGTATGATCATCCTGACCAGGATGGTTTTGTCCTGGGGCAGACGACGGTGACATCCGAGTATCCGCGTGGGATGGTTTTCACGCTGGCCCCTACCTCGCCGAATGGTGAGATCACCGAAATTACGCTGTTCCTGCGTTACGTCCACGGGTCGGGCACACGGGTTCAGGCTGAATGGGACGAGGCCGCCGGACAGTGGATCGCGCATCCGTGGGCGACGGGCGAAGGCCAGCCCGCCTGGACGCACTTCGATTTTACGTGGCGTGTGCGTGATGAAACCGGGGCGGCGGTGGATACCGAACCGATTGCAGCGGATTACAGCGATCCCACACGGGAATGGTACCGCATGGAAAGCCCGGAGATTATCGTGTACTGGACCGGGTTCAGCACGAGCAACCCCGACTGGTTCGGCAGCGCGGCAGCGGAAGCGGTGGCCGTGACCACCCCGCGTAAGATTGCCGGGTATGGCGAACCGATCAGCTACAAATCGATTGCGGTGATTTATGGCAGCCGCGAGATGATGAACGAAATGTACGGCAGCGGCATCAGCGACGAGACGGCGGGCGGTTTCACCAGCAGCGATCTGGGGATCAGCGTGCAGTATGCGCCGTATGCGAGTGATGACGCTTCGAACATCGAGTGGCTGTCACACGTGATCACGCATGAATTGACGCACCTCTACCAGTACGATTTGATGGGCGGCAACCAGGGGCCGAACTGGTGGGTTGAAGGGACGGCGGAATGGTTTGGACTGCGCCCCTACCTCTATGATGTGCGGCTGATGACCCTGGCAACGCTTCAGGACATCCCCAGCCTGACGGAACAAGTAACCCGCAATATGGTGCAGGCGGACGGGCGGCCCTATCTGGTCTACGATATGGGTGCGTCGTTCATCAACTGGCTGAATATGAACTACGGCGGGATTGATACGATCCGGCAGATCATCGCACAGATGCAGGCTGGCGTTGATATTTACGAGGCGATTGAGCAGGCGACGGGTAAGCCGTTCGTTGATTTGCAAAATGAATGGCGTATTTACCTGGGCTATGAACCGTTCGATCTGGCGGATATTGATCCGGCGGCGGCGCTGCAACCGGCGGTTGATCCGCTGTTTGAAGTGGGCGACATGGTGACACTGCCGCCCTCGCCGCCCCTGCCCGGAGTCTATGAGAATCCGGGGCCGGATTCGCTGTACACGGGCCAGTGTTTCGCCAACACGACGGTTGAAATTCTCCAGGTCGGCAGTCTGGACGGTGTAGACTACTATCAGGTAGACTGCATGGGCCAGATCGGTTGGATGACGCGCGATCAACTGGTTGGGGAGTAATTTCTGCTAGTACACCAAGATGAAAATGAGTCTGGGCGAGGTTTGCCTCGCCTACCCTACTTTTCCAGGGGGACGGTATCAAACGGTCCCCCTGATTGGAGTTCCACCTCGGCCTCTTCCCCGGCGGGAATTTCGAGCGTGACCGGAGCGGTAAGCGGCAGGATCACGCAGACGGTTGTCCCCACGCCGATTGCACTTTCCAGCGAAATAGTCCCGCCGTGCGCCTCGATGACCCGTTGGGCGATAAACAGGCCCTGCCCGGTGCCGGGTTTGCGGACCGGCTCGCCGTTTGGATCACAGGGGGTGCCCCGGTAAAAACGGGTGAAAACGTGCGGCAGATCGTCCGCCGAGATGCCATAGCCGGTGTCACGGACGATAAACTCGGCACTATTCGGATTCTCGTCCGGCACGCGCGCTTCGAGATTCACCGCCAAACCGGGCGGCGAATATTTGAGTGCGTTTTCGATCAGATTGCCCAGCGCCCAGCGCAGGCGGCGCTCGTCGCCCAGAATATGCAGGCCACGCGGCCCAAACCGGACCAGCAGGCGCATGTGGGCCTTGCGCGCCACCGGCTGCCATTCGGCGGCCACATTCCACAGCAGATCGTTCAGGGGCAGGGCACGCTGTCCGGCGGCGAGATCGTGCGGCTCGAAGGCGCTCAGATCGCGCAGTTCTGCGATCACGCGCTGGATGGTGCGGGCGTTGTGGGCGACTTCGTGGGCGAGGGCGGTCAGCGATTCGTACTTTTGCAGCCGGGTGGGGGCCACCGCATGTTCAGAGAGTTTATCCAGCAGGGCTTCGCGGGTCTGTTCGCGCTCAACCTCGGTGGTAATGTCGTGCAGAATGGTAACGGTTCCGATCTGCTGCTGATGTTTGGTGGTGATGGCGGCGGCCTGGGCTTGCAGCATTTTGCCCTCGATGGCGATCCGGGTGGGATCACCGAGCGCATAAATACCAGGGGCCAGCGCCGGGCCGAGTTTTTCGGTGACGACGGCGGTTAATTCTTTCAGCCCTTTGGAGCGGAAGGCGCGCTGTCCCCCCAGCAGCCGGTGGGCGGCAGCGTTGATCAGCAGCACGCGGCCATCCAGGTCTTGCACGATCAACCCATCGGGGATGGCTTCCAGAATGGCATTCAGGCGGGTAGTTTCGAGGCGCTGTTCACGCAGCGACTGCTGGAGCGTATCCGTTTTATGCTGGTGTTTTTCGACCAACTGATCGAGCGCTGCGCCGAGTGCCCCGATCTCGTCGGCGCTGTGCATCCCGGTGCGGGCGCTGTCTTCACCGGACGAGATCGCGTAGATCACCTGGGTCATGCGTTCCAGGCGGTTGGCGAAATGGTTCGTAACGACAAATGCAGCCAGCATCACCAGCCCGACTAATCCGGCGGCTAAAAAGCTGGCGGTCTGGCGGCTGAGGAGGGTGGCGTACAGGGTGCTGTCTTCGTTGTAAACGGCCAGTACACCCAGCGGCGTCGAATGAATCACCAGCGGCAGATAGCCGACATTGTAGGGCGTATCCTGGAAGCGCAGGCGCTCAATAGTCACTTCGTTGGGGTGATCAAAGGTCTGCTCTAACATGCTGCGCGACAGGCGCAGGGATTTCAGCATGGCGGTGTTGAGTTCAAAGGTCGTGCCGAGAAATTCACTGGTCGGGCCGAACAGCGCCAGATCGGAGGTTTCGCCGCCGCGCAGCACGGCCAGCGCGCGGTTGATATGGGTGCCCACAACGATCACTGCTACCGGGCGGCCATTCACGAACAGGGGCTGGGCCGAGGCCAGCATATAGCCGTTCTGGGTGAGCAGAATGGTAGTTTGCAGCGTTTCGGCGTCCAGGGCGGCCTGCGCCAGGCCGGAGTCGGTGGTGGCGGTGGCGACGGCATAATCGGCGGTGCCATTCGCGGCGTCACGTTCGAGGCCGATCACTTCCTGCGCGGCGGCATTGTAGACCAGCAGCAGGTCGAGGTTATTGTCGGCGGCGGTGGGTTCCAGGATGGGATGCAGGCCCGTGCTGTCTCCGGCCAGAATATTCGCAGCCAGACCGGGAATGCTGCCAATCGAGTCGAGTTCGTGCTGCTGCATGGCGCTGAACGCGGCCAGACGATCTGAAACGGCGCGGCTGGCGGCTAACAACTGGTTGCGCTCGTCCCGTTCGACTCCGCGCGCGATGCGGTCACTGATCAGATAGGCGCTGATCATGGAGGCGACGAGGACGATAGCCAGCAGGGGCAGCATGATTTTCCAGCGTAAGGACAGATAATGCCACGAGCGGGTTGATTCACTCGTGCGAAAAACGGCGGGCTGGAGTTCGGATTGATGCATGGGTGGGACTCTATTGTATCTTGATCATTGCCTTTCATCGTACAGGTTTCGGGGATTCGGCGCAAGCGGAAAAAAGTCACTTGGTCGGCATTGGCTCTGTTGACGATCCGGCTGGGCTTCTACAATGAGCCGCCTATCGGGTCAGCAGAGTGAGCTTGTTTATGAACCAGTCCAACCTTACACGCGGGTACAGCACCGCCGTGATCAGCGCGGCGATTTTGTCCACCACCGCGATCTTCATCCGGCATCTTACCGAGGAATATGATTTACCCCCCATGATTCTGGCCTTCTGGCGTGATGGCTTTGTGGCGATCACGCTGCTGGTGGTGTTGGGCGGGGTGCGCCCGGCGCTGCTGAAAGTCGAGCGCCGCCAGCTTGGGTATCTGGCAGGCTATGGCTTCATGCTGGCGATTTTTAACTCCCTGTGGACGCTCTCGGTGGCGTTGAACGGCGCGGCGGTGGCGACAGTCTTGGCGTATTCTTCGGCGGGCTTCACGGCGCTGTTGGGCTGGTGGCTGTTAAAC
Organism: uncultured Anaerolineaceae bacterium; assembly: GCA_964472565.1. GTDB lineage: Bacteria > Chloroflexota > Anaerolineae > Aggregatilineales > Aggregatilineaceae > DATAMF01. Next base: position 25,123 of record CAYYNB010000053.1, read on the forward strand.
GAGCGGCTGGACGGCGCGAAACTGCTGGCGGTGGGAGTCAGTCTGAGCGGGTGCGCGCTGGTGGCTGGCGCGTTTGATCCGGCGGCGTGGGATTCGAATCTGGCCGGGATCGTGATGGGGCTGCTCTCCGGGCTGAGTTATGCGACGTATACCTTGCTGGGCCGTAACGCCTCGCAGCGCGGGTTGAGTCCCTGGACCTCGTTAATTTACATTTTCAGCTTTGCGACGATCTACCTGCTGCTGTTTAATCTGGCGTGGAGTCCTGATGAATTTTTCCACCTGGGGCAGGCGGCGGCAGGGTGGGGCGTATTGTTCCTGTTGGCGGCGGGACCGACGGTGCTGGGCTTCGGATTGTATAATCTCAGCCTGACCTATCTGCCATCCAGCGTGGTGAATCTGATTGTGACGATGGAACCGGCCTTCACCGCCGTCTTTGCCTATTTTTTGCTGCACGAACGGCTGACCGGCACGCAGATCGCCGGTAGTCTGATTTTGCTGGGATCGATTGTCTTTCTGCGCATCTACGAGGGGCGTGTGGCGGTGTTCCAGGCGCAGCGGATCGAATCGGCGGGCGCTTAGGGGCAGCGGCCCGGCACGCATAAGATGAGCAGGTAGGAGCCGGCGGTCTGCCCGCCCTGAGATGAGCGGACCAGCAGGCGGTAGGGGCCATCCTGGGGCAGCACCAGCGAGGTTTCGGCGGTCAGATCATCCGCGCTGCGATCATCGGCGGACGCGATTTCGTCGCCGGACGGGGCATAGAGCGTAAAGGCGGGATCAAGCATCCCATCGGTTGGCTCGACCTCGATATACCATTCCTGGCCTGCCTTGCCCTGAAATTCGTAGCCGTGCTGTTCGCGGTAATAGGACAGCACATTCGGGATCATGGCCGGGACAGTATGTTTAATGGCCCCTAATCCCGACGGCCAACCGCCGCCTTCCTCAACAAATACGGGGGTTGCGGTGGGCGGGGCAGGTTGGTCGTCTTCCGGGTTCAGGATAAAACGGAAGACGATATATAAGCCGAGGGCATAGATTCCGACTACAAGCGCCAGTCGGATCAGCTTGCGCCGCCAGAGGCTCAAGCGGCGGCTGAGGCGAGATTGGGCTGGCGCAGGGGCGGCGGGTACCGTCGCCGTTTTTTTCGCAGGCGGCGGTTGGGGCGGTTCCTTCTTCTTCGGCGGCGGATATTCCTTTTTAGGCGGGGGCGGTGGATACTCCTTTTTTTTAGGCGGTGGCGGATATTCCTTTTTCTTGGGAGGCGCAGCCCGAACCGATTTCGGTGTCGGCGTGTCGTCTGCTAAAAATTCGGGCAGCGATGCAGGCGGAAATGAAGCATTGGGGGTAACGTCCTCATACGGTTCGTCTGCCGCCGAGTCGTTGTCCCCCTGATGCTCTGGATAGTCGTTCATACTGCTCCACTAGCCATCGATAACTGCGTCTACCACCGCGCGCACCGAAGGGGGCGTAATCCGCTCTTCGGACAGATAATCGCGGCGCATGATCTGGAACAGGGTGGAGATTTCGCAAATCGGGATCACCGGGCCATCAGCTTCGAGCGCCAGCTCTTTTTCATTGGCTGTGAAAACAATAATCCCATAGACCGGCACTTTATCCAGATTATGCCGGGTCAAAAACTTGCGCAGCGCATAAATATCTTTCACACATTCGCGGGTGGGGTTGGTTTTGGCAGGCCGCAGCCGGTCATTGATTTTGTTGATCCACTCGGCGCGCTCGTTGATCCACGAGCCTTTGTAGTCCACAATGCGGAAGACCAGCGCCCCCGGCGGGCCAACTAAAATCGAGTCGATGTAGCCCACGCGGCGCTTGCTGACATTGCGCAGATAGGTATAGCGGTTATCCAGAAACTGCGTGAGCGCCTCACCGACGGCATAGGCCAGCGGGTTATCTTTTTGCAGCGTGAGCGCCCGGACGATCATAAAAATGCCGAAAAAGATCGAGACGATGCCTACGAAAATCAGGAAGAGGCGCAGGACATCGAAGACGATACTTTCCCAGAGGGGAAAGAAGAAAAATAAAATCCCCAACGTGATGGCGATGGCTCCCGCAAAAAAGGAGACCAGGCCAAAAAACAGATAATACCGGCCACGTCGAGTGATATTGCGAGAAGGATTGATATTTTGCATGTGGACGCTACCCCGTTCATGCCAGGATAAAAAATTAACTCTGCTTTGGATTGGTCGATGGTTCGTTCGACGGTTTATTCACAGCTACCGGCTTATTACGATGCCGGACGGTGGGTTTGGGTCGCGGCGGCGGCGGTACAGGTGGAACCGCTGGTTTAACCTCACCTTTTTTGTGTTTGGCGATCACCTGGTCCATCATGGCGCGCAATTCGGGCATGGCGGGCAGCGGCTTATACATCAATAAATCGGCCTGAGCCTGAGCGATCACGGCCTGTTCTTCATCAGGTGACAGACGGTAGGCGGTGATCAGCACAATGGCCATCTCTTTCAGCACGGTACTCTTACGCAGCCGCGAACCAACCTCCGGGCCGCTGACTTCAGGCAGCCGGATGTCGAGAATTGCCAGTTCCGGCAGTTCTCCGCGCACCCGTCCCTGATCCACATCCTCAATCCAGGCTACCGCTTCCGCCCCATCAACAAATGCGACTCCTTCGATTCCCCAGATTTCAAACATGGCGAGTAGGACATCATAAATATCGGGTTCGTCCTCAACAACCATCCAGGTAGACAACGGCCCACTCTCCCTCACTGGCGCAGCTTACATACTCCATACAATATAGGCGCGGCGGCATGAAACTGCAAATCTTCGTATAATGATCTTCAAACTACTCATAAATTCATACAAATTTCAGAAATGCATCGTTTTTGCGAGCAAAATCGGTCCATAATCGAAGTAGCATTATGGTATCATTCATCGGAGAATCGCGGTACTATTAAGAATAGGGGATTCCGCGGTCCGCGCGACGAATAACAACCAGATCAATCCGTGGAGGATGTAGTGGGACCCTGGCTCGTAGTCGAAGACGAAGACGATATTCGCAACATTGTGAAAGTGATGTTCGGGGTGTGGGGGCACACCGCACTTGAATTCCGAGATGGGAATGAAGCGTGGAATTGGTTAGACTCAGTTGAAGCAGGCACGTATAAAGGTGATCTGCCTGAACTGGCCCTGATGGATATTCGGATGCCCGGCCATCGCGGTAACGAAATCGCGCAGCGGATTCGAACCGTGACCAATCTGAAAAATATCCCGGTCTTGCTGATGACGGCGTTTAGCCTGACGGACAGCGAGCGCGAAACGATGAAGCGCGAGTGTGGGGTCGATCATATCATCCCCAAACCGCTGCCCGACTTGTTCGAGATGAAAAAAGTGCTGGATGATTGGTACGCCAAAAAGCAGGCGACTGCCGGATCAAACGGAAAATCATCGACAGCCTGATTAAATGAGGTGGTTTGATGTCGGCTCCCCAACATGATCCTACGAACCCGGTGGCGAATATGCTTGAGTCGGTGGATGCACTCGGCTCAAACACCGGGCGGTTATTCGGGCGGTTGTATGGGGGGCTGCGGCGCAAAAGCCGGGGACAGGACACCGTTGTTCCACAGGAAACCCAACTCCAGGTAAGCCGCCTCAAGGGACTGGCTGAAAATCAGGCTGTTGATATTGCGCGGCTGACGGGCGTGCTGGCGGTGATCAGCGAAGGTGTGGTGATGCAGGACACCGAGGGCCGGATTGTCCTGATGAACCAGGCGGCCCGCGATCTGCTCGGCTCCGTGCGGCTGTTTTGGGAAAGCGAACTGGGGCAGATGTTCGCAGCCGGACGGCATCAGGTCGCGCTGGACGGTGAGATCACGCTGGGGCAGGCGCGGCGCGTCGAAGTGAATGACCGGGTGATCGGCGCACAGTTGGCGATTGTGGCCGACCAACAGGGGATCCGCCTGGGCACGGTGCTGATGCTGCGCGATGTGACGCGTGACGCGCTGGCGGACCGGCTGAAAGATCAGTTTGTGACCCAGATGAGTCACGAACTGCGTACCCCGATGGCCGCGATCAAAGGCATGAGCGAAGTGCTGCTGGCGATGCCCGATGATCGCCCGCCGAATCGTAAATTTCTGGAAGCGATCAGCCGCAATGTTGCCGTGTTAGACCGGATGATTGTCGAACTGCTCGACATTTCCGAGATCGGCGCGGGGAGTTTTGCCGTGCGCCAGCAGGATGTCGCGCTGGATGAACTGGTGTTCACGGTGATGATGGGGCTGGATTCGCGTGTCCAAAAAGCCGGCCTGAGCATCGCTGTTATGGTCGCGAATCCCGATAACCTGCGGATTTTGGGCGATGATCGCCGTTTGCAGTGGGCGCTGGGCCATCTGATCGACAACGCGATCAAATATACCGAACCGGGCGGCGAAATCGTGATCCGGTTGGGGCGCACGCGCGGTGAACATCTGCTGATCGAAGTGAGCGATACCGGCGTGGGCATCAGCCCGCGCGATCTGCCGCATATCTTCGAGCGGTTCTATCGCGGTGAAGCGCGCACCGCATCCGGTAAAATGATTGATCCGCGCGGCTTAGGCCAGGGCTTGTTTGTGGCGCGGGCCGTTGCCGAGGCGCACGGCGGTTATCTGAGCGTGGCGAGCGTCGTTGGCGAAGGCAGCACCTTTACGCTGGCCGTCAGCGGCGAAACGCAGCACCGCGCGCTGCCCGATATGCCCGCCGCGCCTGCTGCTGAAGAAGCCCCTGCCGCTTTACAATTCGATGAGCCGCCGGTTGATCCCGACGCGGCCACCATCCCCAATACGGCGGTCCGGCGTCAGACCGAAAACAACCGCCGCAAAGCCCAGGAAGGCGACACGGATCGCCTGAATCCGCTCACTCCGGCGGAAGAGTGGTAGGATAATCGCAGCGGTAGATCACCGCCTGATCGTTGGCTGAATGCGGGGTTTCCACTGGCTCCGGGGCGCAGTATTTCTCCACGAACTGAAAAATTGGCTCCAGGTCTGGCCCTCGGTACGGATGATCCGCTAACCACTGCTGGCGCGTTGCGGCGTCCAGGGGCGGCACCCATTTATTAACTGATAAGACGGCCATATCCACGATATAAACCGGGCGGTGGTTTTCCAGGTCGCGCCGCATTTCAGCGACAGTTTTTTCAGTGGCATAACCGGGCATCGTCACCGGATAGGTGTAGTGGTAGCGGGTGGGGCTGCGCCTGCCCGTCCAGATGTTGACATCACTGCCGCGCCCCCAATCCAGCACGGTATCATCTGGCGCGGTGTGGGCGGTCACATACTCGGCCATCCAACTGACGCGGGCCGGGCCGATCAGTTTTCCATCCGCCGCAACAAACGCCAGCAGATCATATAACAGGGCAGGGATCAGCAGCACCAGCGCGAGATAGATCCACGCGGCGCGCCGGACGATCCGGGATGCGGGCAGGGCGTTTAGACCGAGGATGACCAGTACGGTAAAGGCCAGCAGGGGCGTCCAGTAGTAATGCCCATAGGCGCGCGTGGACAGGCTGGCGAAAAACCAATCCAGCAGAAAAGCCAGGATCAGCGCCGCGCTGACCGACTTCGCCGGGTGGGGATGCTTAATGGCATAGAGGACAAACGGCAGCAGCGGCACAAAGATCAACTGTACGACTTCCGCGCGAAAGGCACTCCCCACGATGCGCCAGGGCAGGATTGTGCTGTGAAATTGCAGGTAATGCTGGTTGTAGATCAGCACCGCATCCAGCGCCTCGTCCAGCGATCCGCGCGCCCCAAAATAGAGCACAAACAGGCCGGGGGCGGTCAAACCACCGCATACCAGGGCGCTTATTGAGCGTTTGGTCCACAGGCGGCGCGCCGTGATGATCAGCAGCAGGGCGGCGGTGATGCCTAACGTATTTTGTTTGCAGAGCACGGACAGCCCGGCGGATAACCCCACCAGATAGGCCCAGCGCGGGCGCGGATCGTGAAGGAAGCGAAAGCCGCTGAGCAGGCCTAATGCCTGGAAGGGCAGGGCATAAAATTCGGGCGTATTGAGGTCTTTCCAGGTCGGGCGGCACATGGCGAGCGCCAGGCCCAGTCCCCCCCAACGCGCCAGCCTTCGATTCAGGTTAAGATCGAGCAGCAGGCGGTAAAACAAGCCGCAGGTGATCAACGCCACGCTGACATCCAACAGCCAGATCGCCCAGCGATTCACACCGAAGACGGCCAACGCCAGCGCATTGAAGTAATGAACAAGCGGCGGTTTGTGATCCCACGCGTCGCGGTAGGGCATGCCGCCATCCAGCATGGTTTGGGCGACATAGGCATATACGCTGCTGTCGTTGAGCGGGTAGAGCAGCGCCGGAGACAGCGCGAGGGAAAGCAGAGGGATGATCACCAACAGGCTAAGCGCAAAGCGGGAGGGGAAGTTTAGGCGTCGCATGGCCTTGAGCATACCATGCTTCTGCTTTTTTGGATCGTTAAATGTCTGGCTAAAATGGCGCTGTGCTGTTATGCTTGGCATCACGAATCGATCCAAATCGATTTTGAGCGCCTTTAGCAGGGAGACAGTCGAATGATCAAACCCATTGCGACGGTAGATGTAATCCCAAATCTGCCGCCAAGCCTAGAACGCCTGCGCGAATTAGCGCTGAATCTGAGATGGTCGTGGGATCACGAAACTATCGCACTATTCCGCCGCCTGGACCGGGATTTGTGGGAGCAAACCGAACGTAATCCCGTTGCCATGCTGGGACTCATCAACCAGGATACACTACAAGCCGCGTCGGAAGACGAAGCTTTTATGGGGCAACTGGACCGTGTGTGCAGCCAACTGGATGCCTACATGAGTCCTGGTGCCAAAACGTGGTACAAGCGTCATTTTGGGGAATTTGACAAACCATTCATTGCCTACTTTTCGATGGAATATGGGCTGACCGAGTGTTTGCGGAACTATTCGGGCGGCCTGGGGGTGCTGTCGGGGGATCACCTCAAGAGCGCCTCAGACCTGGGGCTGCCGCTGGTCGGCATCGGCATCCTGTACGAAGAAGGGTATTTCCACCAGTATCTCAACACGGACGGCTACCAACAGCAATCATATCCCATCAACGATTATTCCAACTTGCCCGTCCACCCCGTTCTGAAGGACGACGGCACACCGCTGTTTATTGAAGTGCCGATTGCCCAGTTTAACGTCAAGGTGCAGGTCTGGAAGGTGCAGGTGGGGCGGGTGCCCCTGTATCTGCTCGACACGAATCTGGCCGAAAATGCCGAGGAGATTCGCGATCTGACCGACCGGCTGTACGGCGGTGATAAGCGCATCCGCATTCGCCAGGAGATTCTGCTGGGAATCGGCGGCATCCGGTTGTTGGAAGCGCTGAATCTGCGGCCTACGGTGTGCCATATGAACGAAGGGCACAGCGCATTTCTGGCCCTCGAACGGATCCGCCTGATGATAAAGGAAAATCCGGGTATGGATTTCTGGCAGGCGCGGAATATCTGCTCGGTGGGCAACATTCTGACAATCCATACGCCGGTTCCCGCCGGGTTGGAACGTTTCGGGTTTGATCTCATTGATGAACATTTCCCCTATCTGTGGGAAGCGCTGGGGCTGACACGGGACGAGTTCCACAACCTGGGCCGCGAAAATATGGGCGGCTTCGACCTGTACAGCATGTCGGTGATGGCGCTGCGGCTGTCATGCGCGGCGAACGGGGTCAGCCAACTGCACGGGGCGGTCAGCCGCGCCATGTGGCAGTGGTTGTATCCGAACGTGCCCGAACAGGAAATTCCGATTGGGGCCGTCACCAACGGTGTGCATATTATGAGCTGGACGAGCGGCGAAATGGTCGGATTGTATGATCGCTACCTCGATCCCTCGTGGCGCGAAGAACCGGATAACCCGGACCTGTGGTGGGATATTGACCGGATTCCCGACGCGGAATTGTGGCGATCCCATGAGCGGCACCGCGAACGTTTGGTGTCGATGGCGCGTGTCACGCTGCATGAACAGTTGGAAGCGCGCGGCGCGGCCAAATCGCAGATCGAAGCGGCGAGCGAGGTGTTGAATCCTGACGCGCTGACGATTGGTTTTGCGCGGCGGTTTGCGACCTATAAACGCGCCACGCTGCTGATGCGCGACAAAGAGCGGCTGGCGAAAATTCTCAACAATCCCGATCATCCGGTGCAGTTGATCTTCGCCGGAAAAGCGCATCCCCACGATCACCTGGGGAAGGAACTGATCAAAGAAGTGGTCAAAACCGCCGAACTGCCCGAATTCCGGCATTCGATTGTTTTCCTCGAAAACTATGATATGGCGGTGGCGCGTTACATGGTGCAGGGCGTGGACATCTGGCTGAACACCCCCCGCCGCCCGATGGAAGCCAGCGGCACCAGCGGTATGAAGGTGATCTACAACGGCGGGCTGAACGCGAGCATCCTCGACGGGTGGTGGGCCGAAGGCTACGATCCGTTGGTGGGGTGGGCGATTGGCAGCGGCGAAGAATATCCGCAGCAGGAATGGGATTTGCAGGACTTTATCGAAGCGCAGGCCCTGTATAACCTGCTCGAACGCGATATTGTGCCGATGTTTTACCGTCGGGGGCGCGACGGTCTGCCCCGTGACTGGATCGGCAGCGTGAAATCCAGCATGCGCAAACTGTCGCCCTATTTCAACACGCACCGTATGCTGCGCGAATACACCGACGAATACTATATGCCGGCCCACAGCCGCTTCGCCACACTGATCAGCCCGGATATGGCGCGGGCGAAAGTGTTCTCAAAGTGGCTGGAAAATGTGCGCCACGCCTGGAAGGATGTCGCGGTAGATCGTTGGACGGTCGAGCCGACGCATCTCAAGGTCAACGAAGATCATACGGTGCATGCCTGGGTCAGCCTGGGCGCACTGAAGCCTGAAGATGTCACGGTGCAGCTTTATTATGGCTCGTTGGACAGCCGGGGTGAGATCGTGGGCGGCGAAACGATTGACATGGAACACTGCCGTCCCGATGACGGCGGCAAGCCGAAAACCATTCACGAATTTGTCACCACGCTGCGGTATCCTAATTCTGGCAAACGCGGCTTAACCGTGCGCGTGATGCCGAATCATGAAGACCTTGCCAACCCGATCCAAACGGGCTTGATCGTCTGGGC
>CAYYNB010000054.1:0-14272 GCA_964472565.1 uncultured Anaerolineaceae bacterium
TCGGTGTAGGTGAGGACTTCCGGCCCGCCGAGTGCATAGGATTGGCCGATGGTCGATTCGTCATCCACGCTGAGGGCTACCGCCGCGACCACATCCCCCACATACACGGGCTGGAATAAGGCTTTGCCACTGCCCACAACCGGGAAAAAAAACGGAGTCAGTTTGATCAGCCGGGCCTGGACATTGGCGAATTCATCCTGCGGCCCCCAGATGACCGAGGGGCGGAACGCCGTCCAATCCAGCCCGGACGCAGCCACGTAGTCCTGGGCGCGGCCTTTGCTCGCCAGAAAACGATAGGGCAGCGAACTGCTGGCCCCGTTCTGGCTCATATTGATGAAGCGGCGCACACCGGCAGCCTGGGCGGCATCGACCAGATTCACCGTGCCCTGATAATTAACCGCTTCATAGGTGAGGCCCTTTTTTTCGATGGCGACTGCCACCAGATGGATCACCGCGCTCACGCCCTCCACCGCCGGCGCGAGGGTCGCAGGGCGGGTGACATCACCCTGCACGATCTCAATTTTGTCGCGAACTTTTGCCAACCGCGCGTCGGCTGTGGCAACGTTGTGAACCAGCGCCCGGACGGGTTTGCCCGTTTCGACCAGACGCCGGATCAAGTTATGCCCCACATAACCCGATGCCCCCGTGACCAGAATCATGGTTTCGCTCCTGAATCAATCGCTCTTTTACCATGAATTCTAGTCGAATTGGCGGGGGCGTGCGCGGATACTCACCAGACCCTAATCTGACTGCTGTGAACGGTACTGGATAGACAGGCCATAGGCGATGGTGACATAGCTGGTGATATATAACACATCGATGACGGCGGTGATGAGATTGATATCTTCATACAGGTAGGTTTCTTCCAGCGTGGCGTAGGTATACAGCAGATCGGAGAGGGAAACTATCAGAAAACCGAGCGTGATGATCAGCCACTGCCGCGAAAGTGATCCACCCATGAGCACCAACAGACTTAACAGCGCGGCAAAGGCAATTGCCAGATCGCCCACCGGATAGAGGATGTTGACGACATGCTGTAGACGATCCTCGTCCGGCTCGTCCAGAATCGGGCGCAGCACAAAAATAATTGTTACGAGCAGAAGCAGCACAAAAAGGCCGCCTGCCAGCAGAAACTGGCGGCGTGTCGGGGCGGCACGCAGCGAATAGTAGCGCAGAAAGAAGGCGGTGAGGAGCGGGATGTAGCCGACGATCCAGGCTCCATCGGCCAGGGAAGGGGCGGGGAGTTCTTTTTTGAGCACATTGTCAGCGGCAAGCCAGATCGATTCGCCCAGTGCCCACAGCAGCAACCCCAGCGCGAGCGTATTCCAGAACCACCACAGCGTTTCGCCCCGGTCATGGGCGCGGGCAATGCGAAAGGCAATGATCGCGCCGGCTAAGGCGAAAATGGCATTGGTACCATTCACCACCCAGGTTGCAATCGTCACACCTATCCAGTCGTGAATGGCGGGTACATAGGTGAGCGCGACAGCCAGAACTGTGAGGAAGCCTATTATAATAAACTGACGGGATGAACGATGTGAGTCGGCGACCATTTTCCCTCCTTAAGCTTACTCGAAGTCGTGAAGGAAACGCCTTAATCCGTTCTGCTCGGCCAGCTTCAGCACAAACGTGTCAAAGTGCTCATCGATGGACTTCAGTTCATGCAGGGCTACGCGGCGTCCTACAATGCTGATTACATAGTTTACCACTTTATCGAGTAAGGACTGGCATACATCGGAGGAGATGGTCCCGGTGACGATAAACTGCCCATTTTGTTCCTGGATCGGCCACCCTTTGCACAGCTTGATAATCAGATCGTCCAGGCTTTTACGCACGCGGGGGCCTGCCAGCCGTCCTAACAGCACTTCCAGCACGTTGATTTGCGCCATGAGATAGTGTTCCAGCGGGTTCGACTGGATTTGTTTGATCTCGGCGCTGAGCAGTTCGGCAATGCCGGAGGGAAGCGCGCCTTCGGACGGTTCGGCATAGAGGAAAAAATCGGCACCGATGAATTGATTCTTCGCATTATATGTGGCGGTTGCTGTGCAGTAGACCAGGATGGCCTGATTGGATGTGGTGTTGATCTCGATGGGGACATTCTGGACGCAGCCGATCTCGGCGATTTCCTGAAGAAACTGGTGGATGGCACTCTCTTTATAATTCAAGACTGTATGCAGGGGCTTGCCCACGATCTGGTTTAACCCATAAGTTGAGAAGTGTTCGCTGTATTCGCGGTTGACGAATACCACGCGTCCATCGGCATCTGTAAAGATGGTCCCTAGATGGTCTACCCGCCGTCCACTTACCGCTGTCATTGGTCATCCCCCTCGCCTGAATTAAAACAGAATTAAAATCAACTCTATTTTAAAACAAATTTAATCTTTTGTGAACTGTCTTAACAAAAGATGATCAACTTGGGCGGAATCAGCTTCAGAAATCATGAGGCGGGCCTGTGGATTGTTAATATCGTAGAGGACGACAATTAAGGAATAACTGCTGAAAATAACTTGATTTTGTTATACACATTAAACTGGTATTTCTCAACATTTTTGACTGTTAAAATTAGCTTTCTTCTAATACCAACTGTCCTTCGATTAGATATTCCCATATTTCTCCAGAATTACAGTTTTGTCGAATAAGTTTTCCTTCCTTTAATGCAGGGATTTCTATAATCTGGTTTCCTAGTCCGGCCCAGTAGTGCTTCCAAATTTCATTAATACCTTCTTCGCTCCAACTGGCACGCGGATAGGCATATCTCATTAATGAAATGATTTCCATATTTGCGCGAGTTACTTTAGTTAGGGGATCAGGAATAAGCCTAAATTTGCGAATAGTTTTTAAATCCCATCCATAGAGGTTATGTGCTTTCAGACAATCCTCATAGCGTTTAAAAGCGTAAAGCGCAGAGAAACGCGACGGTAAATGTGGAAAATATTGACGGCGAACTCTTTCTGCGTCGTACTCTACACGATACATATTGATCGCTGCAATAGTAAACAAAGAAATGACGACATCTGCGAAATTGGGATTAGGGATAAAAGGATGATAGTCAATAGTTCCCTCAAGATACTTTTGTTGGAAATCTGGAAATTGTTTAGCGTTATTGTATCCAGCAGAAGATATTGTCTTGGTATATTTAAGGTTATGAAAACAAGTAAAATTATTTAGATTAACGAATATATAAAAGCCTCCCATATTATCCAAAATATTTGGAATCATTTCTTTTACCTCTTTTAGTGATTAATAATTACTTCTATATAATCTTTGAAAATTTCATTTTACAATAAACTGCTTGAGTAGTAAAAAGTCCTTTTGTACAACATGGTCCAGAAGAACTGGGAGGCGGGCCTGTGGATTGTTAATATCGTAGAGGACGACAATTAAGGAATAACTGCCCGGAGTGAGATTCGGAGGGAGCACCAGGCCGTGCGGATCGATCACGGTGTCGCCGGGCGTCCAGGTGAACGTGGGAGTGCGGTTGTTGTTCGGCTCGGCGTCGTGTCCGGCGAGTTTGCGCCCGTCAGGATCGAGAAGCTGCACGGCGACTTTATACTGGGTGTCGAGCGGGGCGTCCGTTTGCCAGAAGAGCGTCACGCCCAACACATCGCCGGGCTGTAAGTCGTCCGCGCTGAGGGCATACCCCGTGAGGGTGATATGATCGCCAAAGTGAGTATTAAGATTGACTTGCGGTGAATCCGGCGCGTCCCCCAAGACGGCATACTGTGCCAGCCGGACATCACCATACCAGCGTGACGTGACCGGATACGCGCCCGCGTCGAGCGCGGCCTGCACCACGCGGTTCGGATCGCGCTCGGTTTCGCCCCAGAACACGACAAAAATGCGCGCGTGCTGCGTGATGATCTGCTCGACTTCGGCGCGGGTGGCTGCATCGTCGCCGCCGAGTCCGCGCGGGAGGGCATACACCGGACCGGGATAATAGTAGGAAAAGACCTCATTTTGGTTGGGCGCATCCAGAATCACCGCATCGCCGGGGCGCTGATTGCTCAGAATATGGGCGGCAATGGCGCGGTAGTCGTCGCGGGCATAGGCGGAAGCGGTGTAGAGTGCGTTGAGGGCGTTGATCTGCCCGACCAGCACTGCGATAAACAGCAGCAGCGTTAATCCCCGGCTGCGCGCCGCCAGCAATGCCGCCCCGCCGCCGATCAACAAGGCGAGGGCGATCTGGGCGGGCAGCAGAAATTTGAGATTCGCTTCGCGGTAGGCACCGGACGCGAACAGCGCGGCGATAATCACCACGATCCAGATCAGCGGGAGCGCCGCGCGCTGGCGCAGGCGGACCAGGCCCAGCGCGGCCAACAGTCCCGGCAGCAGCAGCCACCATCCGCTGATGTCGCCCGCCGTATTGCCATAGGTGATCCAGGTCAGGACGGTGTGCAGACGCTGATCGAGGGGCAGATCGACTCCCGTGCGCGGCCAGTTGGTCACTTGATCCCAGGCGGTAGGGAGCCAGGGCATAAACAGCAGCAGCGCGATCCCGTTGGCGAGCGCAAAACCCATGATGATCCGTTGGGGGTCATGGCGTCGCAGCAACCAGACGAGCACCACCCCGCCCTGTGCGATCATCGTGAAGGGGAATGAATACTGCGTATACAGTCCCGCCGCGTTGCAGAAGGCCAGCGCCGCGATCCAAGCGGGGCCGCCGCGCCGCAGCCACATGATCAGCGTCCACATGCTCGCCGCCGCGAACAGTCCTAACTGGGCATACATGCGCGTTTCCTGGCTGTAGTACACGGCGAAGGGACTCAGCGCGACGAGTAAGCCTGCCGCAATGCCGCCTGCCCGTGATCCGAGCGCCGCGCCGAGGGCTACCGTCAGCGCGACGGTGAGGACGCCTTGCAGCGCCGAGAGATAACGCAGGCTGAATTCACGCTCTCCAGCCAGCGCGATCCACGCTTTCAGCACGAGGTAATATCCGGGCGGGTGGATGTCGCGCCCGGCAGCGTCGATCAGATCGCCTACGTCGCGCTGGGCGAGGCGGAGACTGTTGCCCTCGTCATTCCAGAGCGACTGCGCATCCAGGCGGTGCATCCGCGCGAAGGCGGCGACCAGCAGCACGAGTAGGGCCGCGATCCAGACGGTGCGTTTCATAGCCGTTTGAGAATCGCCTGTCCAAACACCACCAGCACCACGAGCGCGGCGGCGAGTCCGGTCAGAATCCAGGGCAAACGCTGGCGCGCCGACCAATCGAGAACCGCCATGCTGTGCAACCCGGTCCAATCGTGGGCGGTGATGGTGACAAGATGCTCACCCGCATCCAGTTGATCGTCTGCCAGCGTACAGCCGGACGCGATGTGCAGCGTGTGCGCGCCGTCGTCGTCGATGGTGTACGACACGTCGGAGTCTTCGCCGCAGAAGTAGAGGCCCGTGCCGTTGATGCGGAAGGTACGCGTTTCGGAACCGTCTGCGTTGGCGGTGATCAGCCCGCGATTCTGGAAGCCGTGCCGCCCCGCGCCAAGTGTTTTCGGCTGTTCGCCCGTGATATAGGTTTTCAGCGTCTCGTAAGTTGGGGTGGGCGTAAAGTCGGGATTAATCAGCCGGAAATAAAACCACGCCTGCCCGCGATCCCGTTCGTCCCAGGTGGCGCGTTTGAAATACCAGTAATTCACCACGCCGATCCAGGGCCATTCCTCGATGGCGCGCTCATAGGCCAGCGGTGCCCAGTTGGCGGCCTGATCTGCCGTCACACGGCCATAACGGGTCGCGTCGTTGATCGTCGGGTCTTCGGGAACCGGATTCCAGCCCGCTTCGCTGATCCAGATGGCTTTGTCGGCGTCGCCATTGGCAACCATCATGTCCCGAATCCAGAGGTGGCGCTGGTAGTTGATCGTCACCTGCCGCAGGCGCTGATCGGTGGGGCCGCTCCACAGACCGTAACCCTGCACGCTGAGAATATCGAAGCAGTCGCCCGCGCCCGCCTGATACATCCGCTGCAAGTAGAGCAGATCGTAGGCGTTCACGCCGCTGAGATCGATGGTCGGGCCAAGCGCCCCGGTGATCACGACGTTTTCCGGGTCGATTTCCTTCAATTTGTGGTAGGTCTGGCACAACAGTGCGGCATAGGCTTCGGCGTTAACGGTCTGGTTGCCCCATTCAGGAAACAGATTCGGCTCGTTCCACACCTGCCAGTAATGAATGCGGCCCTGATAGTGGGTGGCTACCGCTGCGGCGTAGTCCACAAAGTCCTGAAAATTGTCGGGCGGGGCGGTGGCGATTTGGCCGGGGTGCGCCCATTCGGGCGGGGCACTGAGGCGCACGATCAGTTCCAGGCCGTACTGCTCGGTGAGATCGACGATGTTGTCATATTTGATCCACGCGCTGATCTCATCGTTCACGCCGTCGCCGTCCAGATCGTTACGGCGATCCATAAAGTCGCCTTTGGCGTGATGTTCGATGTCTTCCCAGGGGAACTGCTGCCGCAGCCAGTGGAAGCCCGCCTCCGCGATCATCTGAACCTGTAACTCGCGTTTTTGCGGTTCGACTTCCTGTTCCAAAAAAGTGTTGATTCCGTAGGGGTTGACATCAGCATATTGGATGTCAGCGTAGGGTTCTGTGTCGGGTTGGCGGCGGGTGTAGCGGGCGAGGTATTGGCCGAAGCCGAGAAGCTGCTGATCCGGCTCCGTTTCGCCTGTCAACTGCCACAACTGATCGTAGATCAGCCCTTCCGACATCAAATCCAGGCCCAGCGCGGCCCCGCCGATCAGCGCCACAACCAGCAGCGCGATCAGGGTACGCGGGCGAAATCCGAACCAGGTGCGGGGAAAGCGTGTCTTAGTCATGGCGAGCGATTATAAAAGGAGGTGGCGCAAAGTACAACGAGCGATCACCCGGTGGTCAGCCGACGAGCAGACACCCAGGGGTATTGTGCTAGAGTCAGGATACGGATTGTTGCAGAGGAGAATTTTGGATGCCGAAACGGTTTGCTTTTGCCTTGATTCTTGTGCTGCTGCTTCTGACCGCCGCCCCACTTGATCCGGCGCAGGCGGGCGGTAAACCCTGGTCGGTGTGGCTGTACAACCGGGGTACGGGAGAACTGCTTCGTGTGTATCTGGATGGCACTCAGGAGGAAGTCGCTTTTTCCGCACCGGAGGGGTATACGCTGGGCAGCATGACTTTTTCTCCCGATGGTACCCGGATGGCGGCGTGTTTTTTCCCCATTGGCGTTCGATCTCACGACCAAACGCTTGTCACCATTTATGATGCTGCTCACAATTCGAACCTCACCACCCTGGAACTGAACGGCTCAAGTTTCTGTTATGCGCAAACCGGTGCTTTTGATGACAGCGGCGCGCTGTTTGCGTTTATCCAGATGCCGGCTTATCCGGCTTTACCCGATTGGCTGCTTAATGTATTGGACGTGACCAGCGGCGAAATCCTGTACAGCATCGACGCCAGCGCGGAAGGATTTTCCGGGGCTGTCTGTATTCCCCAGGTGGAGCGGGTTCAGCCCGGCGAAATTCTTCTCCGGTCGGGGGTCTGTGCGGCGGCGGATGAAACCGTTGAATTGTACGCCGGGTATCCAGGCAATCGGGTTCAACTGCTCGATGTGTCGCCCCACACGCTCACTCAGATTCGCCGCCTGTCCAATGGGGACGCGGTCTGGGTGGCCAATGATCCCGCCTATTCGGGGGACGGTGCCAACGTGGTGCAGTTTTTGCCCGGCACCGCCGAAGACGGCGTGCGTGTGATTTTCCATGATCCGAATTTCAATCCGCATGATGTTGTTTTTATCGACAGTGGACGGAAGGTGGGGATTATAGGGCGAGATATCACAACCGATCAATCAACCCTGCGCTATGTGGATCGAACAGGCACCGTTGGCATCCTGGAAAAGGGCATTGGGCAAACCGTCGTGCCTGCGCCGATGGGGTATCTGGCCTGTGGTGATAATGCGGCGGGCGAATTTGAGATTCAGTCGGTGGTGTTTGACAAACAGGGCAAGCTCCAACCCGCCGAAACGATCTGGTCTGATGCAACTGATACCGATTGGGTTGTGGTCTGGCACGAACCGGTGCCGCTGCCCGATACGCTCGAACCGTTCCCAGCGATCAACCCGTAGCAGTTGCGCGCGTTCAGAAATCAACGTAAGAATAGAAGCAATATGATCATAAGGAGGCCGTATGAAAAAATGGGTCAGTGCGGTGCTGGTCTTCGTGCTGGCAGCGACGCTTGTCGGTCCGCTGTCTACCGTGCGAGGACAGGATGGCTGCGGGAATGCCCCGCCGCCGCGCCTGACAATCGGGGGCAGTGGCGCGGTGTCGTATACTGATGGTCAGCCGCTCCGCATTCGCGATGCGGCGGGGATGGCGGGCGCGGAACTCAGCCAGCTTCCTGAAGGGACATTATTTTTAGTGTTGGATGGCCCGGTTTGCGCCGATGACATCTACTGGTGGCAGGTGCAGGCCGGCGATCTCACCGGATGGGTAGCCGAAGGGGTGGAGGGCGCGTATTTTGTCGAACCCAAAATGGCGGCCACGGGGGGCTATGGCACCTGGAATTGGGAGGTGTTCAAGTTGAATTGGTGGATGGAGGTGCTGCCCGATCCCATGCTGATCACGCTGCCGCCGACTTATGCCGGGGATATGCCCACGCTGCCGGTTGATTTGGGCAGCGTGCGTTTCGTGGATGATGCGGGTCTGAACGAGGCCCAAAAAGCGCTGCTGGCCCAAAACGGCTTTGTGGTGATTCCGGGCGGTTTCGACCAGTTCCACGAGGCGTACCGGGAAGATGAAAACTGGTCGGCGATGCCGCCCGATTTCGACTGGGATGCCGATGAATCCACCTGGGATTATGGGCACGCCTTTTTTGTGACCACCGATTCGACGCTGCACATGCTGCACTTCATTTTTGACAACCTGTTGAGCGACCTGGAAAAGTTCTCGTTCCAGCCGACGATGTGGTTCGAGGTGCTGTATCCGGCTTTGACTGCTGCACACGAACAAACGCAGCAGGCCGCCGGGACTCCGCTCGAAGAGGCGGCGCGCGCGGCGGAACTGTATCTGACGGTGGCGGCGGAACTGTTTGTGCCGGGCGGCCCCGAAACCCTGACCTCGCCCGACATTTATGCCCAGGCGCAGGAAATCGCGGCGCTGGCGGTGGCTGGGGAAGGCCAACTGCCGATCCCCTTCCTGACGGATTATGTGGAAGATTTCAGCCAATACCGCCCGCGCGGGCATTACGCCGGGGATGCCACGCTGGAACAGTATTTCCGGGGCATGATGTGGATGGGTCGCATCACCTTTTTGGCGAAGGACGACGAGGCGACGCTGATGGCCCTGCTGCTGCTGCGTACCCTGACCAGCCAACCAGATGCATTTACCAGTTGGCAGAATATCCACGACACGCTGACCTTTTTGATCGGCCCGTCGGATGACCTGTCGCCGCTGGATTATTACCCCATTGCGCAGACGATCTACGGCGGCGATCTGCCGTTGGAGACACTCGCCGATGCGAGCCTGCTGCCGCAGTTTTTGGCCGAAGTCGAAAAACTGCCCGCGCCCAAAGTCAACGGGTTGATCATTCCTGCCGACAGCAAGCCGGAAGACATCGGAGAAGAAACACGCGGCTTCCGCTTGATGGGCCAGCGCTTCACCTTTGATGCCTATCTGATGGGCCAGTTGATGTTCCCGTATGTCGGCACACTGGAAAGCCCGCGTATTCTGCCGACGGCGCTTGATGTCGCCTCGGTGATGGGATCGGAGTCCGCCGGGCAGCTCGCCACCGAAGCCGGCGCGACGGACTTTGCAAATTACCAGACGCAGCTTGATAAGCTGAAAGGCGAGTTTGGCGCGCTGACCGATGATCAATGGCTGGAAAACACTTACGGCGGTTGGCTGTGGACGCTCAAACCGCTGTTCGATAAGGAGAATCTCGCCGCGTACCCGCCGATGATGAATACGGAAGCGTGGGCGCGGAAGGATTTGCAGGCCGGGTTAGCCAGTTGGACCGAACTCAAACACGATACAGTGCTGTATGTCAAACAGCCCGGCGGTGCGGGGGGCGGTGGTCCGCCGCTGACCAGCTTCGGTTATGTTGAGCCGAATCCGCTGGTCTTCGCGCGGATTGCGATTGTCGCGGCGACGCTGTACCAGGGCTTGGAAGCACGCGGCCTGAACCAATCGGTTCAGATGGGGTATTCGCCCGCTTTCGCCAAGCCGGATGCCCAGGGCGATGAGTATGTGTTTCAGGTGACGCTCAATGAACTGCGTATACTGGCTCTTAAGGCGGCACAGTTTGCGGAAACCGCGCGTAAGGAACTGGCAGGCGAAACCGTGACCGAAGATGAATATTGGGGCATCTATGGCTACGCTAACTATATGTCGATGGTGCTGCACGAACTTGATCAGAGCGAAGATGGCCCGGACCCGGTGGCGCTGGTGACGGATGTCGCCAATAATCCCGATGCAGGTGTGGTGCTGCAAGAAGGTGTGGGCAAGGTCGATTATATCTATGCGGTGGTCCCGGCTCCGAAGGGCGGCGGCTACCAGATGGTGCGCGGCGGCGTCTTCACCTACTATGAATTTGTCAACGACATCAACCAGCGCATGACCGATGAGGAATGGCGGGCGCTGGTCGCCAGCGGCGATGTGCCGGCGCGTCCCGCATGGATCAGCGCCTTCTACAGCGAGTAAAAATGTCCAACGGGGCGTAATTCAGTTTACGCCCTTCAGTTTGCCTTAGGGGAGCATGATGATGCATTCGAAATGGATTTTGCTCAGCCTGGTCGCACTTCTGGTCGCGGCGGGACTTTTCCAGCCCGCTTGGCATCCCACTGTTGAGGCGGGCGGATCGTGGTCCGCGTGGGTTTATAACTATGAAACCGGAAAAATGGTACATGTGTTTCCTGATGGGGCCGCTGGTACCGAACGCTATTTTCCGCTGCCGCCCGGCACCTCGACCTATCCCACCGAGATCGTTATCTCGCGGGATGGCTCCTATATGGCGGCCTGCCTGACCGATGATGCCGGAAATCCGAGCGTGCGCGTGTATGACCTCTACAGCAATGTTTATATCGCGGCCTATATTCCCATCGCGCCGATTACCGCCTGTGCCCTCAGCCGCTACAGCTTCAGCGAAGACGGATCGCAGGTGGCCTTTGGGATTCTGAATAACTTCTTTGACGACACCGATACCCGGCCCGATTGGGAAGTGGTTGTCATGCAGATGAACACCAGCGCGGTGCTGTATCGCATCGATGCCAATTCTCCGCAGATCGCCGCTTTGGGGCGCGACTATAGTCATATGCTGCCCGTCGTTTCGACCTTCCAGATGACAACCGGAACATTTCCCGGCCTGCTCACGTTTATGCCGGTGATGTATGCGACTGAAGGTGCGCAGGAATATGACAGCCTGGTGTGGAATCTGAGCGATAACAGTGTCATGCTGTCCGGGCCGTATGGCAAAGCCAATCTGGATGTGCTGTGGGAAAACAGTGAGGTTATCTGGACCGACATCAACGCGAGCTATCCTCAAGGGACGTTGATGGGACCGGGCTATCTGTACAATGTGGTGATGTACTCAAACAAAGCGGGCGATAATTTCCCGATCTTCACCAATGGCATGGTGCTGTGGGAATCGCGTTTTGTGGATGATGGCCGGATGGTGGCGATCCATGGTTATACCGAGCCGGGGCCGGGGCAGTGGTTTTATCTGAAGCGCGACAGTTCCATTGGAACGCTGCCGATTCCACCGGAAGTCTATGCGGTGTGGGGCACGCTCGACGGTTACACGTATCTGACGCCGGCTGCGCCCGGTGTGGGGGCACAGGTCCGGTATGATCGGTTTGTGGGTGGCTCAACCACGCCTGAACAATATGTCGCCTGGACGGGCGAACCGGGGGCTTTTTACCGGATGGTGTGGGTGAATCCGCTGTCCGGTGGAAACGGGCTTCCCTTTTTCTCGTCGATTCCGATGCTCGCGCCACCGATTGCCGTAACGGCGACGCCGCTGCCGACACTGCCGCCGCCGGTGGTGATCACCGCGACACCGACCACCTTCCCCTTCGTCCCAACGGCCACGCCGACGAGTTATCCCATGACGCTGATCGTCGGTGGTCATGCGACGGTGCATACGACGGAAGGCGATGTGCTGCGGGTCCGCAGCGGCGCGGGTACGAGTTTTGCCGTGGTGTTCCAACTGCCCAACGGGGCGCTCGTCACACTGCTGGAAGGGCCTGTCAGCGCCGGAGGGTATAACTGGTGGCGCATTCAGGCCGCCGATGGTCAGACCGGCTGGGCGATTGATGGGCTGGTCGATAACGGCGTGTGGCTGCAAACGCTGGTGCCGTCGCCGTAGGACATCGTTCGCGTTTGATCGGGTATATACTTGATGGCGGTGGTGAAACAGTCCACCGCCTTTTTTTAGAAACGGATCAGGTTGAGATGAAGCACAAACTCCAACTCCTATGGGTGGTCATTTTAGCGGTTAGCTCGCTCATCGGGTGTGGGTCAGATGATGGTCCTAAACGTACCCGTCTTCAACGAGATGAGATCAAAGACGCGGTTGTAGGTGAGCGTTTGCTTCCATTTACCGAGGGCGTCCAGATTTTGTTAGAAGCCCCGCGCGGTTTTTATGATGATGAAGCGATGACGCAAACGATAGCGGTAATCAAAAATCGGATCGCGTCCGTCGGGGTAGACGATTCGTTGGTGATCCCAGCGGGGAATGATCAGATACTCGTCTATCTGCCCGGTGTCCGGGAACAGGAGACCGCTTTTGAAGCCATTAAATGGGCAGGAATACTTGAATTTGTGGATTTTTCAAACGGTTCAGGGAACATTCCAGAAGGATCCTGCATTCTGACCGATTTGCAGGTTATGCTGGCCCAGGTACAGTTATGGTCCGGTGAAACGCTGCCGCCTTATGACCAGTGGCCCTGCTCCACCGACGACGCAAACGTTTCGGAATTTGCCTATACGGACAATGGGCAGCCTTTCACCACGATTATGACCGGCGCGGGGCTGGAGGATGCCGCCGCACAGCCCCAGGATCAGATCAGTACAAGCTGGATCATTAATTTTAAGCTCAAAAGCGCCGACGACGAACCAACTGTCAGCGACTTTACGAATTACGTGGCGACGCATGCTAATCTACCGTTGGCGATGGTATTGGATGGACGTCTGCTTTCTTATCCCACGATCCAATCGGGGCTTGCGCAATCGGCTGCCGCCGGGACGATGGACGGTGGGATCATCACGGGTCGTTTTACGAAAGACGAGGCGGAAATTCTGGCGGTGCAGTTACGCTCAGGCGCGCTGCCGGTGCCGCTGACTGTGATCGATTTCAGCACGTTTTCGATGCTGCCGTCATCTGATCCTATTCAATACGGCGATTCTGGAACGATGATCACCTTCAAAGCGCGGAGCCGTAGTTCAGTGGATGCACTGCGCAACACCGCCACCGCATTGCAAGAACGGCTTGAGAAACAAGGTGTTTCAACGGCTTGCATTCAGGTTTTGACTCCTATCGACACCTCCGATGAAATGACGTTTGACCAAATTCGGGTTTTCATTCCCGACACAGCGCAAAATGCCGATCTAACCACCGTCGAGGCACAGCATGATCTATCCGACAATCTCGACCTGAATACGCTGCCAATTGCGATGGAAATTTATTTGATGGCCAGCTACAGCATGAGTGAATAAAAAAATGGGGCGGTCCCAACTGGATCGCCCCATGATTTTATCCGCACAACTCGCTACTTCTTACCGCCACCTTTGCCGCCACCGTTACCACCAGCATTGCCACCACCCTGATCATCTTTTTTGTCCTGACCGGGGGGATCCTTGGGCTTATCCTTGTCTTTATCCTTACCCTTATCGTCTGTGGCGGCATCGGTTTCGGCCTCTGCCTCGGCGGTTTCTTCTACTTCGGCGTCACCCTTTTTATCTTTTTTGCCGGAAATAACGCGGCCCGGTGCGAGATCGCTGGGATCAACATCGTAGTCTTTTTTGATCTCGCCCCACCCTTCGCCCCCGGCGCGCCGATCCAGCAGTTCTTCTGGGGTCGTCCCTTCGACTTGTTCCGCGATCAGCAGGGCCTTCGCGATTTCGCCAAACCCATAACCGTCGCAGTGCCAGCCGATGACCGTATCATAGGGCACATCAAATTCATCCGCGAGCGCCTGGGCTACCGGGTGTGGATCGGCTCCGACACAGCTTGTTTCTGCTTCTTCGCTGTCATCGTCGCAGGCATCGCCCACCCCGTCGGCGTCCGCATCGGCCTGATCCGGGTTGGCGACTTCGGGGCAGTTATC
>CAYYNB010000054.1:14372-34061 GCA_964472565.1 uncultured Anaerolineaceae bacterium
GTTGGCGACTTCGGGGCAGTTATCCGCCTCGTTGAGCACCTCATCCCCATCGACATCATCCACTAATACCAGTTGGGTCGCGTTGATGCTGTCATCATCCAGGAGATACCCGGTTACGAGCACTTCCTGCCCTAAACTGAGGGTGGCCGGATCAAATGCGTCATTCGCATGGACTACTACACTGCCGACCAGAATCTGATCCGCAGCAATGGCTTCCACCGTGCCCTGAATCTCGACGATCACTTCAATCTCGTCGTCATCGGTCTGGGCTTGCGCGGCCTGGTTGGGAACCACAATCACGCTGGCGAGCAGCAGCAGGAGCAGTAAGCTGAAAAACGTTTGAATGCGTCTGTACGGACTCATACCTTGTCTCTCCATAAAGTCTCAACCGTTGCTTTAACTATTAGACCGATCTGACCCCGGAGATATGACAGGTACTTTGGAACTAATCCAAAAAAACAGGGGTATGAGCAGCCCATACCCCTGTGCATGGGAGAACTATTCTTCGAGGGCTTCTGATGCGGCAGGCGTGGGGCCGGTTGTCCCCCAGGCGGGCACCAGCGTCGGCGTGCCGTTGACGATCACCAACCAGTTCGGCTTCCAGGCGATCCCGAAGATGCTCAGGTAAATGTCCTTTTTGAAGGGCGTGACCCGGTATTCTTCGACGATGCTGGCAATATCGCTCCACTTGGCGTTGAGCACCGCCAGTTCGTCCTGCATCCGGGCTTCGGCCTCTTCAAGCTGATTTTCCAGCTCTGAAATTTGCGCTTCGGACTCGTAGACATCACCCTGGATGTTGCTCTTATAACGCCGGGCGCGGCTCACCCGCGACAGCGTATAGGTGGTGCGCCCACGCAGCAGACTGAGCGCCGCTTCACCCATCGTGAAGAGTTCTTCGTTGCGCACGGCGTCAAGCTGTTTGCGATCACTTTGCAGGCCGCGCGCGATCTTGCGCATTTTGCCTTCCAGATCATCGAACTGTTTTTCGTAGCGGGCGGCCACTTTGTCAATTTCTTCATCGCGGCGCTGGCGGGCGAGGTTTTGCGCCTGGACCAAAAAGTCACGGCGGCGCATTCCCGGCTGGCCGTACAGATCCAACTGCGAGTTGTACATGAGAATCAGCGTTGAGCTGTTATACAGATAGTCGGTGAGTTCACCTTTCAGGGCCGTCATCCGCTTCGAATCGGACAGGCCGGGCGACAGGGCACCATAGGCCGCTTCACCCAGCGGTTCCTGGCTCAGGTCTTTGGGGTCGAGATACGTTGTCGCGTAGTCGTCCCAATGGATCAACCCGGCTTTTTCAACATGCGGGATATGGTAGGCAAACGACTCGACATAATTAACGCCGCTTTTGCGATCCGTATAGCGGATTTGCGCCTGTGCGACCAGAATCGGTTTGTAGAGAATCAGCGCGCCGCCGTAGGCTTTGGCTTGTAAGCCCGTCTGCCGCTCCCATTGGCTCAGCGCTTGCTGCATCGAGACTTCAGACGGCAGGAAATACTGCACCATGCTCGATGGCAGCGGCGGTTTTGTCAGGCTGAAGCCTTCGGGCAGTCCCTGCGTGTTGCCGGTTGAACTCGTCGCGCCGGTGACAATAGGCCGCGATGGAGTCGAGCGGGTAAACTGGTTCGCTGTCGGCTGGGTGAGATTCTGCTCCTGGAATGACATATCCGGCATGCTGGCAGGACGCACCGGCGGATTTTCAAAGCCCGGCAGGGAAGTCGGCGGCGGAGTCGCTTCGCCCATTTCGGGCAGTGTCATCGGCGGCGGTGTGGCTCCGCGTGGAATCGCAGGTTCGGACAGGATCGAAGCGGCGTTCGGCGCGGGGGTGAGCGGGGTGCCATAGGGCTGTGTGACCTGCGGCTGGACCCCATAAGAGCGTGTGCCTTGCGGCGCGCCGTAAGGCTGCATCTGCTGGTAGGTCGGATAGTACGGCTGCGCCCGCTGATCCGTCATCAGAATGCGAATCTGCTGCCGGGTGAGCGGCCCGCGTAAAAAGCTCATGGCCCAGCGCGTATGGATCGGTGTGGGGCCGGTGCGATCATGGACGTTGTGCATCACAAACACACGCGGATCGATGCTGCTCAACAGGCGATCCACGTCCGCGATATTCAGCGATCCATCCACCGACGCCACGCTTTCCAGCCCGCTCAACACGCGCTTTTTGTCGTTGTCGGTTTGCAGCTTGCCGATAAACCACGTGCCCGCGTTCGACAGCCCTTTATAGTCGAGATCGCCGGGGTTTTGGGTCGCCAGCACCATGCCGATCCCAAAGGCGCGCGCCTGTTTCAAGAGTTGCAGAATCGGCGCTTTGCTGGGCGGGTTGTAGGGGTGCGGCGGGAAGTAGCCGAACACCTCGTCAAAGTAGATCAGGGCGCGCAGGCTGGTTGTCCCGCTGAGGGTGCGCATCCAGGCCATCACATTTTCGAGCAGCAGCGTGACGATGAACATCCGCTCGGACTCGTTGAGGTGGGCCACATAAAAGATGCTGACACGCGGCTTGCCTTCGGGCGTATACAGCAGACTCTGGATGTCCATCGGCTCGCCCTGAATCCAGCTTTGGAAGCTGGGCGACGCGATGATGTTGTTTAGTTCCATCGCCAGGTTGAAACGTTCTTTTTCAGAGAAGAACGTATCCACATCAAACACACCGAGCTTCGGGAACGGTGGTCTTTGGACCTGGAGAATAATATCTTCCAGCGTCAGGTCCATGCCCTGCCGCCATGCATACTCGAAGATATTCGCGATCAGGACGTGTTCCTTGTCCTTGACCGGCTCGACATTTTTGCCGATGAGCGCCAGCAGCGCCGTCACGATGCCGTTGATCCGTTCGCGGTGGAATTCGTCATCTCCCGGCTGCCAGCCGTTTTGGGGCGCTTGCATGGCGTCGAGAATGCTGATCGGCAGACCCGCGTCTGAGCCGGGCGTGTAGATGCTGAAGCGCGCATTGTTTTTGTAGTAGGCGACCCGCTGCGGGGTGATGCCCCAGCTTGCCAGCCCATCACGCCACTGCTGCGCGACATCTGCCGCGTACTCGTTCACTTCCAACCCTGCCCGCCGCGCATCATCGATATTGACCCAGGGTTCAAAGTCCTGCGGGCGCAGTTCGGGAAAGGCCAACAGCAGATTCGTGATGTCGCCTTTAGGATCAATAATGATCGAGGGAATGTTGTCCATCACCGCTTCTTCAAGCAGGGTGATGCACAGTCCGGTTTTGCCGCTGCCGGTCATCCCGACCACAACAGCGTGCGTCGTCAGGTCGCGCGAATCGTAATAGACCACTTCGTCAATCAAGCGGCGAGTCGTCGGATCGAAACGGCGTCCCATGTAAAAAGTCGTAGGTGCTTCAATAAATGGCATAGATTTTTGCCTCTTTGTCTGACCGGTTCATAGGCCGTGTATCCTAATGTTAGCACGGATTTTCTATTTTGAGGAATGGTGAAAACCGGTTGGATAACGGGATCAAATTCAGTCTATCATGAGCGGCATGCAGCGCCAACCGGATCGAAGGTCGAACGATCCGGTTGGTTAGGCTGCGCCAAGATTTGCTTGACCCCATCCCCCCTTGCCTCTTCCCTCAGGGAAGGGGAGTCAAACCGGATGAATGGTTCTTGGATCGGCCTTATACCTTACAGCACCCGATAGGTCCATTCGTCCGCGAATAGGACATATACCGGCGTTCCGGGCAGCGGTGGGGCTTGTTTTTCGGATTGTGGGGTACCGCCGCGCGTTTCTCTTTTGGTGATCACCCGCCCGGTGGGGGTGGTAAAGCGGTAGTGCAGTTCTGCCGTAACGCCACCTTCGCTGTCTTTCGACAGATGGAAATGCTGCACAGTTCCCCGCAGCAGGGTGCCATTGCTGATCAGTCGTCGCATCCACATCCAGCGATTCCACGCATAGATGGCAATCAACATCAGCCCCATCCAGGTTACGATACCCAAAATCAGCAGGATATTCTGTGTTCGCTCTTCGGTACTGTCGTCAACCAGGTCCGACTGCTGAGGATCGGTGGGCAGATAGCGGACGGTTACGCCGCTGCCAACACCCCATTGATCGTAGTGCTCCTGATTAACTTGCTCCTGAGTCCAATAGCGGTTGTCGTTGACCCAATATTCATAGCTGACATAATAACTCGTGCCGTCACTATTATCGTTGATCTCGTGCGCGTAAACGGTCGCAGTGGTCGTGATGCCCTTATGCTTCAGATCGCTTCCTTTTTGCCACGCGGGCAGCCCGACCAGGATCAGCACCAGCAGAAGCGCGATCATACAGCCGATCATCGTGCCGAAAAAACATCCCCGCGAGACTCCGGCTAATTTCGGCTGGGTGCCATCCAGAAAACGGCGGTTTTGAGGATAAAACAGAAAAAAGCGGTCCGCGAGGGGTTGAGTTGAGGGGGTGAGCAGTTTTTGCTGGGCCAGCGCGCGCACATCGGGCACCGGATCGTAATGTGCGATCTGCTGGAGGCGGCTGGCAATGTGCGGATCGTCCTGTGACGCGCTCAGAAATAAAATCGCGTTTTGACGCTCCATAGGGTCCAGGCTTTCAAGCTGCCGCAGATAACGGGTGATAAGCGCCTGATCGGACATGACTAGACCTCCCCAAATGCAATCTGATCTGCTTTCATCCTAAAAAAAGATGGTTAAGCCCAGGTTAAAGAAAACCGGAATACCCAGGTTTTAGGGGGTGGACCTACAGTAGCGTGTGGGATTTGTCGCTGCGATAAAACACGGCAACCGGCGTTCCTTCGTCGGGCAGCGCCTTGTTTTTTAGATCGTTGCGAATCTGGCTGATCTGCCCGGTAATCATGTCGCCGCTGGGCGAGCGGAAACGGTAGCGGAATTTGATATTTAAATCCCCATCCTGATCGACATGGCTGGTGCAGGAAACGATCTGCCCCTTGATCACTCGCTTGCCGCCGCGCCTCCACCCTCGGATGCCGCCGATCAGCAGCAGGATCAGCAGCAGTGCCGTGAGCACCATCGCCGCGAGGGTTATTTGTTCGCCCCGCACCACATCAGGATTCGGACGATTTTTGAGATACGACTGGCTGGGATCGTCCGGCAGATAAACCACCGGCTCAAACGTATCTGGGGCCATTGCGCGGAAGGTTTCGCGGCTGATACGCTGCTCCCCGTAATACAGCGGCCCGGCCCCTTCTTCGCCTGTGGCATCACTCGCGCTGTGGGGGCTGAAACGGTACAGCACATAATATTTATTCCCGCGCTGCTGCAAATCATACACCTGGGCGCGCGGTGCGGTGACTCCGTTCTGGCGGTATTCGTACCAGCTTGCCAGATACGGCAGCACCAGCCCCCACAACAGCCCTACACTGAGCAGCAGCAGGCCGATCAGCGCGAAGGACAGGCGGCGTTTTGGGGGGCGCTGGCGCAGTTGTTTCGCCACCAGCCCCGCGTGGCGCGGTTGCAGCACATACAAGGCGCGGGAGGGCTGCTGCTGCTCCATTTGGGGCACTGGCGGCGCGGGGGGTTCCGGCACCGGGCGCGGGATCGATGGTCCCTGGTGATTGATGGCCCGCCATGCCATATCGCGCACAGCGGGTTCTGGATCGTGTTGGTACAGATATTCAAACACCTGAAGCACGCGCGCATCGTCCACCAGTGCGCTCAGAATGGTAATTCCACGCTTCCGATCGTCGGCCTCTTCGCTGCGCAGCAGGCGCAGGCTGCGCAAAATATCGGTGGGACTGGGGGACGACTCACGCATGAACCGGCGGTGCTCCTAGCAGTCAAAGGTGCCATCAGGAATCGGTACGGACTCCTGCCAGCGTTTGGCGAATTCTTCCAGAAAAGCCTGCGCAATCGCCGGGCTGTGAATCACCAGCATGTTTTCATCATTATCTTCAGCGGCGCTGGCCGAGAAATTGAACGATCCCATCACCACAATCGACTCGTCGAGGATAAACACCTTGTGGTGGAAGGTGCTGGGGTTGCCGTCCTGTCGCACATCGATGCCCGCGCAGTACATCGGCTTGACATACTGCCGCATGCGCACTTCGATAATTCCCGATACTGCCAGTTGGCCGGAGGTCGCCTGCTTGATCATCTCATCCATCACGCTGACTGCCTGCCTGCCGCTGCCCGCTTCCAGGCTGTCGGTAAAGGAGAAGGCCATAAATTGGACCGTCTGAGCACTGTCCAGCAGTTCGATCAGGCGGGTGGGGGCGTCGGTGGGGGACTTTTCTTCCGACTCGAAATAGACCTCGATCTGGGTTCCTTCAATCGTTACCGACTCGCGTTGTCCGGTGGTGGGGGACAGGCTGCCGAAGGCGTGGTTGGTGAACATTTCTTCAAACTCCGCGTCATAGGCCGAGGCGAGGCGGCTGCTGCGGATCAGCATCGCGTTGTTGTTGTTCTCATACATTCCCGCTTCGGTGACATTCGTCGCCCCGGTCCACACATACAGCCCGTCGATCACAAAAAATTTATTATGCATCAGGCTGCCGGGGTCTTCGTCATCGACGACTTCAATGCCCGCCTTGATCAGATCATGAATGGTGGAGTTCGGTTTGTTGATCGCGCCTTCGTCATCGGTCACAATCCGCACCGCCACATTGTTCTGGTGGGCGCGGATCAAGGCTTCGGTGATCGGCACCGAGTCGATCTCGTAAAACGCGGCGTCGATGGTCGATTGTGCGTTGTCAATCGCGGCAACCAGTGAATTTTCAATCGGCGCACCGCGATAGGTGCCGTTAAACGCGCTGGGATCGGCGAAATAGAGCTGGAACCAGCCGCCATCATAGCCGCCCGGAATCGCGCGCAGCGTGTCGGGCACGTTCGCAACGACGGTTGCTCCCGGCGTTGTCACGGGTTGTTCGAGCGTATAACTACCATCGGCCTGTTTGATGAGCGTCAGGGTTCCCAAATCCACGCCCTGCCCTTCGGCTTTATCCACAAGCTGAAGCGTATTCATCAAGTCCACAAACTCGATGGCGTATCGTCCGGCGGCGACGTTATTAAAAACAAATTTGCCGTTGGCATCGACGGTTGTCGTCATCATCCCCTTTACTTCGATCTGCCCCTGGCTGTTGAAGGTGACGGTTATGTTGATTTCGCCATTTTCATCGACGGTGGCCGGGGCCATCATGACTTGCATTCCAGCTAAGGACAATGCATCGCTGGTTTTAATCACGCCTTGCACGACATCCGTCGCAACCGGCTTATTGCTTTCTTTGTCGTTATCTTTCTCGTTGTCGGAATCATTCCCTCCGATAAGTTGTGTAACAAAAACAATGACGGCGATCACAACAGCGGCAATGGTACCCAGTGTAACCCGCTGCCCGGTGCTGGTTGGCCCCGATGAGCGCGATCGTTTGCTGTAACTCATTCATTTCCTCCTGAATCACGTGAAAAAATAGACTGAATGGCACCCAATAATCCGCCAGGCCTGGATGAGCCAGGGTTTTCATTCGGTGGTACGTCGGGTGTTGTCTCTTCCGGTTGGGGCACCTCGCGCCCCGGCAGCGTCGTTGGCATCGCTCCGCCTGGCGCAGTTTCGCCCGGTAGTGGCGTTGGCGCAGTTTCGCTCGGCAGCATCGTGGTGATCGTCTCACCCGTTGGTGTGAGCCGCTGCATGGCTTTTTGTACCACGTCACTGTGGCTCACTAGTCCTGCCACCTCTTCGGGTGTCAGTGCGGGGGCCTCTGCGCCGTGTAGTTGGCGATTCAGATCATTGATCTCGCTTATGGTTTGTGCCAACCAGTTGGCATCTTTTTCCTGACGGTACACCGCCAGCCATGTGATCCGTTTCATCAGTCGTGCCAGCACATGTCCGGTTGCTGCCGCTTTTTCGTCGGTAGGGTCGGCCAGCTTACTGCCCAGTTTTTCCGCCTGTTGACGGCCCCATTCGATCAGCGGCAGGGCTTCCTCGTCGTTCAAGCCCTCACTTAACCCTTCATCGCTGGCAATGACATCCTGGATCCGTTGTGTCCATTCATTTGTCTCGTTCATGCCCGCCCTGTCTACTCATGTTTAATTGGCTGACCTGGTTCATGCGGCGAACCGACTGCTTTAACTGGAAGCATACTTTAAAACGGGGTTATATGCGAAACCCCTGGCTGAATTCTGTGCAGCACATGCACTGGAAATTCGCCCTCGTTAAATCGTGAAATCTAGCATTAAAAGTCTGGTTCCTCCGGTTCTGTGGAAATTAGCCTCGCGCAACCGCTGAGTTTCTTCGGGGGCCACTGTCTGCTGGCAGCGGTCCCAGTTTCCTCTTCGCTGCCATCGCGGTATACTTTTCAACGCATTTGTCCATCGAAAGGCAAAAAACTTATGTTGAAATGGGTCGAAAATATTGTTGAGGTCTGCATGGCGATCCAACCTGGCGAAAAAGTGATGCTGGTGACGGATGAGCCAATGGCAATTATGCGCATGGAACTGGTCGAGCAGATCGCTGCGGTAGGGCCGAGTGAACTGTGGTCCTATGTGCTCCCCGATGCGACCCGCCCGCTGCCGCATTATCCCGCCATGTTGTACGATCTGGCCCAGCAGGTCGATGTGGCGCTGATTTTTGAACACCGCCGCAATCCCGAAATCGAAACGCCGCGCGCCCTCGAAATGATCCAGGCGCTCGAAAAAGGCCATGCCCGCTATGCGTCCGGCCCCATGATCAACGAAAGTATTCTGGAACATGAACTGAGCGCTGATTATCGGAAGATCGCCATGCTGACCAACCGCCTGGGCGACAAGCTCACTGGGCGCTCCAAAGTGCATCTTACCACCCCGTTGGGCACTGATCTCTATCTGGACATCACCGGGCGCGATATCAAGCGCGATACCGGGCTGTTCCACAACTCGCACGAACACGGTAATCTTCCGGCAGGTGAATGTTACGTCGCGCCTATCGAAGACCAGACCGAAGGGGTGTTTATTGTCGATAAATCCTATCCCGGCATTTTGATCCAGGAACCGATCCGCCTGACCGTCGAGCAGGGGCGCGTGGTTGATATTCAGGGCGGGCGCGAAGCCCAGCGCCTGCTCGACATGATTCAGGACGGCGAGCGTAAACCCAACGGCGAAGGCTGCCGCGTGGTGTGCGAATTGGGCATCGGTACGAATCCGAACGCCCGTTTGCAAGGTAATGTGTTGACCGATGAGAAGGTCATGGGTACGGTGCATATCGCCATCGGGCATAATGCGCTGGCCGCGTATGGCGGTCAAAATCATGCCCCGATTCACCTGGACGGCGTGATCGGTCATCCTACCCTGACCGTCGATGGGCAAACCCTGATCCGGGATGGCGAATATCTGGTTTAGCTGGTCTATTCCCTTTATCCAGTTTGACACCCCTTTCCTCAGTGCAAGGGGCTACATTTTTCTGGGCGGGGATGGGGTAACGAATAATTGGGCGCGGCGTGGGAGATGATTATGGTTACAGCACTGGTTACGGGCGGCACGGGGTTTGTCGGATCGCATATCGCGCGGATGCTGGTTGAGCGCGGCTATGACACGCGGATTCTGCGCCGCAGCACCAGCCGCCTGGATGCGCTGGCGGATGTCATCTGTGAGCACGCCATTGGCGATGTGATGGACCTCGACTCGCTGCGGGTGGCGCTGGAAGGCGTCGATTGGGTTTTCCATACCGCTGCGGTAGCCGATTACTGGCGCAGTGATCCCCGCCGCATTTATGAAGTCAATGTAGACGGCACCCGGAATGTGCTGCAAGCCGCCGAAGAAATGGGCGTCAAGCGGGTGATCGTCACCAGCAGCGCGGCGTCCATCGGTTACAGCGCCGATCTGCGCAGCATGGACGAAAGCATGCGCTTTAACTGGGATCAGCACATTATGCCCTATGGTCACAGTAAATTTCTGGCCGAAGCCGAGGTTTACCGGGCGATCCAGCGCGGCCTCGACTGCGTGATCCTGAATCCCACCGTGATCACCGGGCCGGGCGATCTCAACCAGATTTCGAGCAGCGTCATTTTGGAGATGGCGCGCGGCAACGTCCCGCCGACGATCCCCCCCGGCGGCGTGACCGTGATCGATGTGCGCGACGTGGCTGCTGCGCATATTGCCGCCGCCGAACGAGGCCGCACCGGGGAGCGCTATTTGCTCGGCTCGGTGGATTTAACCCACAAAGCGTGGTTCCGCCTGATTGCTGATACCCTCGGCGAACAGCGCAGTTTGATCATCCTGCCCGCCTGGATCATGCTGCTGGTGGCCGAAGTTGCGCGGGTGCTGCGGCGCTTCCATGTGCCGCTGCCCATTGACGGCAACCAGCTTCAACTGAGCGCCCACATGATGTTTTATAACTGCCAGAAATCCTGGCGTGAACTGGGCGAACCCCAGGTTCCGATCCGCCAGAGTCTGCTGGATACCTATAACTGGTACAAGGCACACGGGGATCTATGAAACTGGTGCAGCAGTCCCTGTTTTCTGCCCAACAATCGCGCCGGATTGACAGCCCATTTCCTTCGACACGTTATCAAGGCAGCAAACGGAAACTGCTCGATTGGATTTGGGCCAATACTGAAACCTTAGAATTCGATACGGTGCTGGATTTGTTTGGCGGGACTGGTTGTGTGAGCCACTTGTTCAAGACCGCCGGAAAACAAGTTATTTACAACGATCTGCTGCGCTTTAACTGGAATATCGGCCTCGCCCTGATTCAAAACAATGAGACGCATTTAAGCGCCGCCGATCTTGATCTGGTTCTGAATCCTCAGCCCGACATCCATTATCCTGATTTTATCGCCCAGACATTTCAGGGAATTTATTTTACCGATGAGGAAAACGCCTGGTTAGATCGGGTGGTTTACCATATCGACCATCTGCTGACCGACCCGGTGAAACAAGCCTTAGCCCGCTTTGCGCTGTATCAGGCGTGCATCATCAAGCGCCCCTACAATCTGTTTCATCGCGCCAATCTGTATATGCGGCAGGCGGATGTATCGCGTTCATTTGGCAACAAAACCACCTGGGATACGGCTTTCGAGACCCATTTTCGCGCGTTTGCCGCCGAAGCCAACGCCGCTGTTTTTGATAATGGCCGGAACAATACGGCGCTGTGCAGTGATGCGCTGGACGCCCCGACACAAGTGGATCTGGTCTATATCGACCCCCCATATCTCAGCACCAAAGGGGTTGGTGTCGATTATCAGGAGTTTTATCACTTCCTGGAGGGCCTCACATCCTATAACGAGTGGCCGCCGCGCATCGATTACCAGTCCAAACACCGCCGCCTCACGCGTTTTGCTTCCCCCTGGACCCAGGCTGATCAAATCACAGATGCTTTTGATGCCGTTTTTGCCCGCTATCAGAACAGTATTCTGATGGTGTCCTACCGCGATGATGGCATTCCATCCAAAGAGACACTGATTGAACTGTTGCGGCAGTATAAAAAGCACGTCGTTGAAGCGAACAAAAAACAGAAGTACGTTTTGTCCAGGCGCGACTCCAAAGAAGTCCTTTTAATCGCTCAATAAAGGCGGCTTAAGATGAATGATGATCTTCATAACCAGTTTGTCGGTTATTTCGATCAACTGCGCCAGCGTGTAACCACCGAAACGGGGGATTGGACAGTCAAAGGATTTATTGACGTCTACCAGCAGATTTACACGATCTCGCTGGATACCAAAGTGCTTTCCAAAATACTTGAACTACTCATGTTTCCGGTATTAGCTGAATTTGCAGCGGTTCATAGTTATAAAATTGTTCTTGCTCGTCAGCAGAATCAGTATCCTGATCTCAGCCTGGTTGCGCCAGATGGGGCCAAATATGCGGTTGATATCAAGTCAACCTATCGCACAGGTATAGATCGTCAGGGTTTTTCAAAAGTGAATGGGATGACGTTGGGAACCTATATGGGCTACTTTCGCGCGCGGGATGTCGCATCGATTAGCACATTTCCCTATAACGCCTATTCCAGGCATTATATTTTGGGTGTTATCTATACCCCAATACGTGATGTAGATGAACGCCGGGTATATCGGCTTGATTATTTGCAAGAAATTCCTTCGGTTGCCAGAGATTTCGAATTCTTCTTCCACGAAAAATTTCGTATCGCAGCGGATCGCCCCGGCAGTGGAAACACGCGGAATATTGGCTCATCTGTCTTTGAAGAACGCCTGTTGAATGGATCGGGGATTTTTGCATCGTTGGGTGTGGAAGTTTTTGATGACTACTGGATGAATTATCGCACCTTAGCCGATGCACGTGCCGAAGGCTTAGCCAGACCACCCTACCACAATTTGATTGAATATCGCCAGCACAAAGCACAAGGCGCGTCTATTCTGTATGTTCCTCAAACGGAACTTCAAACCGAGTCCGAAGAATCCGAACAGAATGATGAGGAATAAAAACAGCGTTTTTTGACGCCCGCGCCGCCCTCATGCTACGATTGCGCCCCGGTTTAACATCCACCCAAACGGATCACCATGGTCTCAAAATCCCGGCTGCTGATCATCGGCAGCTATGCCGTTATTCTCATGCTCGCCGCTCTCAGCAATTTTCCGCTGCTGCATGGGCAGTTTCAGGGTTCCGATGAAGTCGATCAGCTTCAGATCGCCGCGCCCATCGCCAGCGGGGATGTATCGCTCTCCGAGATCGGCCAACTGCTCACCCGCGCCTACCACCCCCCGCTGCGCTATCTGCTCTCCGCGCTCGGACTCGCGCTGTTCCCTGACTCGGAACTCGGCCTGCGCCTGATTGCTATTCTCGTCTCCCTGCTCATGACGTGGCAGGTGATCGCGTTGGGGCGCGATCTCGGCGGGCTGCGCGTCGGCCTGATCAGCGGGCTGCTGGTCGCATGCAGCGCCGTGTACCACTGGACCTCGATGGCTTTCGGCTGGAGCATCATGGTGTGGGCGCTGCTGTGTGCTGTACGCAGCCTGCGTATCTCGTCCCTCGATCTGACGGATCCCCGCGAAACCCGCCGCTTTTACTGGATCAATTTCTGCCTCATTCTGGCCTTCCTGATCAACACCGGAAACAGCCTGTTTGTCGCCATGACCGGGGCGCTGTATCTTTGGGCGAACTGGCCGCGCCTCCGTCTGCTGATCAAACGGTATCTGCCCGTTGCCGCCTTTTACGGCCTCTACTACGGTTATTTTCTTATCCTGGTTCCCCATTTCAGCGAGTCGATCTATGGGGTGCATGTCGGGGCGGGGCAGTATACCAAAAACACGCTGCGCGCCCGTGCCTCCCATTTGAATCTCACTTCCCTCTGGGAGAATATCCAGGGCCTCAACGCCTATTTTTTCCCGCTGCTCGGCCTGATCCTCTTCGGCGCGGCGTTATGGTATTTGTGGAAGCACGATAAACGCCTGCTGCTCTGGATCATGCCGCACCTGCTGCTGTGGTCCTTCTATTTTTACCGCGCCACCCAGCAGTACATCGTGCTGCTGGCGATTGCCATTCTGCCCTTCGCTGTCCAGTTTTTCTATGAGCGCCTGTCCCGGCGCGCCTTTTTCGCCGCGAGTCTGGCCGCCGGGGCGCTGTTCGCCGCCTGGAATAGTGTGCTGTTTATGCGCCCTTATGCGCCGCCGGAATACCCCGATCAGGTGCTGGAATGGAGTGGAGCCTGGGCCGAACGCCATCACAATCTCGTTTGGCCCGTCGATGACATCGCCCGCGATCTGGATGCGGTGGGCCTTCCCTATGCCGACGACATCAACGAGAGTTTTTCGCTCTTTTACTACCGCCGCCCGCTGTATGTCGCACACCTCACCCCGGACAATTTCACCCATTCCGGTGACTGTTACCGCCTCGCTTCACCGCCCGATGTCCGCGTGATCGTGACGGACAAGCCGCTGTGTGCCGATCAATATACTTCTATGCGGGCTTTTGAGGATGCGGGCATCTTCCGTTATATCCTGCGATGAACCATTGTCGTCTCATCCGCTTCGGTATAAGCTAAAGTTATCGCCTTTTTGATGGGCGGTTCTTGTGTCTGAAAAGGAATATTATGCCAGCCAGAGATCGCTACCAGGATGCGGTGATTAACGCGCTGAGAAAAGCGGGATGGAATCGGATTGACGAGCAGATTGCTATAATCATAGAAAATCGCCGTTTATGGATTGATATTCGTGCTGGCAACGAAACGAATCAACTTGTTGTTTTGATTGAAGTCAAAGGCTTTGAAAACAGGCCATCACCGATTGAATATCTGGCCCAGGCCGTAGGACAGTACACCCTCTATCAAGCGGCGTTAGAATATCTTCAGATCGACTTACCACTCTATCTTGCTGTTCCAGAGGCTGCGTATCGTGGTATTCTAAGTGAAGAGATTGGCAAACAAACATTGAAACATAATCGTGTTCGGTTGCTGGTTTTCAATCCTGAGCAAGAGGAGATTCTAGCATGGATCGACTGACCCAAACGTTGCGGGATGTGCTGAAAGGCTACACAGGCGAGGCCCTCAACGGCTATAGTTACCTGACAGAAAACAGCGACGGCACTGTTTTTACAGTGGTTTCAGTGGGGTATTTGCCCGACAAACGAATTGTTGATGCCGGTTTGATTGTCCGGATCGTTGGTGAGCGGATTATTGTCGAACGTGATGTGAACGACAAACCCTTAATCGATGCTCTGCTTCAAGCCCACGTACCCCGTCACCAGATTGTCTTAGCTTATGCCGGTGAACCGGTTGAAGAATCGGCAGCCTGACTCCATTGACTCCCCGTCCCCTTCCATGCTACGATCATCCGCAGCATTAAAACAAACATCCATCTTCTAAACAGGCGGACGCATATGAAAATCGCTATCCGTCATACCACCGCACTGGTCTATTCCCTGAGCGAGTACGCCTGATCGCCGGATAACGCTCCTTCTCACACGAGGAAACAGCCTTGTTTCATGCCCTGTTTAAAAAACGCGATGCCTTCCTGGTCTATCTGCTGCTGGAAGGCTCGACATCACTGTTGTTCGCATTGATTTTCACGCTCAATCTGGTTTACCACGTCACCGTGGTCAAGCTGAATCCGCTGCAATTGGTGCTGGTCGGCACTATGCTCGAGACGGTGGTTTTTCTCTTTGAGGTTCCCACCGGCATTTTGGCCGATGTCTACAGCCGCCGGATTTCGGTGATCGTCGGCCTGATCCTGATTGGCTTCGGCTTCATGCTCGAAGGGTCGTTCCCCCATTTCGGGGTGGTGTTGTTTTCCCAACTGTTTTGGGGCCTCGGCGCGACCTTCACCAGCGGCGCACAGCAGGCGTGGGTGGCCGATGAATTGGGCGAAGAACGCGCGGGGCGTGCCTTTTTACGCGGCGCGCAGATCGGGCAAATCGGCGGGCTGATCGGCATTGCTGCCAGTGTCGCGCTCGGCAGCATCCACATTCAGCTTCCGATTGTGCTCGGCGGCTTCCTGATGATGCTCCTGGGGTTCATCCTGATCGCTATCATGCCCGAAAACGGCTTTAAGCCGACCCCACGCGAAGACCGTAACTCCTGGCGCACGATGATAACCACCTTCCGCGATGGCGTGCGCCTGATTCGCGGGCGCACGGTCTTGATCATCCTGGTGGGTATCTCGCTCTTAAGCGGTCTTTCCAGCGAAGGCTGGGACCGTCTATGGGCCGCGCATGTCCTGGAAAATTTCACCTTCCCCGATCTGCTGGATGAAGTCGTCTGGTTCGGTCTGCTGGGGATGATCTCGATGCTGCTCTCGCTGATCGCTACCGAAGGCATCCGTCGTTGGATCGATGTCAACCACCCGCGCAGCGCGGCCCGCGCCCTGCTGATCATCCATGCCCTTACCATCATCGGGATGTTGGTTTTCGCGCTGGGGGCCAACTTCTGGGTGGCGATTACCGCCTTCCTGCTGACTCAAATGCTGCGCGGCATCACGTATCCGATCCTCATGGCCTGGAGCAACCCGCAGATCGATTCGAGCGTGCGCGCCACCGTCTTTTCGCTGTCCAGCCAGACCAACGCCATCGGCCAGATCGCGGGTGGTCCGGTGGTTGGAGCCATCGGCACGGCGGGATCGCTGCGTTTGGCGCTCGTCGTCACCAGTCTGATCTTCTCGCCCGTGCTGCTGCTGTTGGGGCGCGCCCTGCGCTGCACTGACACCGCGAGTGCTCCCGATGTGGACCCGGTGTGAGTTGCGGGCGATTAGTTTCTGATTTTTCTGTAGGAGCCAAGTAGAGCGGGACAGATATTATGATCTGTCCCGCTGCTGAAGGAACTACTTCACAACAGTGGTGGGCAGGGGGCGACTGTTCCATACCGCATCTGGATTCGGGCCAACCGAGTTTGCCGGAACCCAGACAAACGTGCATTGGAGGAGAATCTGTCGATACTCGCCGCTGGCATCCTGTCCGATCACCAGATAGGTTTTCCCGGCCTCAATTGTAAGCGTGGGTTCGATCATTTGACCCGGCACGGAATAGACAGCCGCGGGAGCCACAAATTTGCCCATGACGGCTTGGGCGGGGATATTGATCAGCGCGTCACATCCTGGTACCCCTTCCGCCCCGCAGTTCACGGCGTAATTGACCGGTCCATTACTATAACCACCATGGCTTCCCCAATGGAATGCATAAGTTCCATCCGCAGGAACCGTATAGCTGATCGTGATGGGTGCCGATTGATACTGTGCACCATACCAGACGCCATTAACGAGCAGACCGACTACCCCTACCGTTGTGCCCGTGCCAAGCGTAAACACGATGTTAACGACTTCGTCTGCGAGAAAATCCCCTGTGAACATGTGACTCTCGCCAGGGACAAAGGTTCCTGTTAACCCATTGATGCCTGCACAGCCGCTCGATGAGGACGTTTGTGCTGCTGCAATGCTGTGGTTCGGCACCACCGATAGTGCAGTAACCAGACACAGAAGAATAACCCAGTGTAAAGAAATCTGACGTTTCATAGAACCCCCTCCAGTTATATTAGCTAGAATTTTCTGCGAAAAAACAGCATAATATATATTCTACTATAAATTGAAGAAATTTGTGCCTACTATTTTTTGCGGAGCTTGTAATACCCTCGTGACTCACCATCCGAGTTAGCCATCCAAGTTCACCATCGGAAGACTATCCATCGTTGAACATCTGTGCTATTCTGGTTCTGAGAGTCACGGCACTTTTTCAAATCAAAACGCAAAACACGAGAACTCGCGTCGTGAAACAGCATTTCACGACGCGAAAATTCGGGTGTTTTCCCCTCAAACGGCGATTCAAGGGGGGGCGGGGGGTATCAGTCCGACTGCGAAATGAGGTAGATGCTGATCAGAATCAACACGCCGCCGAACACACCCAGCAGACCCGGCACTTCGCCAAACGCGATCAATCCGATCAGGATGCCCGCGACAGGTTCGAACAGCGCCACCACGCTCACCACCTGCGCCGGAATCCGCTGTAAGCCGCTGAAGTAGCACAGATAGGAGAGTCCCAGCGAAAAAATACCCAGTGGGATCAGGTAGGGCAGATTTTCAACAACCCGGTGCCCCGGCGCGGCAAAAGCCCAGGGTGTCAGCACCAGCATCGTGATTCCGACGCTCCACATCGTTTGTGTCAGCCCGGTCACGCGCCCGCGCAGTTTGCGCCCGATCAGCATCGCCCAGGCATACGTGAAGCCCGACAGCGCCCCGGCCATAATCCCGTCCCATGATTCCGACCCGACTTCGAGATGCTGCGGATCGGACAGCAGCACAATCCCGATCACCGCCAGCACCAGGCTGATCGCGGTGTATTTGGCGGGTTTTTCCTTGAGCAGCAGCGGCCCCAGCACCGCCACATACAGCGGCGACGAATTGACCAGCAGCGCCGCGTTGGCCGCCGTCGTATGTTTGATCGAATACGTGTACAGCGCCACCGTCAGCGCCACGATCAAACCGAGCGCCGCCAGAATCGGGATCGCCGTCCGGTATTTGGCAACCTGCGCCGCTTCAGGATATTTGGGCAGCAGCAGCGACAAAAAGATGAACGCGAACAGCGCCCGGTAAAACGCAATCGTCAGTGCGCCGAGGCCATCCGTCAGCCGCACAAACAGAATCGCGGAGCTGAAACAAAACGCCCCGATGATGATCAGCCCCACACCCTGCCACTCTGCACTTCGCTGCATAAAACGCCTCATCTACACAAAAAACGCCCCGCTGTCGTGCGAGGCGGTTGTAGGGACATGCCCTGCTCAATGAATTTTTACTGGTCCAACTCGTTTCGCACCGCTTCATACAGCGCTGTCGCGTGTAATTCCGCCAGCGTATAACACGGCCCGCCGAGTTTATCCGCCAACTGCTGCGCGAGTCCCTGGTCAAACGCCGCATGTTCCATGTTGATCGTCACGCTGCGAATCTGCGCATCTTTGAACTGGTCCGCAATCCGGT
This sequence comes from uncultured Anaerolineaceae bacterium, assembly GCA_964472565.1. Taxonomy (GTDB): domain Bacteria; phylum Chloroflexota; class Anaerolineae; order Aggregatilineales; family Aggregatilineaceae; genus DATAMF01. Next base: position 32,662 of record CAYYNB010000054.1, read on the forward strand.
GCGCCTCGACCTGCGGCGGTAAATCCGACATCGACACATTGCCCGCGCCATCCGTCAGCAGGATCATCAGCGGCATTACATCTGGATGCACCGCATGTTCCCGCTTGAAGACTTCCAGCGCCACAAACAACCCCGCCGACAGCGGCGTTTTGCCGCCCACCGGAATATCCGCCAGCGCTTTTTTCGCCAGTGTCACCGAATTCGTTGGCGTCAGAATCACCTGCGCGCGGTCCTTCTGGAACACCACCAGCCCCACGCGATCCCGCCGTTGGTACGCGTCGGTCAACAGCGACATGATCGCGCCTTTGGTGGCGTTCATGCGCTCTGCCACCGCCATACTCCAGCTTGCATCCACCACAAACAGGATCAGGTTCGCGGACTTTCGCACCCGAACCTTACGCTGTAAATCCTGCTTATGGATGGAGTAGGCGAGTTCGTTGACATCCCGTTCTGACTTGCGCCGCCGCTGGAAGGGTGCCGCCGCGCGTAAGGTGGCGTCGAACGCGATGTCATCCCGTTGATCCCCGGCTGGCCGCGCCTGGATATACCGCCCGCGCTTCCGATCGGTTCGCGTGCGGCTGCGCCGTCCTTTCATGCGCCGGGTGATCCGGTCCAGCGGTGTATCCAGGCGGCGCGTCGTAAATTCTTCGGTCGCCTGGACCTGTTTGCCGCCTTCCCACCAGTTGGCATCTTGGGATTGGAAAACGTCCTGCCTGCCGGGTTCGACCTGCTGTTCGCTCACGTCGGACTCCGGCTGGCTGTTGGAGTCACTTATTTCTTCAGTTTTTTTTTCTGTTCCGAGGGATCGCCGGACGGTGTCGTGACGGTTTCCGTCGCCTGTTCGTCGAAATCTTCCGCGATCTGCTGCAAGCGTTCTTCAAGTTCGCCTTCATACAGCGACGCTTCCGAGAACGGCCCGCGTTTCATCCGGTGTGGCAGCGCCAGTTCCGCCGCCAGCAGAATATCCCGTTCGGTGATCTGCGTGCGCCCTTCATACGCAGCATGCGCGCGTGCCGCCTTGAGGATCACCAGATCGGCGCGGTGTCCATCAACGCCCAGGCTGGCGGTCAGATTGGCAATCGTGAACAAATCCCGCCGCGCATACTTGACGGTTTCCACAATTCCGCGTGCCACGTCGATCTTGGCCGAGAGTTCTTCTTCTTTCGGCATCCATTCGCGCCGGAACGTTTCGGGATCGGCGTCAAAGCCAATATGCCGTTCGAGAATCGCCATGCGATCCCCGGCATTATCCAACCCGCGCACATCCACCGACAGCGCGAAGCGGTCCAAAAGCTGCGGGCGCAGTTCGCCTTCTTCCGGGTTCATCGTCCCCACCAGGATAAACCGCGCCGGGTGCTGGAAGCTGATCCCTTCGCGCTCGACCACGTTCACGCCCATCG
>CAYYNB010000055.1:0-33813 GCA_964472565.1 uncultured Anaerolineaceae bacterium
ATTCACACCATACTTCGGCGTCTCGCTGCTGCCTAATTTTCAAATACGCTCTAAGAGCGGGCGACGAGATTCGAACTCGTGACCTTCTCCTTGGCAAGGAGACGTTCTACCACTGAACCACGCCCGCATTGCTCAACTGTGGGTTAGTTCTACGGGGAAAACGCCGTCCAATTGCACGTTTTGGCGCGCTGCCACCGCTCCATTTTTGTGTTTTGACAGCAACTTGACAGCAACTTGACAGCAACTTACCTCACCAGAGCGCAGCAAAACGAGGGATAAAAATGTCCAATCGAAGCTCTGGCGAAGGCACTATTTCCAAACGAAAAGATGGACGATGGCAGGCATCGTTGCAAGTTGGAGGCGTGCGCCACACGGTATACGGCAAGACCCAACGGGAGGCCCGAAACAAGCTGCGCGATTTGCAGCGGCAAGCCGATAAAACCGGAAGTCTCCCTACTCCTGGCAAACGCACGGTGAATGACCTGCTCGACGCCTGGTTGAATAATGCCCCCAACTTGAAACCGTCTACGATTGCCCGGTACCGGTGGTTCCTGGATACCGGCGCACGCCCGGAAATCGGAGAGCTACGCATAGACCGGGTCACACCGGACCGGCTTCAGAACCTTTATGCACACCTCACGCCGTCTGTCTCTGAAAAACTGCACCGTATTCTGCATCGTGCTTTTGAAATCGCAGTATTGTGGCGATGGCTGGATACCAACCCCTGCGACCGGGTGCTCAAACCTGCCTACAATACGCCACAAAAAACCTTATGGAACTCGGCTGAACTCGTTACTTTTCTGAACGGCACAGAGAACCACTGGCTCAATCCGCTCTGGACGCTGCTTGTTGGGACAGGGTGTCGCTTAGGCGAGGTGCTTGCTTTGGACTGGGAAGACATCGGATGGGAAAACAAGTCCCTAACCGTGCGCCGCACACTCAATCGCATCGACGGCGCGTGGGTCCTGGATGTTGCGAAAACCAATAGTTCAGTCCGAACGATTACCCTGCCTGATTTTTCAGCGAACGCGCTCCAACGGCAGAAACAACTGCAAGATAGCTGGAAAGAAGCTATCGGGTCTGAGTGGGAAGAGTGGAACCTTGTCTTCACGGGCGAAACGGGCAAGCCCCTGTTTGCCAGCACGATTCAACACGCCCTCAAGCGAGAATGCAACCGTCTGAACCTGCCTATCGTTACGCCGCATAGTCTGCGTCACCTGCATGCCAGTCTCCTGCTCGATGAAGGCGTACCGATACCCGCCGTCAGTGCCCGCTTAGGTCATGCGAACCCTCAAGTCACCATGAAAATCTACGCTCATGCCCTGCCCGGTCAGGATAAACTGGCGGCGGACGCTATTCGCAAAGCGATGAACAATGGGAAGGGAACGAGAGACGATTAGCAGCACCGCAAAACAGGCCGTACAAACAGCTATCGACGCCGGGGGTTCCCGGCGTTTTTATCGATGTATTCTTCATAAGCCGCCCCCCTGTTCACTTCTGGCTTCCTTAGTGGCAAGCCATCCATCACCTTCGACGAGCAGCCTTAGCCCCGTGACCAGGCTGAAATAAGCTGTTCAATTCTTCATTTCGCCATAATAGCTGTATTCGAATTTCATCACCTACCTTGGGCTTGCTAGAATTGGGACAAGCGACCTCTTTAGGATACGCTACACAGGAGGCCGGCCACGTACTTTCACTTCTAGTCACTAATGGGAGTATCTATGAAACCTAACGACGCTCTAAGAATCGAAGCTTTAGGTCTGAGCGAAAAATGTCTTGCTGAACTGAAACGAGTAGGGTTCACCACAGTTGAAGAAGTTATCGAATTTCTTGAGGAGCATACCGAAGAAGATATGCCCTTGGTACGATGGATTCCGAAGTGTATCGATGAAATCACGCAGCAGCTTAAGCAATTCGGCTATTGGTCAGAAAAGCTAGAACTTGCCTGGCCTTCCTCTTGATGTTTGCCTCAGAGGATTTGATTTTGTGCCTGACAAACAGTGTTAGAGCGGCGATTCCGATTTTCATGAATCATCAAAATCCATTTTCATCAAACATGGAAATGGATATTGAGGAAAACGGCAAATCTTGAACAGAGAATACAACAAATGTAGCGGCGGCAAGCGCCGACAGTCCCGCCGAAATAGAAGCAAAGAGGGCGGGAGAACGTTCTCCGGGCGGCTACCACAGCCATCAAGCCATACGCCAAGCTGTTGCGCGTACCTACTTGATGACAATCATTTTGTGAAGAAAATGGGGGTTACGGCAAAATGCCAATACCTTTACTGAGAATGTGGTGACGCTGCCGCTCACAGTAAATGAAGCAGGAGAACGTTCTCCGAGCGGGTATAACAACCAGCTAGCGCTATTGATATGTGCTCTTAAGGGCCATCTGTTCGACGACATGGAAGAAGAAGAGAGGACTCCCCCAATTTTTTACTGAGACTTCTTCATCATCTGAGATTGTGGCAGGGGCAAGTTCTGCCCTGAAGCCGGGAGTGACGGCGTGTAGCCTTCCTTCAAAAGCATCTGGGAATAGGTGGAAAGTGCGAGAACGTTCTCCGAACACTTCACATCTGATTGCTCTCGAACCAACGGGTAAGGGTGTAGGGCTGAGAAAAATTGACACCAGGTGGTATCTTCAGCTCAGCTCGGCTGTCACCAATATAATCCAGAAGAGCATTACTATCCTTGAGGCCCAAATATACCTTTATGTCGGCAGGTTCCCAACCGTACTCAAATAAAACCCGCGCATAAGCCCGCCGAAGGTCCATGGGCTTTACTATGACCTGCTGACCGTGTATGGTTATTGGGTACTGCGCTAAGATATTCTCCACAGCGTGAATGGTTAGCCGACTCTGCCGTATCTTGGTACTCCCCTTATAAAAGCCGCGAAACAACGGCCCGTCAGAAATCCGCGCACGTTCAAGCCAATCTTTCACCCAATGGAGACCCCATTTGAACAAGTCAAAGGGGATTACTCGTTCTATGCATCCCGGCTTGTTGGGAACATGAAGTACCTGCTTGCCTTCATACATCAGGTCTTTGACGTCTAGAGCACACAACTCAACGGCACGAATCCCGGTGAAAAACAATAGAGCCAAAATGGCTCGGTTTCGGCAGCCAGCGAATGTGTCTGGGTCAGGACTAAAAAGAAGTTGTAAGATATCTTCGGCCTTGAGGCGAAGATGCTCCACGCTAGCCGCTTTTTCCTCAAGCAGCGAATGGACCTGGACTTCTTGCTCTATCTGAGCGATTGTTAATTGCACGGTTTCTGTGCGCAATGCTATTGGCATAGCGGCGAAGGCGCGTTCAAGAGCCATATAAATGGTCCCATCCTTAAGAAGCCGTCGGTACTGACTGCGAATCGTGGATAGGTGGGCGTTTACGGTCAACGGCTTGAGTTCACGTTTCTTCAGTAAATAGTCTCGATAAGCAGCAAAATCCGGCTTATACCAAGGACGTCCTGTTAGTGTCAACCAGTCCACCCAACCGCTCATTCGGTGCATGGCATACTTATAGGCGCGTGGTTCCCGTTCGGGAATAGTACGAACCATCATTTGGTAATTTTCATCCATTTGATTGCACCTCCTCCACAGCTTTTTAGCTATATCAAAATTTGCTGCAACCAAGTCAAAGGGTGTATAATAAGGACCACTTCGACCTGAAGTAGATGATACTCTGCAAATCCGGTGACGTCAAACCGGTGGGCACTGTAGGGAAATTACTGGGGGCGTGCTGCCTACATGCCCCAGTATTGCTTTTGCAGCCTTGTCTCTCAATTAGGGTCTTATTTTTTGCGGCTTCGTGGCTGCCACCACGTTGCGCTACACCTGTAAGAAGGAGATTACCATATGTCAGACAACTTCTGGGAAGCTTATCTTCGCAGCGAATCCAGTAAATTTGATGGGGTAGCAGTCAACAACATCTACATCGATATAAATGATGGGGCGCTGTATGACGGAGTGTTATTCAGCCAAATCATGTATTGGCATGGATATGATAAGAAAGGCAAATGTCGGCTACAGGTTTTTCACGACGGGCACTTCTGGTTAGCCAAAAAAGATGCAGATTGGTTTGGCGAATGCCGCATCAAAGCGCGAACCGCTCGCGAGTGTATTGGTCGTATGGTGAAACGGGGTCTCCTAATCAAGGTGACGTATAAGTTCAACGGCATCCCTATGACGCACATACGTGTGAATCGGGAAGTATTCGAAGAAAGGGTAAGGGCAATAAGTACTCATTCTGCGGAAGAATTGACATCAGATGTCAATTCGACTTGCCATGAGGTGTCAAATCCATCTGACAAGATATGTCAAGTTCATTCGCCATCAGATGTCAAATCTTTAACAGAGAGTACATCACAAATTACCTCAGAGAATAAAACCAAGTGGGGCGAGAATGCCGACAAAAACGGCTCTTGTTGTATGACGAAGGGGACCGCCAGCACCGCTGACGCGGCGATGGCGGTGCCACCTGGCCATATTTCAGATTTAAAAAAATCGGACAACTCTAGGCAGAACGGGATAGACCCGGCCAAACCATCTTCGTATCTACCGAAACAAACAGCATTGGAACAATACATCGCCGAATTGACAAACTGCCGAAATGGACGATTGAATAAGGATGCAATCGACAAACTGAATGAACCGATGGTCTGGAAGGAAAATGAAGCAGCAGGGCCTCTTCCGTCGGCGAACGAGCTGTATGACAACGACGAAGACTTCCGGGCATGGATTCGAGAAGAGGTAACGCAACGTTATCAAAAAAAGTGGGCACCGGAATGGCAAAAGGAAGGCGATACGAACGCATTTCAACATGCTTCCCGGATTGCCCGAAATATACGAGTCAAATATGACTGGTATAACAATTGGGCCGACAGAAAACGTTCTCCTACGATTAAGCGCACATCGCCGAAGCACGACGGCAACATCCACACCGTGCGCAAACTGCTTCAGAGGGGATTGCTTTCCCGCGATGAAGTTCCCAAACTATTCCACGCGCAGTTTATTTCTGAGGGGCTACTGCCGCCCGAATCATAGGAGGAGTTCCTTGCTTCAGCTACTGGACAAAATACCCGGAGTGGAAAAGAGAAACAGTTGCAGTCCTCGCGCCCTCTGAAAATGAACTCCAGAAAACTGGCTAGCAGGTAACGATTCGTGGTGGTACGGAAGTGGTTAACCTTCGTCGTTTGCCGTTCTATAAAGAAGCAGAAGGGTTGGGTTAAAGACGGTCCTGGTTCGAATTCTCAGAATCCTCACTCCCACATCTTCTAAATCAAGGGCTAATAAGTGTCCTCGTAGTAAGTTGCTATTCAACATATAGAGGGGGCTTTTTAAGAGCAGAGTCCCCTCCACAGTTACCCAAATTCTAGCCGCTCTGCCCGCTTATGCTCATTTCGACCCCGTTCATCAGCATCCACAAGGAGTTCAACAATGACATCCCCCAGTATATGTTCTGCTCACCTCACACCTGCTGAAATTGAGACGGCACTTCAGCAGGCGTCCCATCCGCATCTGCGTCTAAGACTGACGGCCTTCCAACTCTTATCGCAAGGGTATGGTGCAATCCAAGTAGCCAAAATGCTCGGTATTACGCGCCAGACCATCTACAATTGGACCCAGGTCTTCGAAAAACAAGGGCTTGAGGGTATCATGAATCTGCGCTCTTCTGGACGAGCGCCTACCGCTGACGATAATTACCGCCATCTCTTGGAAGCAATTCTGGTCAGCTCTCCAATGGCTTTGGGCTACAATACGCAACAATGGACCGTATCCCTTCTGCGGCAGCATCTTCAAAATGCTACAGGTCTCTCGCTCAGTGACGGTCGGTTTCGAGACTTGCTCCACGACTTAGGATACGAGTATCGCCGTCTGTCATCCCCTGTAGATACATTGCTCCCGCCATTTCCCAACAATTTTGCGGACGCTAAGGCATGGTTCGCCCAACGTGAGGCACTGCGCGAGACTTTGCCCGCCGACATGTTCTCGCCGTATCATGCTTGGGTAAAAGTGCTCCCAGAAGGCGGTGAAGAACCGTGTGACATGTCAAATATATCGGCGAGGGAGTAGATAGAATTTGCATGTATCAAGCCGAAAATGGGGCTTTTGCTCGACAAATATGCCTAAATTCGACGCCGTAACTATGTCACCCTCAAGCAACAAGCCACTCCAAAAGTAAGCTCAAAGAACTAAATCTAAGCGAACGGGAACACGTTTCTGGAATAGCCAACAAAAACGGGACAGAGAATTACACTCTGTCCCGGCTGTTTTTAGTGCAACACCACCCCTCTGCCAAGGGTAAGTCCGGCGTTGCACTGTAGGAGACCGCCTATGTCTACACCCACCTGTAGCTACTCAGGTTCTCGGAGAACATCAGCGACAAATTCATTTTAATGCATGTGAATCTGACTGTCAACAACTTTAGTAATGAGATTTTATTGAAATTGTTTATAAGCAGCCCCGTATCATCCAGCGGCATTTCGCCAGCTTGCGAGAACGTTCTCGCAGCCACTGACTATCAACCAGGTGGGGCGCGGCTATGCGCGTCATCAACGATGATAACCTGCGCAACGGCTCGGCAGCACACTAAGCTGAACATAGTTCCTCATCTCGCAGCGACTGCATCACCCGTGATACAGTAGACTTCCCCACCCCCAACCTGGCCGCCAAATCGCGGACTGACAGCGCGGCATCTTCGGGTACCTCGGCGAGGTGTTCACGCACCTTCTCGGCAGCGGTTTTGGGGCGGAGGGCATGATGTCCGAAAGTCCCATGTTGTGGGACACCAGGGACATACATGCTCAGCGGGGCGCGGGCAGCGGCCTCCGAGAGCGTGTTCAGGACATCGGCAAAACCCTGGGCGAGGATGCTGTTTGTCGTCGCCATATCTACCGGGTTCTGTTCCCACGTGGTGAGTTGGGCAGCAACTCCGCTGGCAAGGCAGCCGATGAACTCGCTAAAGGGACGGCCTCAACCGGTGCGTCCTCCTCGCCGGATGTGAGCAAAAGATACGGGCTGGGCGCGTCAAGGCTGAGCTTGTTTTTGACGATGAATGCCCGGTGAAGTGCGCGCTGCGCCATCTCCTCTTCGACGGTCTGCCACCGCCGGTCCATCTCAGTCCGCCATTCTTCATCGTAATTGCGCTGCTGCTGTTCTTGCTCTTTGCGGTACATCTCGAATGACATTTGAGCCATTTGCGCACCAACTATCTTAAGCGTTAAAGGCGCGCAGACTCCGATAAAAACTGCAAAGGCAAGTGAGAGGAGTTCGACACCCCCCATGTCAGCAAAATTGGTGCCATAGTGCTCCAGGATAGGAAACGTGGCCGTGAACACATTTGCCACCAGGACCAGAAGGAAAACCAGCCTGGCAAAATGCTCTAGCCCCGTATCGGGCATTTCGTCGTAATCCAGCGGTTGAGCCGGGAGCCACGTCAGCCTACCCGCTTGCCAGGAGGGTTTGCGGCCAAGACGTATCCACAACCCTTCGAACAGCGTGGGAAGGGTCACTACGCGACGCTTCAACCCCTTCTGAAGCCGCTGACGGACTGCGGCAAACTCTGAAAAGACGAGGGACCCCTCTGTCATGACGACGCCCAGCAGCCCGATAAGGGTTGCCCAGAGCCAATAATCGCTGGTCGCTGCATCTGAAAATGCTTTGAAGGTCCGGTCGGCACTGATGACGAGTGAACTCGCCATGATAAGGCCGAGGATGGCGGGCATAAAGGAAATAGCGGCACAAAGGGCTTTCGATACAAGCCGATTCTCATGGACTAAATCCTTGATGGATGCCTGGGGCTTAGGAAAACGATAGCCCATTTCATCCTGGAAAGCCTGATAAGCTGCCGCTTTCGCCTGGGCTTCTTCTTTCTCAGTCAGGTATTTCAGATTCATCTTCATACTCCTTCTTCATCTATCCCATTTGCGGAGAACGTTCTCCGCAATTACTGAGGGGAAACCACCCTGGTCCAGAGCGGCTCCCCATACCCTTATCTCACGCTTGCGCCTTCAAACTGATAAGCGCTTTCCGGCCCAGCGCCGTCGTATGATAGACGGCACCACGTCCCCTGCCGCGAACATGCCGGACAAGCCCGGTCAACAGACAGGCCCGTATCAGAGCCTTAATGTCACGGGGGTGATAGTCACTGAATTCCGCCGTCAAGTCTGATGCCCAGGCCGCCAGGGTCAGGCGCTCCAGAATGGCAACTTGCAGCGCGTTTAACTCGTCAGGGGTTAACTCAGACACCCGCTGGCTCATCTTCAATCTCCGTTTCGTCGTATCCTAATTCCAGTTCATCATCCAGCGCCGCGTCACCGTCCTGGCTGAATGCCGCGTACATGGTCGCTTTCACGTCGCGTTCAACCGCCAGGCGCAGCGCCGGGTCTTGGTCAAACAGCTTCGCAATCATGTCGGCGCTCTTGAGTTGCACTTCACCAAGTTTCAGCGGCTTGGGGTTGCCCTCGTCATCGTAGCCATAGTAGCAGTAGCCAGAAGTCCAGGGACCACCCTTCGCGTTGAGTAACACTTCATACCGCTTGCCGAGTGTTACGAGTTCTGCGGACACATCTGGGCCAAAATAGGCTCCCTTCGCCGGGTCGCCCACCCAAAAGACAATCTCAGCCTCGCGCCGAGCCGGGGCGGTTTTGTTCTTCTTCGTGCGGCAGCGCAGAATGATGTGCGTGCCCTTGTGCTGGCTGTTCGCCATGCGAACCATCACCTTCGACATGAAGCGCAGCTTCGCGCCGCCAGGGATGTGTTCCGGGTCGGCGTGCCCCATGACCCCGATTTTCGTGGAGACGTGATTCACGATGAGAACCCGCGTGTGCGTCAGCCGGGCCGCCGCGTCCACCTTGCGAATCCATTCCGAATTTTTCCTTGCGCTAATTGCCACATGAGAATCACCGGCCCCGCCGTCCGCTTCCTCTTGGAACACCAACGCGGCAATCGAATCCACCACCACCAGGTCATACACGCAGCGCAGGCGCTTTTCCATCACCGGCTGGCCGTTCTTGAAAATCAGTTCGCCGGTCTCGTCATCGTACCTGGGCACTTCCTCAATCCACCGTTCCTTGAAAGCGTCGGTCACGAGGTCGAGCGCTTCCTCGCCGGTCTGCGGCCAGAAGATGTCTACCGTGTCCTTCGTGATGCCGAACCGGGCGTACCAGGTGGGGTCGGGGATGATGCTGCCCTCGGTGTCCAGGAGCAGGACGGATTCGTTGCGTTCCAGCGCTGCCCCCATGATAAGGTTGCACATCAGCGACTTGCCGCTGGATTCGTTGCCGTACAGCATGGTCACGCCTTCCGGCAGCCCGCCGCCGAGCATCTCATCGAAGAGATAATCGCCGGTGTGGGTGCGGTCCACGCGCAGGTATTTGGTCACGTTCTGGCGGCCTCGCTTCAACATACGTTCGCGCACGTTGTCGCGGGTCGGGCGGCCTTCGGTGACAACAGGTTGGTCTTTGATAGGTTGTTTTTTAGGCATCGTGTGGTTCTCCTTTACAAATCGGCGCAATGGCTGCCTCCGTCCCGTCTTCCTCCTTTAATGACCTGGCACTCCACCGGCTGTAAAGCGCCCCCGGTTCCTGACATCCCGTCTGACCCTCCACCCGTTCCAGCACGTCGGCCAGCCGCAGTTGCACCTCAAATGGGGTTGGCATATCGGGATAGTTGGGCCGGGCATATTCCCCAAAGAAGTACCGCGCCGCTGCGTCATAGAGCAGGGCTGCCGTTTCCAGGTCGCGCTCATAGCCCAGGTGAATCCGCTTGCCATTCCAGCTAATGCGCACATGCCATTTGTTCGACTGTTTATGCCAGCACACGCCTTTACAGCCGCTGGTGTTGTGCGCCCCGATACGCTGGTTCTGGAGGTTTTGGGTGGTGGTCACTAAGCGCAGGTTAGCACGCCGGTTGTCGAGCCGGTCGCCGTTGATATGGTCTACATCCTGGTCAGCGGGAGCATCCAGAATGAGGCGGTGCATGTAAATCAGCTTGCCCGTGGCCGAATCAAAGCGGCCCGCATACCCAGTGCCGACGCGCATCCACTTCCACTGGCGGAGCCAGTCGTAATCGGCATCGTCAACGAGGGCGGTGAGACCGCGTGTCAGAGGAATAGGTTTAGACATGGGGAAGTGCTCCAAAACCGGGGGATAAGAGTGAAGGGGGTAAGCGAGTCAGGGACATGAATCAAAAAAGACCAGGGAGTCCTGGTGCGCCTTTCATTTAGAATCTTTAATTCATAAAGCTACGGAAATAGGGAAATTAACTGTACAACCGACAAACTACATTATACCCCGAACGGATGTGCTACACAAATTGTAATGAGCGAATTGGGCGTATAATGAGAAGCGCGCCAATTTCAGCTACGGAAAAGCCGATGGTCCAATCCCCTTCTCCACATGTTATCCGCATCTTTCTTGCATCACCCAATGATGTGTCCGAGGAGCGCGCCCAGGCCCGGCATCTGATTAAGGATGACCTGCCGACGCTGCCGTTGCTCAAGGATGAGGTCTGGCTGAAACTAGTCGCCTGGGAAGACCCCACCTCCCGCGCGCCGATGCCTGCCACGCTCAGTCCGCAAAAGGCGATTGAACTGGGGATACCCCGCCCGGCTGCCTGTGACATCGTGGTAGTGGTCTTCTGGTCGCGCATGGGTACGCCGCTGGACGAGGAACGGCATGGATTAAAAGACGGCAAACGCCCCTACTGGTCGGGCACCGAATGGGAATATGAGGATGCACTTCAGGCCAGCGAAACAACCGGAAAACCTGTGGTGCTGGTCTATCGCCGGACGGCCCGTGTTCCTTTCAATGTAGAAGATGCCGATTTTGATGAGCGCGTCGAACAGTATAAACGGGTCAAAGAATTTTTCGCGGAATTCCGCGACCCCACCACGGGGGCGTGGCTGCGCAGTTATACCGAATACGACACCCCGGACCAGTTTGGGGAACTGCTCAAGAATGATTTGTTGTTTTACATCAAACAGTGGCTGGAAGAACCGCGTGTTTCACCGCCTATCATCGAAGTGGAACCACCCAAACCCCTTTGGCCGACGGGGAAATCGCCATTTCCGGGACTGCGCGCCTTCACGCCGGATGACCAGCCCGTCTTTTTTGGCCGGGAACGTGAAACGGATACCTTGCTCAAACGGATAAACGAACAGCGTTTTGTGGCGGTGGTGGGCGCGAGTGGCAGTGGCAAATCATCCCTGGTCGGGGCAGGTCTCATCCCACGCCTGACTGACAATGCCCTGCCCGGCAGCAAGGACTGGCTGCTGCCTCACATGCAAGGGGCAGACGAGCGCCGCGAATGGGGTGGGCTGCGTTTCACCCCCGGTGAGGTGAGCGACAATCCCTTTTCGGCGCTGGCGGTGAAACTTGCGCCGTATGTGAGACTATCCACCCGCGAGATAACCGACCAACTCACCGCCGACCCTGGCGCACTGTGCGCCCTGGGTGAACAAGCGTTGAGCCACCAGCCGGAATGGGCGGAACTGCTGCTGTTTATCGACCAGTTTGAGGAATTGTTTACGGTGGTGAAGCCCGACTATCGCGCGCCGTTCGTGGATTTGTTGGCCGTCGGCGCGAATACCAACCGGCTGCGTACTGTCTTAACCCTGCGCGCCGATTTCTACCACCGCTGTGTGGAATATCCCCGGTTGGCGGAACTGCTGCGGGAGGGGTCATTCCCACTTGCTGCGCCGGAACTGGATGCCCTGCTGGAGATGATTGAGCGGCCTGCGGTGGTCGCGGGATTGATGTTTGAGCCAGGGCTGCCGGGTCGTTTGCTGCGCGACACCGGACAGGAACCCGGCGCGCTGGCGCTGCTGGCCTATGCCCTGGATGAACTGTATCACCGGGCGCGAGCCAGCCGCTTGACCCTGGTCGATTATGAAGCATTGGAGGGTGTGCAGGGGGCGATTGGCACACGGGCGGAAGCAGTATTCTCGAAACTGGGCGCGGCTTCGCAAGACACGCTGCCGCATGTTTTCCGCGAACTGGTCGAAGTCGATGAGCGCGGCACAGCCACCCGCCAGCGCGCCCCACTGTCTCGTTTTGAAGGAAACGCCGCCGCCTGGACCCTGTTGGAGAAATTCACGCAGGCCCGGCTGCTGACTACCAGTACGAGTGATGATGGTGCGGTCATCGAAGTCGCGCACGAGGCGCTGTTCCGCAGTTGGCTGCGCCTGAAGACCTGGATTGACGCGACCCAGGTGGACTTGTTTCTGCTGCGGCAAATACGGCTGGCTGCGCAGGAATGGTTAAGTAATGCCTTCAGCGATGACTTTTTATGGAGCGGGCAGCGGCTCAAAGAAGCGCAGCAGATGGTCGCCCGGCTTCATCCGAGATTGAGTGAAGTTGAAGAAGAATTTTTGCGTTCCGAAGTCGGACGATTGGTTGAAAAGCTGAAAAATCCATACCTGGACCATGCGGCGCGCGCCCAAATTGGTGAGCAGTTGCATATTATTGGCGATACTCGACCCGGCGTGGGACTGCGGCCCGATGGACTGCCTGATATTGTATGGTGTCCTGTGCCAGCGGGGAAAATCTCCATAGAAAACCATATTTTTACCGTAGAGCCGTTTTATATCGCTCAATATCCGATTACTTATGCGCAGTTCCAAGTCTTCGTGGATGCTGAAGATGGGTTCCATGACCCACAGTGGTGGGAAGAGTTAGCAGCCGATGAGGACCATAAACGCGCTCTTGGCAAGCAGCGGTTTAAGCTCGCCAATCATTCGCGTGAAAATGTATCCTGGTGGGATGCGGTAGCTTTTTGCCGTTGGCTGAACGCGAAGCTGCCGCCGGATGGTTGGCCGGAAGGAGTAAATTTACAGTCGCATCCCCACAAGGGTTTGTTTAGCAGGGGACAAGGCGAACCACAATGGACTATTTGTTTACCCACCGAATGGGAATGGCAGCAGGCGGCAACGGGCGGTCAATCAGAAAACACCTATCCCTGGGGCCAAAACTGGGATGAAGGCCACCGCTGTAATACGAGTGAAAGCGGACTGAGCCGGACCACAGCAGTGGGAATATATTTACACGGGACATCTCCGGTAGGGGCACTGGATATGGCGGGCAATGTGTGGGAATGGTGCCTGAACGAACACAACCAGCCCGAAAATACGGCACTTTCTGGCGATGTTGCGCGTGTGGTGAGAGGCGGCAGTTGGTTCGACTTCCAGAGCTTCGCGCGCTGTGCCAGCCGCAACCCTAGGGGTTCGCGTTACCGGCTTGACGACTTCGGTTTTCGGGTATGTGTGGCTGCTCGTCCTATACTTTAACGCTGGCCTCTGGAAACTCGGCACACTGTTTTTTCTGCCTGACGCGGTATTCTGTGCAGTATAGGCGGCATGGGCTAGCCGCCAACCCAACTATGGCATTCCGACAAATTGTGAAGCAGAGGGGTGGATAGTGGACCTGGAGATGGCCCAGACTGAATGAATGGCAAGACATGGAACGGCAGCCGTCCGACAAAATCATCGGCACCATTTTGAAGCATGACAGCAAGGTCACTAGCTATAAAATCGCGCTGCTCCGTGCCATCAATGATGTGGTGCTGTCGTTCCCTGACATTCATCGTTACGACATGGATGTGGCTGTTCCGCTGCGTATTCTCGCCGAGTTCTGGTTTGCCTACTACTGGCCGTTCGTAGACCCGGCGCAACCTATTTTGCAGGGACGGCCTTCGGTCCGCGACGGAAAACAGCGGAATGATATGGCCTTTCGGACCGCACTCACCGAATTCAGAGCGCGTTGGCAAGAGACACTGGGCGGGTTTTCCACCCCCGGCGATGGCTTTTTTGTCATCCATGAACTCCGGGTCCATCGCCGTCGAGCGATGTATCCGCCGCCGCTTTTGGATGCTTATGAACGCACATTACAGCGCATCGCACGCGCCATCGAAATGCCTGTCCGTTACGCAGGGCCGGGTGAATGGACAGTTTTCGAGAAGCCACAGCGGTTCCGCCGCCTTGAAGGTGTGGTTGGCATTCCCGGCACACAGGCCGAGGATATGTGTCTGGTGGTAACAGCGGACCTGTGGCGAACGTTCCGCGAGCTGTCGCTGTGGATTGAAGCCCTTTGTATTCATGAGTGGTCGCTCTTTACCGAACGCGCGGCGCAAGCCGAACGGACACCGATTGACAGGGGCGTTGCCTATGTTCTTCTGACCTCACGTCCTGACAACCGCCGTCCGCTGACCTGGGAGCGTAATCAGATTGACCTACTGTTGATGGAAGGATATGACTTCATCTGTCCCTGGACCGAACGCCGCATCACCGTACGTGTTGACTACGACCTGGACCATCTTGTGCCGGTGTCAGTCTATCCGATTAATGAGCTGTGGAATTTGGTTCCTGCCGACCCGGAGTTCAACTCGCACGTCAAGCGGGACCGGCTGCCGTCCACCGAGCGCCTTGTCCGGGCGCAACCCTATCTGACCCTGGCCTACTCGAATTACACCGGTCTGGAACCCCTTGCACGGGCTATTCAGGAAGATGTTGCCGTGCGTTTTACCGCTATCTCAACCCGCGATTTTCCGACCGCCGTCACCCATGCCGTGACAGACTTTATTCAAGCACTGACGGATGCCCGCAATCTCTCCCAATTCTGAAGGTGAAACTATGAGCCGCATCTACTACGATAAACTGATACGTGACCGTATTCCCGAAATTATCATGGCGGAGGGTAAGCAGTTTGCCGCCGAGAAGATGAGCGATGCAGACTACCGCCGCGCATTGCTGGATAAACTGGTTGAAGAGGCTCAGGAAGCGGCGCAGGCTAAGCCTGATAAACTGACTACCGAACTGGCTGACCTGTATGAAGTGATTGATGCCGTGATAGCTGCCAGCGGCATTGACGAGCGCACTGTGCGCCAGGTTCAGGCCCAGCGCCGAACCGAGCGTGGTGGATTTGAGCAGCGCTTACGGTTGTTATGGGTCGAGGAGCCAACCGATAAATGAAAATCTATTTTGCAGCATCCATTCGCGGCGGACGAGGGCTTCAATCAACCTACCAGACACTGGTCAAACATATGCAGCAGGCGGGACATCAAGTGTTGTCCGAAAATGTGGCCTTTGAAACTCTGGAAGACCAGGGTGTTTCGGACGATGTGATTTACCGCCAGGATACGGCGTATATGGATATGTGTGATTGTGTGGTGGCCGAAGTAACCACGCCCTCACTGGGCGTCGGTTATGAGATTGGGTACGCGCTGCACAAGGCGAACAAGCCGGTGCTGTGTGTGTGCCAGGAGGGAGCTAAACTCTCGGCGATGATACAGGGCAACCCCGATTCGCGCCTGCATGTTTTCTTTTACGGCACAGTTGACGAAGCGCAGCGCGAGATTGAGCGTTTTCTGACTCATATCCCGCCGCAACCGTAAATTGTAAGTCCACTCATAAATTTTTTTCACAAAGATTTCAGGGTCAGCGCCCTTTTTTTGATTGCATAACGACTAAGAGGGTGTAGCATGAAATGTACCGGCACGTTAACAAGCTCATACCTCCTCGGCAGTCGGTAGCTGAAAGGAAACTTGCCATAGACACCGACTTCACCCTGACGTACCATGCAGCGGAACGTTGTGCCCAACGCAATTTGTCGCACGACGACATCCAGTACGTGATACAATACGGGCGGCGAGTGTATAACGCGGGCACGTGTGAGTTTTTCCTGGGAAAACAGGATATTCCCCGGTCTGACCGCACTCAGCAGCGTATCACTCAACTCGAAGGTACTGTTGTACAGGTGGACATCAAAGCGGGTGTAATTCTTACCGTCTATCGCAATCGGGAAAATGGTTTGAAGGACCATCGACGAAAGTCGAAGTATAATAAGCGTAATGCAGCTTAATCAAGGCACCTGTCCGTCAACTAGTGACCGTTACTGAGCGAAGGTTGACTGCCGGGGTGGTATGAGCTGGTTGAGCACACACAAGGAGACAGATATTTCCCCTAACCCCTGTTAAGCCCTCAAAGAAAGCATTCCTCATCTGATTAATGTGTTTAGCGCCTGATGTCTGCTTGCCTGCTGCTCATGAAGCAAGCGGATGTATCCGGGAATGCAGGAGGTCTACCACAATGCTTAACCCTCACGACAACTACTTTGTCAGCCGTCATGAAAAGGTCGCCGAGAATTACGGGCGAACCATCCTCGCGTGGATACGCGAACAGCCGGAAACCATCGATGTCAACCTGAACGAGTCCCAGACAGAACTCGGACTGGATGACATCCAGTTTGAAATGGGCATGAACTGGTGCCGACGGCACGGGTACATCTCGCCGTTTGATATACTCTTCACCGAAAACCTGGAACGGCCCCGATTTCCACCACGCCCCCGGTTTGCATCTCGTCCACCGGGCTTCCAATTCAGTGAGGGTGATGACGAGGAGTACGACGAAGACGACCTGGACGATGAGGACAGCGACCCGGACCGGCCTCGTCTTCGGATGTTTGACGAGGATGACGACGATTTTTCGCTGGAAAAGAGCCGTCTCGAATTGAAATTCCTGGACCGCGAGTTCAAATTCGCGCTGCTGATGTTGGCCTATGCTGCCATACTAACCATGCTCATCGCCGAGCAGTTCCGCTCGCTGTCGGATGCTGACCGGAGCGCTCTCGTCATTTGCATCTTCCTGGGTCTGATAGGGTCTGGATTTCTGATTGCCGGGCTGATAATGAAAAGGCCGCTGAGTCGGGGAAAGTAGTTCTCTCAGATAGCAGACTGGGACTGCCTAAACACAGTCCCAGTCTTGTTCTCATGGTGCGAGAACGTTCTCGCAGTTCCTGCTGCACCTCTAATAGTATTCGGCGATATACTCATACGCCTTCTCAAATAAGTCCTGGTCCTTATGCAACTGGTACTTGGATAGGGTTCGACGCAGCGCCTGTTTGACTTCGCGCGCTCCCTGGTTTGTGTTCTGCCAGCCGGGGAAGCGGACAATGCGCACAATCTCGTCAATGTCCCGGACAATCCGTTCCACCATCACGGGGGTTTGCTGCGTGCGAACCTCGTTGAAAAGTTCAGTGAGAGCGGCGAGACCTTTGTCCTCTGGAGTCTCTTCAGGCTCGACTTCTCGCTCAGCTCGAACGACATCTTTGGCTATTTCGAGGAGGAGCTTCAGGAACTCAAGGCTCATGAGGAGTCCTCTCTCGTACTGCTCGCGAAGCTGTTCGAGCCGCAGACCCAGCGCGATGAAACGCGGGTTATCACCCTGTCGGCGGAGGCGGGCGATAATCTGGGTTTCCAGTTCTTTGACCCTCTTCGGTTCCTGGTGAGTCAGCAGGTCCTCAATAAATTCCGCGTCCATCACCAGCGTGTCCAGGTCGTCACGCACATCTTCCACATGGACGTTTTCATGGATGAGTTCGAGGGTCTTATTCCCCAGTGCATGCCACAGCAGTTTGCCATGCCCGCTCGGAGGACGGACGGACTCATAGACCTGCGAAAGCCAGCGGTAATCAGCACGATAGGGGTTGAGCACAGGGTCCGGCGACAGCGCTTCCCATAAGCGCGCCACAACCGAAAAATCCGCCGCAAATGCATCGCGTTTCTCGTTATCCGGCAGGCACTGCTGCGCGGCCATCAGTCCCTCATAGCCCGGAATCGTGCGGTCTACATCCAGGAAATAGGCAAGGCAGGTTTCAATGGCGTCAGGCAACTGCTCCTTGAGCGTATCCAGGTTGCTGACCATACGCTGAATTTCACCCTCATCGAAGTTCAGGGTAGTGGCGACATCATCAAAGACACCGATGTAGTCCACAATCAAACCATGCCCCTTTTCCGGTTGGTCAGCGGGACGTGGACAGGGACGGTTGACGCGGCAAATGGCCTGGAGCAGATTATGCTCTTTCATCGGCTTGTCAAGATACATCGCCTGCAAAATCGGTGCATCGAACCCGGTCAGCAGTTTCGCCGTGACAACCAGGAACTTTAGCGGGTGTTTGGGGTCCCGGAAGTTATCCAGGATGCGTTCTTCTTCATCCTTCGAACGGTCATAGCGCCGCCACTCCTCCGGGTCATGACGCCGTGCGGTCATAATAACTTCGCTAGCATCGGATGGCAGCAAACGGTCCAGCTTGCGTTTGTAGAGCATACAGGCTTCCCGGTCAAAAGCGACTATCATCGCTTTGAAGCCGTTCGGCTCGATTTTGTGCTGGTAGTGCTCCACAATGTCCTGCACAATGCGTTCAACGCGTTCCGGCGCTTTTAACAGCACCGCCAGCCGCGCCGCCATTTTCGCCAGATTCGACTGGTCTTCCTCGGACATGTGGCCCGTCATGCGGAAGTAAGCCTCATCAATCAGGTCTTTATCCACACGCAGTTCGACCAGCCGCGCCTCAAAATGCAGCGGCAGGGTGGCTTTGTCGCGGATAGACTCCTGGAACGAATAGCGGCTCAGATAGCCGTGTTCGTCTTCATCGGCACCGAAGGCCCAAAAGGTGTTGCGGTCCCGCTTGTTGATGGGCGTGCCGGTCATGCCGAAGAAGAACGCATTGGGCAGCGCCTCACGCATCTGCCGCCCCAAGTCACCTTCCTGGGTGCGGTGGGCTTCGTCCACCATCACAATGATGTTCTCACGGCTATTGAGTACACCGTCTGCCTCAGCGAACTTGTGAATCGTTGTGATGATGACCTTACGCGCGTCCTGGGACAGCAGGCGCTGAAGCTCGTCGCGGCGCTCGGTTGCGACGGTATTGGGCACATCCGTCGCATTGAAGGTGGCGGTGATTTGGGTATCCAGGTCAATGCGGTCTACGACAATCAACACGGTAGGATTGCGCAGCGCCGGGTGCAGCCGCAGTTTCTGCGCGGCGAAAACCATCAGCAGCGACTTGCCCAACCCCTGAAAATGCCAGATGAGGCCCTTGCGCGGATACCCGGCCAGCACGCGCTCGACAATCTTGTTGGCCGCCTGATACTGCTGGTAGCGGCAGATGGTCTTGATACGACGGTGGTTTTTGTCGGCGGCAAACACGGCGAAATAATGCAGGATGTCCAGAATGACTTCGGGCGTGAGCATGCCATAGACGGCCTCTTCGACCTCGCGCAGACCGCTGACGCCCGCGCTGTCTTCTTCACGCCAGGGTCCCCAAATATCGAGCGGCATGCGCACCGACCCGTAGCGGTAGGTTTTGCCCTCGGTGGCGAAGGAGAACACATTTGGCACGAAAAAATCCGGCACATCGCGCTCGTAGTCCTGGATTTGTTCGGCTCCATCGACCCAACTCGTTGCGGGGCGGGTGGGTGTTTTCGCTTCGCCAACCACCAACGGAATGCCGTTGACGAACAGCACGAGGTCAAAGCGGCACTCGATGCGGGCAGGCTTGTGGGTCAACTGCTGTGTGATGATGTAATGATTGTTGCGCAGGTCATCGAAGTCAATCAGGCGCACGGGGACATGCTGGTTGTTCTCGCCGAAGGGCATGGTTTTGTCGCCGTTCAGCCACTCCGCGAAGGTTTCATTGGCACGCACCAGACCATCGCTGTGAACGGACAGCAGAATCGCCTGGAGTTTGTAGAGCACTTCGTCGGCATAGTCGGGTTGGGCGGCGATTTCGGGATTGAGGCGGTAGAGCGCGTCAATCACCTCATCCTTGAGCAGCACATCGCCGATGGAGCGGTTCAGTTCTTTGGCGGGGATGAGTTCCCAGCCGAGTCTGCGAGAGAGAATATCGCGGATGAAGTCTTCGACGCTGTTCTGTTCGTTAAACATTGAATAACCCTAGTGGAGAAAATAATCCAATATGGACTTGCGCATTGTGTAGCATTTCTCAACATGAACTTTTGCTTGGTTGCTCGCCGCTTCCAGTTCAGAAATTGCTTCAAGTATATGTTCTTGTTCATTTCTTGAAACAGGCATCCACACTGGAATAATCATCAATGTTGCTTGAGTCAATTTACGTCGGGACATTGATGCACTATCCTGCAAAAACGGCAAAATACTGCGGTGTTGAAAGTAACGATGTAACCATTCATTCGAGCAGTAATCGGGATTAGCCCGAATTACATGAGCATGATTGTTTACCCAACATTTACCGGATACCAGATAAGATTGTTCCCAATCATTGTATTTGAGAAAATGGTCGCCATCTTCACCAATTAAGACAATTTCTTCGTCATAGATAAAATCATTAATGAAATCGATTGGACCGTTTGCGCCGTAGTAAGGTATTGAACCTTGCATCTTTGCTCGTTCTGATTGACTCAATGGAACGCGAGATGTATCCAAAACCTCAGAGCACTTTGAAATGGGTACTTTTATCCACCTTTGAGTAGAACTTTGGCTGCGTGGGCCTGTAGTCCACTCCTGGCAAGTTCTTACTAAAAGCCTTTTCGCTTTTACCACCACGTTTATAGCCGCTCGGAGTGTTTCCTCTGCCGCCCACAGAATCTCCCCAATCTGGCGCTGCTCGTCCTTCGGCGGGAGCACGAACTCTTGCCGGGCCAACGCACTCCAATTGATAGTAGGCGAGAGCGAACCCACCGAAATCGCCATTGCCCGCTCGTAAAACGTTTCACTTTGCATAAAGAATGGGAGAAATTCCGGCAATACAACATCTTCTCGCGCCCGCAACACCATTGCATGGGCCGAGCAAATGCCTTCAAAATCAGCAATTGCCAGTTTGCGCTGGTAAAACCGTCGGCGGCCAAAGATGATGTCGCCGGGCCAGAAACGCAGTTTGGTTGCTTCTACTTCGTCGGGCGTTCCCCATCGGCGGATTTTGAGCGATTCCGGGTCGAGATGTTCTAGCCCAACGTAGCGCTCAACGCCTGCCTCAGATGGGTTATCCACGCGCACATTGACGTTCTGCGCAATTTGGTCAAAGCGGTAGGTATGCCAGCCGTTAGAGATTTCTCTATCCATAATTTCTAGTCCAAAATCCTCGAAGGGCTTAACTAACTAAGACATAAACTGGCTCAGAGTATCTGCTACTAGGTCTGGGTCAATACCTTTGCCTTCAATCTCCCAATCAAGCCCATCTTCGGGATTAAATTCGTCCGTCAATATCGTAGGAAAAATTCTAAGGGTATGCCAAGGATTCAGTTCACAAACGGCCCAAGTAATTTTGTACAAAGCATCAGTGGACATGTTGATGTCAAGTACGACATACCACTCGTCAAGAGGGCGTTGTCCAGGAGTGGGATTTTCGTGCCCGCCGCAGCTTCCCCAGGTGGTTACACCCTCTATCCGGTTTAGCGTTCGCACAAGTTTATGCATATTCGAGTCAATCTGCTTGTAATCAATTTTCATTTGGAGTTTGCCCAATCTATATAATATATGGTGCGAGCTTTATAAGAGCGGCAGCTATAGCAGTAGCATTCGCTGTATGACCGAGACAACGTCCCAATTCGCTGATAACTTTGCCAAGTTTCGATTGCTTGTTACCTTCGGTAGCTGTTCTCAGGCCTTCAATTGCCTGTCGCAGTTCTGCATTGCTCTGCACAAATTGCATTCCGAGTTCTGCGATAAGGTCATCTGCTAGTTGCTCGATATTCTGCTCGATGTTACCTGTATTAGACGCGGCGCTCTGCATGATGCCGCCGGGATGGATGGTCAGGTTTCCTTGTACAATGGTGCCAACAGCGTTCATAGTGAGAAAGTAGTCGGAGACTTCAAAATTATTTTCGACAGCGTTACGCAATTCCTGAAGAAGCAGTATACCAGTAGCTTGTTTCCCATTCCCATCTTTCTCTCGGGATACTGAAATCAGACCGTACTGAGCCAGTTCATATAAGACTCCTGCAGGTGGGAGTTCCCAAATCCAATCTTCGTGAATCTGTTCCTCGCTTAATTTTTCAAAGTACTCCTGTTCAGGGTCATAATCATCTATGTGTAGATAACCGAGAGTAGTTTTTCCTCTAAACCATTTCAAATCAACTAAAATATACTGTTCGATTAGCTGTCGGTCCCAAAGGCTTATAAGTGACTTTGCACCTTCCTTTGCCCCTTCAGTCAGCGGATATTTCATCATTTTCCTCCTCAAGAACGGCAAATAAGTTCTCCATCGACGCACGTAACCGCTCAGAACTTTCTACCCACTCGGCTATTACCGTATCCAGCGATTTTTCCACGCCGTTGTTGCCGTTCTGTGGACGTACATAGAGCGGAATATTCAGGTTGGCGCGGTTCTCAAGCACAGCTTCCAGACTCACGACCCGCGCGAAACCGTCAACATCCTCGAAGGACTGATAGGCGTCGGCAATCTTCTGGATGTGGTCTTCTTCCAGAAAGCTGAAAGCCCTCTCGCGTGTGACTTCGTTCACGGCATTAATCAGCAGGATTTTGCCGCGCCGCCTGGCGGGTTTGTTCATCCGACAGATGACCACACAGGCTTCCATTGGTGAGTTGTAGAACAGATTCGGCCCCAGTCCGACCACACATTCGATGAGGTCGGCCTGTATGATTTGCTCGCGCATGTGCCGTTCCTCGTCGCGGAACAACACGCCATGTGGGAAAAGAATCGCACAGCGGCCTGTTTTCGGGTTCAGGCTGGTGATGATGTGCTGGAAAAAGGCATAGTCGGCGCGGCCCTGCGGCGGAGTCCCGTAGCGGTTGCGGCCAAAGGGGTCGCTTTCCCAGGCGGAGCGATTCCACTGCTTGATGGAATATGGCGGATTGGCAAGCACCACGTCGAACTGTTGGAGGTGGTCGCCGGTGAGGAACTGCGGGTTAGCAAGCGTGTCGCCGCGAATTATCTTGAAATCCTCGATGCCGTGCATGAACAGGTTCATGCGGGCCATCGCCGAGGTCATGAGGTTGATTTCCTGCCCGTAGAGCTTAAGGTTGCGGTATTCCTTCCCCTGCCGCTTGAGTTCCATCGCCGCTTCAAGCAGCATTCCGCCAGAGCCGCAGGTCGGGTCGTAAACTGACTCGCCGGGGTGCGGTTCAAGCATCAGGGTCATCAGGTGGACGACGGTCCGGTTCGTGTAAAATTCGGCTGCCGTATGGCCGCTGTCGTCGGCGAATTTTTTGATGAGGTACTCATAAGCCTGGCCGAGCAGGTCTTCGGATACGCGTGCCGTCGAGAGAGTCTGCGACGAAAAATGCTCAATCAGGTTGCGGAGAGTCGCATCGGTGAGGCGTTCTTTGTTGGTCCAGGGGGCATCACCAAAGATGCCGCCGAGCTTATCCAGGTTGGCTGTCTCGATGTCTCGCATCGCCTGCTGGATTGCCATCCCGACATTATTGGCCTGCTGCCGCACTTCTTCCCAGTGCGCACCTTCGGGTAGCTGGAAGCGGTGGTCTTCGGGGAACGCCTCGCCCATCCATTCCTCAGCGCGGGCGGTTTCCTCGTCGTATACGTCGCAGACGCGCTTCCAGAACAGCAGCGGGAAGATGAACTGCTTGTAGTCGCCCGCATCGATATAACCCCGCAGCAGCGTTGCCGCGCGCCAGAGATAGGATTCGAGGTCGGCTTGGGTGAGGGAAACACTCATAGCGTTTTCGCCAAGTTGATACCGTACATGGATAAAGCCCGGTCCAGAACGCGGGCCGATATAGTCGCATCGACTTGTGAGAGATGATGCTGTTCAGCGTCAAACCAAAGACGATACTCGTCGAACAATTGCCAATGCCCTGGATAAGAAATGGTGGCATCCTCAAGTGAAATACGCTTCCCCCGACTAAACTGCTGGTAGACCATGTGTGTGTAGCGGTCTAAGATGGGCGTACCGTACAAAATGTGATGCCAGAATATGCTCCATACCGGAGCGCGATATTGAAAATCCTGCCGAAGTAGAGCGCTGCCATCCGGTTGGAGATAGAGGTCGAGGCGGCTCAAGAAAAAATTCAAGGCCGCTTTCTTTTTCCGAGATAAGGGCATCGGACGCCCCGTGCTGCTCGTATTTTTCCAGCGTGTCAGCGCTTCTATAGCCTGCGCATCGCCTTGGCGCGCGGCATCAATATAAGGCATATAGTAGAGGTCATCATATTCAACAGGATATTTCTGGCACCACTCGTGAACCCATCCGATAGTCAGTTTATTCATCCAATAACCCTGCCTGGTGTAGTAGAACTTTAAGACGGTCTTCGGCCTCATATGCTTCGTTCAAGGCCGTTCGCAAGTTATCTAGCGCCTCATCGACGCTTATTTCCTCTTCTACGGCAAGCGGCTCAACGTAGCGTGGAATGTTTAGATTCCAGTCGTTTTCGGCAATTTCATCCAGTGTGACGACTCGCGCTGCGCCCTCAACAGCCTCGTAATCACGATACCACTGGAGAATCTGAGCGCTGTGTTCCGGTTCCAGCGTATTCTGATTGCGACCTTTACGGTAAAGCTTGGAAGCATCAATCATCAACATCTGGCCTCGGCGGACTGTTTGCTTCTTTGCGCGAAACACGAGGATGCAGGCGGCCAGTCCGGTGCCGTAAAACAGGTTTGGACCGAGGCCAATTACGGCTTCCAGAATATCCATTTCCAGAATGCGCTGGCGGATTTTGCCCTCCTGCCCCATACGGAATAACACGCCGTGTGGCAGCACAACAGCCATTCGGCCCGTATGCGGAGCCATCGAACTAATCATGTGCTGCACCCAGGCGAAATCACCGCTGGTTTGTGGAGGCAGTCCAGCGAAATCACGTCCAAAGGGGTCGTTCTGCCACACTTCATAGCCCCACTGTTCCAGCGAAAATGGAGGATTGGCTATCACACAGTTAAACAGTTGCAGGTCATCGCCCTGGTAGAAAGCGGGTGCGCGAAGTGTATCTCCACGAACAATATGAAAGTCTCCCGCGCCGTGTAGGAACAGGTTAATGCGGGCAATGCCTTCTGTCGTCAGATTCTTTTCCTGCCCATAAAGCTTGCCGAGCAGTGATTTGACGCTTCCACCCGCTTCCTGAACATGCTTAATGGCTTCCAGTAGCATCCCCCCAGTCCCGCAAGCGGGGTCATATATCGTTTCACCTGCCTGGGGGTCTAAAATATCAATCATCAGGGCAACGATACTGCGAGGGGTATAGAATTCGCCTGCTTTTTTGTTAGTCAGGTCGGCAAACTTCTTGATGAGAAACTCGTATGCCCGACCCAGAGCATCTGGCTCAACGTATCCATTTGCCAGAGTCAGCGAAGAAAAATGTTCGATGAGGTCACATAACAAGGCGTCTGAGAGTCGCTCTTTATTGCTCCACTGAGCGTCACCGAAAATGTTGTGGAGTTCGGGGTTGGCCGCCTCTATTTCGCGGAAGGCTCGTTGTAATGCCTGACCGACATTTGTTGTGACAGCCCGTACATCTTCCCAGTGGCACGCATCTGGAATTTGGAAACGGTGGTTTTCAGGGAAATCCACATCATAGAACGATTTCGCCTTCGCAAGCTCATCATCGTATACATCGGAGACGCGCTTGAAGAATAAGAGCGGGAAGATGTAGGTTTTGAAGTCCGAAGCATCAACTGGACCGCGCAAAATGTTCGCGGCTTCCCAGAGATAGGCTTCCAGTTGAGATAATGTTATTTGTTCTCCATGTGCCATGCGTAATCACTCGTTCTTTGCCAAGAGTTTCGTTACAAAATTCAATGTTTTTCGGGGAGAGGCGCTTCTAATATTCCTGCCCCATCTCTAACAACCGTTGTCGGACTGTCCCAACATGTTTTTCGAGCAGGTACAACTTTTCCAGAAGTGTCCTACCGATGACAGCATATTCTTCGCGTGTGCCTGAGAAGATAATCCCTTCGTCTGTCGGAGTTCCTTTCGCCTCCACTTCTGTCGCGTTGGAATTCATCTCTTCAACCACGCCCAAAGCAGGATTCAACTCGTCTAGAGAGATGTCCAGTTCATCCAGGTTATCCCAGACGTTATTGAGAATGTCCCAAATCGAGTGAACTGCTTGGGTGTTAATCTGATGGCGTTCGAGCCAATCTCGCTGGTATTCATAGTAGAACTGGTAGAAATTCTCATCCAGTGCTTCGATTTCGGGATAAAAGGGTGCATCTTGCAGAGCCATTATATGATAATCCCTCGAACTTGTGTTTACTCTCCACACTATCATACAGGATATTCCACAAAACAGGCGAACAAGGGGAAGCCGTATGACCGCGACATATTCCGACAGAGAGCCGATTACAACTGTCCTAAAGGTAAACTTGAGTTAACAGGGGAGGCAAAAAAGGACTGTAGAAACGGCAGAATAGGCCACATTTTTGGAAGCTGACCTGTCGGCTGATGAATATGCGGCGCACAGTGCGCCGCATGCAAGTGTAGAAAAAGGCACATGAGTTACTGCGAACGAGCACAGCGAAATCCATCGTAGAAGCTCCAACCGATGGGGATGTATCTGAAGCGGTTGGCGGCCCGCAGAACATTGGACGCTTCGTCGTCAAACGAACCCCCACGTATAACGCGTGCGATGGTAGCATCATCGCTAAATTCGTCACGACCATCATTACTGTTATAAGGGTATGGGAACTGCTCCGGGTCGTAGATTGTACTCGTCCATTCCCAGACATTACCAACCAAGTCATATGCGCCTATCCAAGACACACCGCCAGGTTTGCTGCCAACAGCGGCTGGCTGGTCAGCATTTAGAGCAGACACAACGTAATCCTGGACAAATTCATTTCCCCACGGATAGGTTCTACTATCTGGCCCACGCGAAGCATATTCCCACTCTGCCTCAGTAGGAAGACGAGCGCCTCGACCCTCGCAGAACTTTAGTGCGGTAAGCCAACGAACAGCCGTGCGCGGTTGATTAGGCTCCGTCCATGGCGTTTCACCATCTGCAATACCGCCCAGCCGTTCAAACTGCTCGTTGGTCACCTCATAGCGGTCAATCCAGAAAGGTACATCGAAACACACTTCATGGACAGGTTGTTCATTGGCCTCACCATTCACACTCCCCATCCAGAAGCATCCAGCAGGTACCTGCACCATTTCCACTTGGTACTGTTCTTTATACCTCTCGTCCACGACTGGTTCCAGATTATCCCAATCTCTAAGTGCCGCTATTCTGGTTGCAGTGGCAAAAATCTCCTCGGGCGATTTGCCTCGTCCAAACGGAACCAGGCCGACTTCTCCTTCTGCCAGTATTTCAGCACGCGCCTGACGTATTTCAAACGCATCAACTTGCATTTGCAGGTCGTCATTTTTCCAAGACGCCAAAACCGCTAAAACCGCTAAGAAGACAATAATTGCTATGGTAACTACAGCCCATGCTGTTCGTACCTGTTGCTTTCGGCGGTGTTCGTTTACTGCCAATTGATGTTCATACTGCTGTGAAACCTCAAGAAAAAGCTGTTCTTCTTTGCTAGGCGTGTTCCGCCCCGCCCAAGCAAGCCCTTTTTCCAGTACAGTTCCCCGGTAAAGCAAGTCGTCATCCAGCTTCTGTCCATGGTTAATCCAGGCCGCTGCATCTTCGCTGATGTTCCTCTGGAGGATAATGTCTTCGCGGGCATCATGCAGCCATTTGCCCAATTGTCCCCACTCCCGAATAAGTGCCTCATGACTGACTTCAATAGTTGCCCTTTGCGTTGATACCTCGTTGATAGTCAGCAACCGCGCCCGGACGAATTGGTCGGTCACTTCATGCAGAATTTGGGACTGCCTCGCGTCGGGTAGCTCTAGTTCCGTCAGTGCCGCGCGTCGGCGGGTCGTATCCTGTTCAGTTGAGCCTGGTTCTATTAGGCGCAGAAACAAAGTACACGCCAATCTACGGTGCTCAGCGGTTTTCAAGTCTTCATACGTCATCTGGGCATGGCGCGCGAGCGCTCCACGTAGTCCGCCCATCTCACGATAAGCTTCCAAGGTCAGTATCTGGTTCTTGCGCTTCTCAAACAGTTGGTCGAGCGTGAACTGCAACAACGGTAGTCCGCCAACCTGTTCCCGTACTTCAAATAGAAGGTCACCCACAAGCCCTGGTTCAAAGGTCAAACGTACATCAGGGAGCAGTGCTGGCTTTTCAATTACATCTCGGAGGTCATCCAATGACATTGGCAGAACGGCCCTATGATGGTCTACAAGTAACTTGCCCAAGTTCTCATACTCTAATGCCATAGGCCGGTCGTAAAAATCAGCCCGCAGCGTCAGAATAACGGTCACAGGGCCTTTTGATTCGGAGACTGCCGCAACGAGCAAAGCAATAAATTGCTCTCGCTCATCTTCATCAACCGTTTGCGTAAACAACTCCTCAAATTGGTCGATAAATAACACTAATCGTTTGTCAGTTCCTATTGTGACCTGGGAACCCAAGAGATGTAGACCTCGTCCTTCTGAGGTGTCCAAGTCCTGTCGAATGACAACGTTAGCCTTCGGCATCACATTTGCTAAGGTAATAGTCAAACTTTCCAGGGGATGGGCACCAGGAACAATACGGTCAAGATAGACCCAAGTTTCGCTGCCTGGAAGTGCTCCTTCTCGCAGGCGAGGGAGTAATCCTGCCATGACAACACTTGATTTACCCGAACCACTTGGTCCAACAACCGCCAGAAGGCGGACATTATCCATCTGCTGTGCAAGTACTTCTACCAGTTCATTCACAAGCCGCTCACGCCCAAAGAAATACGGCCTATCGTCCTCGGTGAAGGGCAACAGGCCTTTGTAAGGATTGCGTGGTTCAAAATCCAACTCCATTTCGTGCATAGGCTGCTCGACCTGGAGAGGAACCTGTTGAAGGGTTTCTACAATATAGGGGACTGCTTGTTCATATGCCTCACCGCGAGCATCGATGTGTTGTATCTTAATCATGCCTAAGGGAATACAGTCAGCCCATTTTTCGCCAGTGGCCCAAATTGGATATATTGGGCAGTTGTACATCTCGGCAATCTCAAGTTCACCTTGCACATAGTTAGATTGGCGAGAGTTGGGGGAAGCGACAAATATCATAGCTCGCGCGTCTCGAATGGCATCGCGTAAGGCCTGCTCCCAGTTACGTGTGCCTGCTTTCAGTCCAGTTTGGTCAATCCAGACGGTGACCCCTGCTGCGTGCAAATCGGCTCTCAGCCGGTCAACGAAATCTTGGTCGGCACGTGAGTAGGAGATAAATACGGTTTGCATTGCCACCCCCTAGCACACTCAAATCCGGTAGTGGTGAACCATTGACTGATGAAAAATCTCAGTTGGTCACTGAACCAATTTCGCCCCATTTGTCTGAGGGAACAACGGTTCATTTTGGGTCGCCGATTCAATGGATGAAAAACATATCAGTCAAAATGTCACCACTACCTCAAATCCTTTAGCGTATTATAT
Organism: uncultured Anaerolineaceae bacterium; assembly: GCA_964472565.1. Classification (GTDB taxonomy): domain Bacteria; phylum Chloroflexota; class Anaerolineae; order Aggregatilineales; family Aggregatilineaceae; genus DATAMF01. Next base: position 29,181 of record CAYYNB010000055.1, read on the forward strand.
GTCAATTCTTAGAATGTAAGCGTGGAGAATGGCGAAGACTGAAATTTAGGGGTCGAGACTGTGCTCAACGACTATAACTAAAATACCCTCGACGGTGTTTGTTTTGAGACAGTCATCGCAAACACTATGAACTGAGGCTGACAATCGTTATTGATTTCTTGAGCTGAAGATGTTGGTAAAACGGGGAGTGGTAGAAGCAGAAATAAGAATAGGAGTGTACCCAGCGATTTCATTTGGTTCCCTCCTCCTGACATCAATTTTCAGGCACCCATATGGACGGTCTGACGAGTATTTCTGACTAATTTATGCCATCCCCTCATTGGCAATTTCGCTCTCTTCGACATAACGACGCGGCATGGCGAGGCTGGACCACCCACCCGCCTCCTGCAAGCGCAGCACATCCACCTTATCCGCCCAATACGTCGCCCAGTAATGGCGGCAGTCGTGGGCCGACAACCCTTCCAAATCAATTCGCTCGCCCAGCACGCGCACCCGCTGCGAAATCGACCACTCCGTCATCCCTGCATCGGCCAGTTCACCATCTTTCCGGCTGGCGCGCAGCAGTGGGCCGGATGCCGGAGCATCGCCGCTGTCGAACCATACCTGAAGCGCCCGCAGCGTATCGGCGGTCAGCTTGTGAGTTTGCACCTTATCCACTTTCGGGCGGTAGAAGCGCATTTCGCCGGACTTCAAATCAAAATCCGTCACCTGCAACCGTGCCACTTCCCCCACTCGCAAGCCGTGTTCCAGCAGCAGGCACATCATGAGCGCATCCCGGCGGCCCTGCGGCGTATCCGGTTGGGTCTTGAGTTTCTTCGCCTGCTTCTTGCTGATGCTGACATGCTGCGCCTTTTTGTTTCCGCGCCGGACGACTGCGCGCCGTTCATTGACCCGTTTGGCTTCCTTCTGACTATAGCCCGCCACCGTTCGGATAACGGCATACTCTTCCGGGGTCAGCACACCCGCTTTCATGGCGAGTTTGGCATAGGTCTTCACGGCGGACAGCCGCCCGTTGATGCTGCTGACCGCATCCCCCTGCTGGACCATCCAGTTGCGGAACCCCTCGACCAGGCCCCAGGTGATGCCGTGCCAGGCGTCCGGGTCAGGCGCAGGACCGTCTGGAAAGCAAGCGACGGCTTGAGCGAATTCCGAAAGACCTATTCCAATCGGCTGACCGACATAGATGCCAACCTGATTAAGGTACTCGGCAAAACGGGCAAGGCTGGCGGCCTGACTGCGGATGGTGTTCGCTGCTTTGCGCGAAAGGTAATCCACGAACACACCGCGTTCGGCATAGGCGTTCGCGGTCTGCCCTGCCACTTCGAGCGCACTGTGCGCCAAGTGGTCAAGGTCGCGGGACGAAGCTGGAACCGGAAGGAGGGGGTTGTTGTTGGTCGTCATGAGAGGTTTTTTGCTCCTGATGGGGAAAGAGGAAGGCCACGATACACTTTATTTATCGGGGTCTATTTTAGCTCATTTTCGCACGAAAAACGAGGGCAGTTGAGGATGAATTTCCCTGATAACACGACCTGGCCTATACTGTTTTGTACTATCACATCTGCTCTCGGAGTTGGCTCTATGTCCAATGCGCGAAACGTCTTCATCTCCTACGCCCGCCAGGATGGCGCGGACGAGGCGGAGCATCTGTACCATGACCTGACCGCGCAGGGTATTACCGCCTGGCGTGATGTCCATAACCTCAACCCCTACGAGGATTTCAGCGGGGAGATTGAGGAGGCGATTATCGCGGCAACTCACGTGGCGGTCTGCGTGACACCGGACATCCGCCGCGCGGACAGTTTTGTGCGCCGCGAGATTGCCTTCGCGCTCGAAGAGAACAAACCCATCATCCCGCTCGTGTTTCCCGGTGGCCGCCGCCCGATTACCATCATCAACCACACGTACCTCGACTTCAGCGACTGGAACAGAGGGTTTACAGCGCTGCTGGAACGGCTTAAGAATTTCGGCGTGGAGGAAATTACCCCGCAGAACCGCCGCGAGAGAGAACTGGCGTATCTGCAAATCATCGGCCAGCGGTACGACCACTGGCGCGACCTGTACACCGACCTCGCAGCCACCGCGCGGATTGAAACGCCGAAGGTGAAGCTCAAGGCCGGGGCAGCGACGCGATATATCGAGATGCAGCACGACATCTTCAAGAGCATCAGCCACGAAGCCGACGATGACAAATCTAAAACTGTCACAGTGCAATCGTTCGACGAACTGCGCGAGGGCATCCGGCACTATGGGCGGGTAGCCTTGATTGGTGACCCTGGCGCGGGGAAAACCACGACCCTGGAACGGCTGGCGTATGAACTGGCGACGGATGCCGCCGAACACGAGGACCACCCGCTGCCGCTGTTCGTGCGGTTGGGTGCGTATGGCGGCGAAAATTTCGATACCTTCCTGGAAACAGCCTTCGGCGGGCTGCGCCTCGCGGATTATTTTCCCGGACGCGTCTTTCTGCTGCTGGATGGGCTGAACGAGATGCAGGCCGAGCACGCGCCGCAGGTGGAAACCTGGTTGCGCGCCCATGCCGAGACGCCCGCCATTGTCACCTGCCGTAAGCTGGATTACGTCGGGCACAAACTCCCTTTGCAGCGCATTGATGTCGCGCCGCTGGACGTGACCCGTATTCATCTCTTCCTCGGTAACTATCTGGAAGACGAGGACCGCGAGAAGCTGTTCTGGGCGCTGAGTGATATCCCTACGCGCGGTACATGGGAGTGGCTCAAGCGACAACTAAACGAAGCAACCTTTTATGATTTCTGGTTTGGAGTTCAGGAACCAGGTTATGACTGGTACACCGAAAAAAGGCAACTTAAAGCAATACGGGCCGACTTACGGGAACAAGGTCGGCTGCCAGGGATGCTCGGCGTGGTTAGCAACCCGTTTCTGCTGTTCATCACGGTCCAGATTTACACCCGGTCTGGCGAACCACCGACCAATCGCGGCCAACTTTTTGACCAGTTCGTCACCCTGTTGATGGACCAGCGCGGGAAACCTGCCGCCACACCCAAACGCCCCTGGATACCGGAGCATACTCAGCGGCAAGCACTCGCTGCTCTGGCCTACCGGATGCAGGCCGAAAAAACCGGGACCAGTGTCGATACAGATTGGGCCTGCCGGGTGATACAGGAAGCGCTGCCCGGCGCAAAGGCGGAGCATTTGCTCTATTTTGCCGCCAGCGCCAGCATCATCGAACACGGCAAGACGGTGCGTTTTGTTCACCAGTTACTTCAGGAGTTTTTCGCGGCCTATGAGATGGGCGAAGATATGCGGCGCGGCGTTTCGGCGACCAAATACTGGCCGAGTGAGCAGTGGTGGGAGCCAACCGGGTGGGAAGAAACTGCCCTGCTGCTGGCCGGGATGAATGATGATGCCAGTCCCGTCGTGCGCTGGCTGACCCCCGTGCATCCGACATTGGCCTACCGCTGTGCGACGGAAAGCGGCGCACGGTGCGCCGACGATACACTGCAACCCCTCTATGAACCGTCCGTGCCACCTATCCCGGTATACCAGAAGGGCGATGAGGTAGACCGCTGGCGCGCCCATTTACCACGCATCAGTCCGTTAGCGCGGGCAGCGTGGGGGCGCATTTTGGCGGAACGGGGCGACACCCGGCGCGGTGTGGGGCTGCGACCCGATGGGTTGCCCGATATTGACTGGGTGAAAATCCCTGAAGAAAGTTTCCTTTACCAAGTGGACCAAACATTATCTTTACCAACTTTTTTTATTGCGCGCCATCCAGTTACTTGCATTCAATTTCAATCTTTTTTGTCCGCACCAGATGGGTTTGGACGAGATGAATGGTGGAATAAGTTTATTCCAAAGTATCAGAAGCAAGAAGTGGCAAGGCAACGTTTCCAGTTTGCTAATCATCCATGTGATAACGTCAGTTGGTATCAAGCAGTTGCTTTTTGCCGTTGGTTGAGTACAAAGCTGGGATACGAAGTCCGTTTGCCTACTGAGCAGGAATGGGAGAAGGCCGCACGAGGAACAGATGGACGCAAATTTCCCTGGGGAAATACTTATGTTTCGGGATTTGCAAATATCGACGAGACAATCCAATACGCTACTGTTGGCTCCTATCATCTTAGACATACTACTGCCGCTGGAATGTATCCACAAGGTGCGTCACCATATGGAGTGATGGATATGGCTGGGAACGTATGGGAGTGGTGCCTAAATGAATACAGTTATCCCGAAAACATTGAGGTTTTAGGAATTGCTACACGCGTTCTGCGAGGCGGGGTATGGCATCTTTCCGTAGATTTCGCACATTGTTCCTACCGAGACTGGTCCTCCCCTCGCTACGGATACGACTATCTTGGTTTCCGGCTGGTGTGTGCGTCCCCTTCCGGCCAGGAGGAGTGAACCCTAATGACCGACATTCCCGACGACAACGTCCCCATGCCCGGCCTGCGCGACGATGGTTTGCCGGATATAGTCTGGTGTACTGAAATCCCGCCCGGCGATTATCCACTTAGCAGCAAAGAAAATTCGCTGTTGACGGGACTTCCACAAGAGATAATCACCCTCAAACACCCCTTTCGACTGGCTAAGTATCCCCTCACGCAGGCCCAATTCCATGTGTTCATGCAGGATAAGCAAGTCCATAAAGAAACCCCTG
>CAYYNB010000056.1:0-33420 GCA_964472565.1 uncultured Anaerolineaceae bacterium
CCACCCACGCTTCTGCCGGATCATTTCCTCGCGTTGAGAAATCAGCCACAGCGCCGCGCCGATAACGCCCAGCGCAAACACCGCCATCCCCCCTGCCAGGACGCGGAAGGAAAGACTCTGGCCTTTGCTGGGCTGTGCAAGATAAAGCACTAAATGAATCAGCAGGGTCATATGGAACGCCGCCAGGACCAGCCAACAGCGGCGAGTGGCAGTCAATACAGTCACAAGTTTGGTTTCCTTCTCTCTGGAACAAATTTTGCGATTGTACCGTTCGCTCAAATCTCAATCAAAAACGAAATTTTTGTAAAATTCACGAATTATTTACCTTTTCCATGTAAAGTTGCGGAAATTTATGCGATATTAATGGTAGAAGCGTGTAGCAAGAACCTGAGTGAAGGAGATGAGATAATGAAAAAGAGTTCGTTCTGGTACAAATTACAGCGGGGCCAAGCGCTCATGGAATACTGGCCGACTATCCCGGCCACCCTCATGATCCTTGTTGCCACATCCATGATCGTCCAGTTTCTTAATGGTAGTTATATGACCGTCGTCGATGAACTGGGGAATCCTGGCGGGTTCGACTGCGAACAGGAACAGGATGAAAAAGAAGAAGGTCCAGACCTCGCTCAATTAGGCTGCCACACTGTTCAACTCGTCGGCAAAGCCTATGACGAAGGCACTGACCGCACCACCGTTGCCTACAAAGTCAATTCGAACTGCAACCCGTCTATCAGTCACTGGTCCCTCGGTATCCCCAAAGAAGTTGCGGACAAGATCGTGTCCTCCAGTGAACCTTATGAGAAGTGGGCCACCGATCCGACCACCGGAACCAGCGGCATCAAATTCGATACCGGCTATGAAAGCTCCAGCGATGGTGATAAATCCGACGACACCAGCAAAGATAAAGGTAAAGGTGGTGGCAAGAAACTCGCGTTCAGCGGCAGTACCTTCAGCCGGCTGTTCGTGGAAACAGATGAGCGCGTTGTAGTCTTCACCATCGACGGTCACTACGATTGGTCCGTCGCCTACGTCACCATCAAAGCCGGAACCCAGGTCTTCTACAGCACCATCACGGCTCCGATGACACCCTATACCGAAGAAGAAGAAGAACAGTGCAAGTAATGTGGAGGCGAGGATAGGACATAGCTACTCCTATCCTCCTCTACTTAGTAAACCAGACCAATAAGCATTCGAGAGTGGAAAAGACGATGGCTGAAGAAATCACAAAAACACAAGAGGTTCCTGGCGACCCCGCAAGCAATCTGGAAATTGCGGTCCTGACAGCCGCTGTCGTAGGTGAATATACCGTCGATTATACCGTCGATAAAGGCAACCGGGTTTGGAACAGAATTCGGAACATGCCTCCCCGCGTGCGCGGTGTAACGCTGTTGATGTTCTCGGTTGCAACGCTGTTGGTGCTGGTTTACGTGTTGTTTCTCTTCTACAAGGAATATGTCCACGATCACACCGGGCCGTTTCTGCAAGAAGCGCTCGCGGCCCCCTACGAGATGAACGAGCGCACACTTCCAGAGTGGGCCGAAGGTCAAACCGGCACCATCCTGCCCGAAGCGTTTGGCAACAACCGGTACTCAACCCCCGAAATTGAACACTATTCGATGCATGCGGTAAACCGCTGTCTGGTCGGTGTTCCTGTCGATTGGGGAACCCAGGCTTACTGCGAACGCTCGCAGGGCGCGGTGTTAGTGGAAAAAGCACGCTATATGGACAAATCAAACAGCCCGGTTGATGTCGTGGCTGTGCGCTTTACCGACGCCGCTGCCGCTCAAACCACCCATCTGGAACTGCTCCGGTACGCGCGTAAATCAGGCCAGGTGGGCAATTTCTCGGTTAACGGCACCACCGCCAACGATTACTTCTACGCGAGCACCTACAGCGATGTGGCGCGCTGGTACAGTTACAGTTGGCGGCGCGACGAGTGGGTTTTCACCATCTCCACTCAGGATAGTCTCAAGCTAGACGAAAAGATTAAAGAGTTCCCCTACTAAAGCAGAGGCAGCTTTCAAGCTGCCTCTGTTTTTGTCAAGCTTCCGGCGCTAATGCCGGGCTGCTGCGCCGCACCAATCGCGGCAGCGAACGAATCTCCTGGACGCCAAACAAGACCGCCGACACCACAAACGTCACCGTGCCGACTCCGGCCAGCCCCAGCACCCGCAGCGCGCTGACCAAAACGCCCGCATCATGCCAACCGATGGCCCCCAAAAGCCCATCCACGACCAGTACCGCGATCCCCATCACGAGTGCCGCCGCGCCCGTTCGTAAGGTCGTTTGCGCCAGCGCCCGCCCCTCGATGCTGCCCCAGCGCCGGTGCAGAATGACCAACAGCAGCGCGAGTTCGATCAGAAAAATAGATGAATAACCTATCGCCAACGCCCCAACGCCCGTTGGCCCGGCCAGCCGATCATTAATAAGCGCTACCCCATCATTAATTTCAGCCAATGCCGCCGGATACTGCCCATCCGCGAAGCGGGTGCCCCAAGCATTGAACACGGTTTGCAGCGGATCATCCAGTTGGTTGACATACATAAGATACAGCGCCCCGACCAGCACCACATTCACCACTGCCGCGATGATCGATACCCATAACGGCGTGAAGGTGTCTTTGTCGGCGTAAAAACTGCGGGCGATGATCTCGTGAATACTCTGGAAGATCAATCCAAAGGCGAAGAATTGCAGCGCGCCATAGACCAGGGCGCTGTCTTCGGCGTCAAACGCACCGCGTTCCAACAGGCTGATCATCGGCTTGCCAATCAAAATCAGGCCCACTGCTGCCGGAATCGTCGCAATCAGCACAAAACGCACCGCGCCGGACATCGCCTGCCGCTTACGGGCGGCATCGCCCAATTCGCTGTACGCGGCCAACATCGGAAAAACGACACAGCCCATCGCGCTGCCGATCAGCGTTTCGGGGATGTTCATCAACCGGTAGCCCCAGTCGAAAGCGGACACCGCGCCGCTGCCCATCCGCGAGGCGATATTCGTAAACACGACGACATTAAAACCCGACACGCCTAAGCCAAGCACGCGTGGAATCATCAGCCGGATAACGCGCCGCAGCGCAGGATCGCGCCAACCCAGGCGTGCCGTCCACTGCATGTGATAACGAAAGAGGCCGGGAACCTGAATACCGAGATGCATAAATGATCCCAGCACGGCACCCCACGCGATTCCATACACACCAAACGGGCGAATGAGGAATCCGGCCCCGAACAGGATACCTACATCAAATAAAATGGGAGCCAGCGCGGGCAGCAAAAAATGATTATGGCTGTGGAGAATGCCCTGAAACATGCCGCTGACGCTGAACACGAGCGTGCTGATCAGCAGGATACGCATCAGGCGCACCGTCTGATCAACTTTATCCGCATCGAAGCCGGGAGCCACAATATGTTTCACAATCCAGGGTGCGGCCACAAAGCCGATGATGCTCAACAGCAGTGTGACCGTAAAAACAGTATTGATGACACTGCTCGCCAACAGCCACGCGTGCGCGGTCTCCCGACGCGCCAGAAAGCTGCTGAAAATGGGGATAAACGCATAACTCAGCGCGCCGCCACCGATCAGCAGCACGATCTGTTCGGGAATGCGGTTAGCCGTTACAAAAGCATCCCATTCATCCCCGACACCAAAAACGCTGGCGATCAAAAACGTCTGAGCAAGACTGATCATCTTCGCAGTCGCAAAGGCGACCATCAAGATAATCGTGTTACGGGCCATACTGCGGGCCGTCGTGGTTTGGTCGTTGTCCATATACCATCTCCAGTCTGGAGCAAAGTCGCACGACTATACCACGACTCGCCGCCGATGCTCAATCCAGCGGCGGAAAAGCGTAGGTGCTTAGTTGGTGAACTGGCCCAGCCAGCGGGTGATCGCCTCATGATACGCCGCGCTGCGTTCCGCCATCGGCAGATGCCCTGCACCCTCAATCATGACCAGTTCCGCGCCGGGAACCTTTTCAGCAATCAAACGCGCCTGGGCAGGCGGCACAATCGGATCGTGATCGCCAGCCAGAACCAACGCCGGAACCTGGATACGGGGCAGCACGTCGCTGGTATCGATGTCCGGCATACAGTAGAAATAATGCAGCAGCGCATTCAAATCAAGCTGTTTGGCCGCCGGATAAATCTGATCCAGGATGTCGTTAAGTCCCGGAAATGCATAGAGCGTTTTCGCATCCGCCGCATAATTGCGCAGCGTAAAACGATATAACGATCGGGTCAGCATCGAGACTCGGAACCCTGTCTTAAACAAGCCGTGACCCAGTGTACCGCCGCGCGCCCAGCGCTGCATCAGCCCCAAAATACCGATCCACTGTCCCTGGGCGAAGCCCGAAATCGATGCCACACCTTTGACCAGTTGCGGGACGCGCGCCGCGATATTCAAAGCCGAAAAGCCGCCGGTTGAATGGCCGATCACAATCACCTGCTGATCGCCAACCAGTTCCTTGATAGCACTCGCCAACAGTTCGACCATCAGTTCAGAAGTCAACTGGTCGCGCTGGAAACCGGGTGGAAAAGCAGCCGGATAGTGTCCCGGAAGGCTGAGCGAATACCAGGGAAACCGCGCCTGAATCAGATCAGTCTGCCCTACCGACCAGAAGTAGACCGACGAACCGATGCCATGAATAAAAACCAGCGGCGTGCCGGACAACTGGCGGTTAAAAGACAGCGCGGCCAGTTGATGTCCATCGACAGCTATTTCCTGTAATTCGAACACGATAGATTTTCCCCCTACAATTGAAGAGTCTCCCTGTAGCATAGTACAGAAAACAAAAAAGGGCAGGTTATAAAACGCTGCCCTTTGAACATCACTTGGCGGTGAAACGTTATTGCCCGGCGGCGACGGTCTGGAAGGTTCCCGACTCTACCTGGACTTTCGCGTCCGATGCCGGGAAGAAATTCGGGTTGAAGCGGATCGCCTGATCAAAAGCGCTCAGCGATGCGTCCATCTGGCCGCGCGCAGCATACACCAGCCCCTGATAGTAGAAAAATTCTTCGACATACTTGGTGGTGCCCATCGCACTATTGACGTAGGCCAGCACATCGTCGTAACGCCCGACATGATAATAAGCTTCAAACGGGCCGAACTGGTACCACAACATGCGGAAAGGTAACGTCAGCCGGAAAGCCTGATCATACGCAATCGCGGCGTCTTCATACTGCTGCATGGCGACATAGGCGGTTCCCGCGTTAAACCAGGCCCATTTATCCTCGTAATTCTGACCGATCTCGGCACGAGCCACTTCAAGCGCAATTTCATTCGCATACGCCGGATCAACATACGAACCTAACGCGCCGCGCAAATCCAGCTCGCGGGAAGGCGGATACAACACGATGAAAACCCGGTTAAAATGCCGCCAGCTTTCATCCATCTGGGTATAGGGGTTCGAGCGGCCATTGCCCTGGTTGTAGCCAAGAAAGCTGTCATACGAGAGAAATTCCTGGTTCAGGTCGTTGTACCCCATCAGCAGCACATAATGGCCCATCCACCCATCATCGGCAGGCTGAATGCTCTCTTCGATGATGACCGGGAAATTGTTGGCAAGCAGCCGCTTGAGAAGCTGCATATTGCCGCCGATGCGGTACAGCGCTTTGACGCCCGTGCCAGCGGTGTTGTCGTTGACAAAACGCACCATCTGCCAGGGACTCACATTTTTGTCTTCGCTGTTGGGCTTCATCCATTTGGCGGCGATATCCTGTTTATTCATCCAGCCAAAAAAGCTGAGCGCCATCGTCATGGTCGTAGGGCCGCAGTTATTCCAGCCTTGCTGCTCATAACGAATGCCGTCTAAACGCCACGATGACGGGAGCGGCTGTTCAGTAGGCACATAAGCCGGGGTCCAGGTTGGGCCGGTGTTGGGCGTGGGCGACGGCAAATTCGGCAAATCGGTGGGGGTGAACGTCGGCAGCATCCCGGCGGGCAAACCACCGCCTGTCGGCGTTGGAGTGAGCGCGGGCGGCGTCGTGGTGTCCGCAGCAAGTTCAGCCGCGCCAGGCAGTTCCGTTGAATCCGGTGCGGGTGCATTGGCCGTCTGGGCCGCCTGCGTCATCAACTGGAACGCCGCATCTTCCCCGGTCGAATTGACCGGTGTCGGATAGGCATTAAAGGGAATAGTCGCCTTCCAATAGGTGGCCCAGGGGAACCACTCAATCACCTGTTCCTGCCGCCAGCCGGGAAGATCACGAAAATAGGGTGGAAAAGCAATCCACAGAATAACCAGCCCCACCACACCGATAAAGGTGAGCGCGCCCATCACCATAAGCAAAGGGCGAATCCAGCGTGCAGGAGAACGTCCACGACGGCGCGCTTGCTGGCGGCGGCGCGCACCACTCAAGGTCATATTCAAGGATCCCGGCACACCTAACGGCTTGTGTTCATTCTCGATAGGTGGCGAGACACGGGGTGATTTCGCGGTTGAATTTTGTTTAGCCATGATTCCAATAAGACTCCCCAATACGGCTTAAATCTGCCGTCAAAGCAGCACTATAACGCAAAAAGCCGCGTTTTTCCATTATCCCACATTCTGCTTTGCCGTACAGTTACGATAGCCTACGGCTGGTAGGCGGGCGGCCTGTGATCGCGTACCTAAGTAAACAACGTTGACTTTTACCCTGGCACCTCGTACAATCCTACCGTTCCGAATCTAAGTCGAATCAGTCTACCACGATGGGGGCGGCTGCGTCGAGACGTAGACAATTCTTTGGAGGTTTTTTATAGCAATGAAGGAATATACATCTGAACTCATTAGAAATATTGCTCTGGTTGGGCACCAGGGAGCCGGAAAAACCAGCCTGGTCGAAAGCCTGCTGTTTAACACCGGCGCGATCACCCGTTTGGGCAAGATCGAAGAACGGAATACGGTAGCTGATTTTGATGAAGAAGAGCACAACCGTACCATGTCCATTTACACGGCCCTGCTTCCTGTTGAGCATAACGGACATAAAATTAACGTTCTCGACGCACCCGGTTTTGTCGATTTTCAGGGTGAAGCTAAAAATGCAGTGCGGGCCTCGGATGCAGTAGTGGTCGTGGTTGATGCCGTTTCCGGCCCCGAAGTCGGAACCGAACTGGCCTTTGATTATGCCAAAGAATTTGGCCTGCCAGTGATGGTGGTGATCAACAAGATGGACCGCGAAAACGCCAATTTTTATAACACACTCAAAATGCTGCGCGAACGGTTCACCCATCACCGTTTTGTCCCCGTGCTGCTGCCCATCGGGTCGCAGGCGAGCTTCTCCGGTGTGGTCAATCTGCTGACAAATGTCGCGCACAAAGGCGTTGGGAAAGAAACCAGCGAAATTCCGGGCGATATGGCGGATGCCGTTGCCGAAGCGCGAACCACCCTGGTCGAAGCCGCTGCGGAATCCGACGACGCGCTGATGGAAAAATATTTTGAAACCGAAACGCTGTCGGACGACGAGATCAAACACGGAATCAGCCGCGCCGCGCGCAATGCTGAAGTGAATGTGGTGCCGGTGTTCGCCACCAGCGCGACACACAGCATTGGCATTCTGCCGCTGCTCGACGCGATTGTGACGTATGTAGCCGCGCCCAACGAACGCCGGGTGATGGTGCAGGCCGATGCAGACAGCGAGATCGAATACCTGGATCCGCCGCAGAAAGACGGCGGCCCGGTGGTAGCTTATATCTTCCACAGCCACACCGACAAGTACGGCACGCTGACCTATTTCCGGCTGTTCAGCGGCACGGTGAAAGCCAATGACAACCTGCGCAACCTGACGAACGATCAGGAAGAGCGTATGGGCAGCCTGATGACGATTCGCGGTGACAGCCAGATTCCGCTGGAAGCTGTGCATGCGGGGGATATTGGTGTGGTTGCCAAGCTGCGCGGAACGTATACCGGCGATACGCTGGCAAGCAAGGGTTTTGGCAAGATCGTGACGCGGCCTAAATTCTCGATGCCGATTTTCGCCGTCGCGCTCCACCCGCGCACCCAGTCGGACAGCGCGAAGATGGGAACGGTTTTGTCGGACCTGTCTCACGCCGACCCGACGCTGCACTGGCGGCAAGACCCCACCATCAAACAGACGATTCTGGAAGGCATGGGCAACACGCATATCGAAGTTGCCATCAAACGCGCGGATCGTATGGGGGTTGGGCTTGACACCAGCATTCCGAAGGTACCCTACCAGGAAACGATCACCCGGAAGGCCGAGGCGATGTACCGCCACAAAAAGCAGACCGGCGGCGCGGGACAGTTCGGTGAAGTGTCGCTGCGCGTCGAACCCCTGGAAACCGGCGAATTTGAGTTCGCCAACGAAATCGTCGGCGGCGCGATCAGCCAGCCCTTCGTCCAGTCAACGGAAAAGGGTGTGCGCCAGGTGCTCGACACAGGCGTTATCGCAGGTTATCCGGTGAAGTTCGTGCGCGTGGCGGTTTTCGATGGCAAGATGCACCCGGTTGACTCGAAGGACATCGCGTTCCAGATCGCCGGGCGCGGTGCGTTCCGCGAAGCGTTCGAGAAAGCCGGTCCCGTGCTACTCGAACCGATCATGATGGTGCGCGTGGTGGTGCCCGAAGAAAACATGGGCGACATCATGGGCGACATGAACACCCGGCGCGGGCGCGTGATGGGCATGGAAACGGAAGCGGGCCGCAGCATCGTGACGGCTGAAGTTCCGCTGGCCGAAATCCAGCGCTACAGCAATGATATCCGCTCGATGACGGCGGGGCGTGGTGTCTACACGATGGAATTTGCACGCTATGAACGCATGCCCGCCAACATTCAGGCGGAAATCGTGGCGAAGGCCGAAAAAGCCAAAGACGAAGACGAATAATTACTGCGGTGCTGAATCAAAACAGGGCGACAATAAACTGTCGTCCTGTTTTATTTACAAGAGGAGTTGAGAAGATGTCTATTCAAGCGGTCGTATTTGATGTAGGCGGCGTGCTGTCGCGCCAAACGGACCCATCTCATTTTAGCCGCTGGGCAGAGCGCTTAAAGATGCCCGAAAGTGAACTGGCTTATTTGATCTTTGAAAACGAGTTTGGCCGGCGGGCGACTGTCGGGGCGGCGTCACAAGACGACATATGGCGTTATGTCAGGCAGCAGCTTAACCTGTCGGCAGAGGATACCGCCGCATTACAGGCGGACTGCCGGAAAGGACATACCTGGGACCAGGGCTTACTCAATTTTGTTCGAGACCTGCGTCCCCATTATAAAACCGCCGTACTGAGTGATGCATGGCCGGAAGCACGAGTCTTTTTGGCGGAGCATCTGACCCCTGAGCGGTTCGATCTGCTGGTGTTTTCCTACGAAGAAGGGCTGCAAAAACCTGATCCTGAAATCTTCCGGCGGCTGCTGGTCCGGTTAGGTGTGACAGCCCAGGAGACAGTTTTTGTGGATGATCGTCCACGCAACGTGGATGGTGCCTGCCAACTAGGGATGCACGGCCTGCTGTTCTCTACCACGGAAGCCATTCAGGAACAGATCAGAACACTTCTGCAAAATAACGCGTAGATTTCGATGGCGCTCCAACTGTTATATACTGGAGAGTCTGGGTTGCCACATTTTGCCGATCCGGATCACAATATGCTTGAATATGTTCAGTGGTTGAAAAAGAAGTAACATGATCAATTGGCGTGACGCTCCGGCCCTGGTTCAGCAACTGGACCATGCCGCGCCGGGGTCAACCCTCGAACGGCGAACCGCAATTCTGGATGCGCTGTACTGGCGGCGGCAGGCGGGATTCAAAATTGGATACAGCCGTATAAAAGGCGCACAAGGCTACTATATCCGGCGGGCCTCGCTGCCTGAGTCGTACCGGATTGTGTTTGACCAACTTGATCGTGAAATGGACCTCGAACATCTAGATCGGGTGGCTAAATTATCCGGGGAACAGCGACTCGAAAAAATGTTTGAACTAATGGATTTTCTACATGCAGTGTGGGAAGCGGGACAGCGGGAACGAGAGCAAATAGGATGAAGAAAGTACTGGATACGCGCTAAATGTTATCTCGCCTGCACAGCCTGCTGCGCCAACTGCCTTCGGATCATTTGCCGCCTGCTCTGCTGAGTGTAGGATGCGGCACGTTTGAGGATGAACCCACGCTGCGGGCCGCACTGCCGAACTGGGCGCTGTATGGAATCGATGTCGATGGGGAAGCGCTGCGCCGTGCCCGGCAGCACGCGCCCAGCCTGCGATTGATCCAGGCAGACGCGATCAATTTACCGGGCCTGCTGCACATGCAGTTCGGATTGGTGATTGTACGACACCCGGATTTACATCTGCGGCGCAAAACATGGAGCCAGATTCTGCCGCGAATTTCCAGCCTGCTGACGCCCAACGGCTTACTCGTCATTACGGTTTATTCGCACGAAGAAACGCGGCTGCTGCGCAGTTTTAATCTGCCGCCCGCGTATCCGGTGGACGAAAACGCCCTGGCTCCAAGCGATATGGTGGGCCGGGACCGGTATGTACAGATTTATCGCGTTTTGCGCTCCGCCGTAGGGTCGTTAAAATCAGACCATTACTCGCGCACAGAAGGAAACAGTTATGAGACACAGATTTAAACTCGTCTGGCTGGCAGTCCTGGCGCTGCTGCTCGTCCTGGCGGCATGTGGCGACGACGACAAGGACGACAATAAACAAAATCAGGCTCCAGCCGGACCGCCGGTGATTCCAACCAAAGGTGTGGCCCAGAATATTGTCACGCTGGAAGACAACGAGACTTCGGTAGGCGTGCATGTGGGCGACGTGATGCAGCTTGAACTGGCGGCGAACGCAACCACCGGATTCGAGTGGATGCTGAACGGCGTGGATCAGAATATTCTACGGCAGGCGGGCGAACCGGAATATCAGGGATCGGGCAGTGATGCGGAGGGCGCAGGCGGCACGAGTATCTGGCGGTTCGAGGGCGTCGCACCGGGACAGACCACGCTGGAACTGTATTATATGCGACCGGGCGAAACCGATGCTGAACCAGACCAAATCTTCCAAGTGACTGTCATTGTAGACTGACCGACTCGTGAGCCTTCGACGACGATGGCGTTTTATGTGGCGGTACTGGCGGGGCAATGTGCCCTGGGATTCGGGCATCGTGCCGCCGGAAATTATCGCCTGGACAGACGGTAAGCCAACAGGCCGGGCGCTCGATCTGGGCTGTGGAACCGGGACAACCGCGCTGTACCTGGCGGCGCGCGGCTGGCAAGTCGTGGGCGTGGATTTCGTGCCGCAGGCCATCCGGCAGGCACAGCGCAAAGCGCAGAAGGCCAGCAGCGGTGGGGCGACCTTTCACATCGCGGATGTGTCGCGGCTGGACTTTGTGGAACCACCGTTCGATCTGGTGATCGATATCGGGTGTTTGCACGGGTTGGACGCAGCGCAGCGCGAACGGTATGCGGCGCATGTTATCCGCTTAATGCGGGCCGGGGCGACATTTTTACTGTATGCGTTTCTGCCCGACGCCAACTGCCCTGCTTTGGGGATCGACAGGGCAGAGCTAACCACGCGCTTTGGCTCAGCCTTCAACATACTTCACGCAGCAGTAGGCCAGGATACCACGAATTCAGCCGCCAGCGGTTGGTATACGCTGCGGCGAACGGAACATACATGATGACATCGGTGCTGCTGTTGTTTCTGGATGGCGTCGGGCTTGGCGAAAATAATCCAGAGATTAATCCCTTCGCGGCGGCGAACACGCCGACACTCGATACATTGGCGGGCGGGCACAAGTGGCTGCGCGACACGCCGCGCGGCGATTCAGGCCGAGCGCTGTTCATCCCAACCGATGCCCAAATGGGTGTGCCGGGGCGACCACAAAGCGCAACCGGGCAGGCGACGATCCTCACCGGGCGCAATGTTCCGGCGGAGATCGGGGAACATTACGGGCCGCGACCCACGCCGGAAATCCGCGCGATTCTGAACGAAGACAACCTGTTCAAACAAGTGCGTGCCAACGGCGGCAGCGCCGCCTTTTTGAGCGCGTTTCCGCCGAGATTCTTCCACGCGGTGGCACGCGGCAAACGGCTGCCGTCTTCGAACCAGCAGGCGGCGCTGGCGGCAGGCGTCGCACTTGGCACTGAAGCCGATATCTACGCGGGCGCGGCGCTGAGTCCCGATTGGACGGGCGAAGGCTGGCGCAGCGAACTGGGATACACAGATACGCCGATCTACGAACGGGAAGAAGCGGGCGCGCGGCTGGCCCAACTCGCGCAGCAGTACGAATTCAGCTTTTTTGAACACTGGATCACGGATACTATCGGACATCGTGGGCCGCTGGCGCGCGGCGTGGCCGTGCTGGAACTGTTCGATCAGGTGATGGCGGGCCTGCTGGATCAATGGGATGACGAACAGGGATTGATTATCATCACCAGCGATCACGGCAATATGGAAGACCTGAGCCACCGGCATCACACGGAGAATGCGGTTCCAACAGTGCTGATTGGCGCGGCGCGGCATGTTGTGGGCGATAAGCTCACCGCATTGAGCGACATTACGCCGGGCGTGCTGCGCGTAGTGAATGGAAACCATAAGGATGACGAATTTCAATTTTGAGGTTGTAACGGTCCAGCAGCAGCCTGATCTGTGGGCGGCGATGCAGGCGACCACCGAGGCCATGTGGCCGGAATTTATGCTGCATGATGCGTACGCGAATCGGTATTGGGATGGGCTACCGGAAGATTTCCCCGCATTTCAGTTCGCGCTGCTGGATGTGCAGAAGGGGCAGATTGCCGCCGCCGGAAACAGCCTGGCGCTGCATTGGGACGGCGCTTCGCTGCCGGACACGGGATGGGATTGGGCGATTGAAAAGGGCTTTCAGGACCGCGCGGCGGGGAAACCGTCGAATGTGCAGTGTGCGCTGTCGATCACGCTGGCGGCGGATTACCAGGGAAAGGGTGTGAGCGCGCGGGTGGTCGAGGCGATGAAAGCGCTTGGCGCGGCGCAGGGACTGCAAACGCTGATCGCACCGGTTCGACCTAACCAGAAAAGCCGCTATCCGCTGACGCCGATGGAGCGGTATATCCAATGGCAAAACGAGGACGGACAGCCATTTGATGCCTGGCTGCGCGTTCACAGCCGGTTGGGAGCCAGACTGATCAAAATCTGCCCGCAGTCGATGCGGATCATGGGCAGTGTGGAACAGTGGGAGAACTGGACGCAGATGCGGTTCCCCGAAAGCGGGGCGTATGTGATTCCGGGCGGGCTGGTTCCAGTGGAGATTGATCGAGAGGGGACATATATCGAGCCGAACGTGTGGATGCAGCACCGCATGGCCTAACAGAGACTAACAGAGACTAACAGCGGCTAAGGCAGGCTTTTTGCATCCCTGGCTGGCTCTGCTACAATCTTCGGTCGATTGTGGGGGGCGGAACGCAGAAACCGGAGATAGCCTTCTATGCGTAAGCTTTTAGTTCTGGTCACACTCGTGTCGATATTGGCCGCGTGTGGCGATTCGAATGATGATGATAAAACACCACAAGCGCCCACGCAGATTGTGATTGTGGTGACGGCAACACCGGAACCGGCTACTCAGACTGCACAAGCCGCGACCAGTAATCCTGTACAAGATATAACGGCACCCGCTGCGTCGCAGATTGTCGCCACAACCGCCGCGACACCAACGCTCACGACGCAGCCGCAAGCGAGCGCGACATTGACCCTTGCACCGGCGACGCCAACCGCGCTGCCAGAAAACTTCCCAACGCCGGTTTTGGCTCCGCTGCCGGTGGCGGAACAGGTCTTCGAACACGGGCGGATGTTCTGGCTGCGCCCGAACCGCCAAATCTGGGTGATGGTTGCCAGCCCGGATAATCCGAACGGCGGGGACTGGTACTGCTTCAACGATTCATTTGAAGAAGGTGAACAAGAGACCGATCCCAGCCTGGTGCCACCGGCTGATCGCTACCAGCCGCGCCGCGGATTCGGTAAGCTGTGGCGGGATAACCCCGACCTAAAAGAAGCGCTCGGATGGGGGCTGACGCCGGAATTTGAACTCACCAGCAACTATATGTATATCGCTGGGGGCACCATGCAAAACGGAACCTATGTGCCGGGACCGGGCGAACACCGCCTGACGACGCTGTATAACGAAACGATCTCGCTGTTCGAAGAGCAGCAGCGCGGCGAATGCTGGCCGAGCGGGACATGGCGAATGGCTCCGGTGCCGTAGCCTTCACAGGAGCGATTTTCAACCGAGATCGCTCCTGTTGCTTACCTTTCACATCCACACTACAATCACCCACCTTCTCAGCTTCATTGCTCTCCGATGCACATACGCGTATTTTGAGAGGTGCAGATTGAACACAATCGCTATTCAGGGTCGCACATTCAGTAAGGTGATGTGCGGCTCCAACGCCTTTTATGGCCGATCCCATTTCAGCAATGCAAGAAGCGAAGAATACCGGCAGCGGGCCACCGATGCAACCATTGAGCAGATAATCCGGGTATGCATGCAGCACGGCGTGAATGCTGTCGAAACATGCGCCAACGAACGGATTCAAGCGGTGGTCGAACGCATCCGCGCGGACAGCGGCGCGCCGCTGTATATGGTGGGAAACACGCGGATCGATCACACCTCGGCCATGAAAAGCCACCAGCAAAAGCTAACCTATTTGATCGAACACCACGCTGAAATCTGCCTGATCCATTCGCAGTTTGTGGATCGACCACGCGGCGAGGATGAGATCAAAGGGCTGCGCCCGATGCTGGATAAAATTCATGAGGCGGGACGGCTGGCAGGCATTTCCACACATCGAATCTCCACTGTCGAATTCTGCGAGGAACATGATTATCCGATTGATGTGTATTTGTTCCCGCTGAATAAAACCGGGTTTGTGTTTGAAGAATACGATGGACATGAAACGGTTGAGGAACGAATCAGACTCGTGAAAAGCTGCCAGAAGCCGATGATCCTGATGAAGGCACTGGCGGCAGGGCGAATTCCACCATCTGAAGGGATTCCATTTGTGCTGGAAAACTCCAAACCCAACGATCTCCTATCGCTTGGACTGTCCTCAGTTGAAGAAGCGGAAGAGTCACTGACTCTAATCGAAAAGTATCTCACCGCCTAAAAATACACACCGTCGGGGAAGTGGACAAGCTGACATTTCCCCGACAAATGCTTTCCCCAACAGCAAAAACGTATTATGGTTGAGAAAGAGATTATTGATTCTAATTATGAGGCGTCCTATGCGTGAATGGCACCTGACTTCTTCTGATCCGATGACTCCGGCAATTTCCGCTGATGCGCGAGCGGGCCGCACGGTGTATGCCGATGATCAAACATGGCAGCTTCATTTAGGAAAACCGGATGAACCAGCGATCTCGATAGAAACCAGCTACGGCGGGCGGATGGGATTGGCGCGGATTGTGCCAACCTGGACCATCGGGCGGCGGCAGGTCCGCGAGGCGCAGGGGTATCACCAACCGCCGTATATGACCGCGTTCGCGCCGGATTATCTGCGGCTGAACGCGAGTCTGACGCTCGGCCTGAATTTGACTTATGAATTCTGGACGATGGAATCACAGGCGGTAGGCGGACGGTTTACCTGCCAGAACACCGGCAATCAGGCGCAGCCGGTGCGGCTGGATTTGTATGCGCAGGCGGCACGCGAAGAAAAAACGCTGCAAATGTTCTTTCTGACGCTGGCGGATAACCAGGTCGCACTGCAAATGGGGCGGCTGACCAACCTACAACCCGTGCTGCTGCTGGAAGGATCAACGGAAACCGGAACCGCTTCACGGTTGGGACGCGGCGTGACGGTTGCGCCGGGCGAAACCGTCGTGTTCCGGTGGGTGCTGGGCGGGATGCCGGAGCGGGATGCTTCGCTGATGGTGGCACACCGCTGGCTGAACACGGAAAACTGGGATGCACACCTGGCCGAGATCGAGGAACGAGCGCAAACAGTCCCGCAGATCGAAACGGGTCATGCAGATTGGGATGCAGCGCTGGCGTGGGGCCAGCAGATCGTGCTGCGATCCTTTTTTGCGCCGATGGGCAGCCTGCCGCATCCGTCATTTGTGGTGACGCGCAAAATCGGGCAGGGTTACGCCGTAAATGGGACGCATCCAGCCGGGTTCGGGGCGACGTGGGGCGGACAAACGATCCCGGATGCGCTGGCGATTATCGGAACGGTGGCTGTCGCCGCGCCGGAACTGGCAAAAGGCATTGTGCGCAATTTTATCGCCGTGCAGCATGCGGACGGGACCATCGACGCCAAGCCGGGGTTGGATGGGCAGCGCGCCGGGGTGCTGGCTCCGCCGTTGCTGGCAACACTGACCTGGGCGGTGTACCAGAACACCGGGGATAAAGCATTTCTGGCCGAGTGCCTGGATGGGCTGCTGGCCTTCTTTGAGCGCTGGCTCAAGCCGGACCTGGATCGGGATCGGGATGGCATGCCGGAATGGTCCAAAGCAGAACAAGGCGCATTCGCGGACAGCCCGACGCTGGCCCAAAATCGGCGGTGGGCGCAGGGGCTGGACATCACCACGATTGAAACGCCGGACCTGGCCGCGTATCTGGTGCGAGAAGCCAGCATCCTGATCAAAATTGCCAAACTGGTGGATCGCCCTGATGATGCCAAAGAGCTTCAGGGGCGATTGGATGAACTGGAAAAACAACTGAATTCGATGTGGCACGCCGAGAGCGGCACATTCCGCTACCGGGACCGGGATACACACGGGACGCCAGCCGGAGAAACGATCTTCGAGGCGAAGGGTGATCAGTCGCTGCGGGACTTCACCGCGCTGCCGATGCCAAGCCGCTTGATTCTGCGGGTGAGCGGCGGCATGAATTATAAGCCGAAGGTCGGGTGTACGATTGAGGGTGTGGATTTCAACGGCAAACCCGCCAATGAAACGGTCAGCGCGGAAGCCTTCGACTGGTATCGAAGCGCAGGCGCGGCAACCACCAAAACCGTGTGGAAAGAAATCAAATATCTGAAATTTGACGGGTTGAGCCGGGTGTATAACGTGCAGGTCAGCACCGTGAATCTGACGCGGCATGATCAGGCGCTGCTGATGCCGCTGTGGACGAACGCGATCAGCAAAAAGCAGATGGAACAGACTGTCGCGCTGATCAACGATCCAGCGGCGTACTGGCAGGAGTATGGTATTCCAGGGTGTCCGGCGAACGATCCGGCCTTTGATGCGGCGCATCTAAACGGGTGCGGCGGGATGTTCCCAGCGTGGAATGAGCGGATCGCGTGGGCGCTGATCGAACATGGATATGTGAAGGAAGCGGCGGAGTTGTTCCAGCGGGTGATTAAGGCGCAGGTGGCGAGTTTACACAAAGAACAGCATTTCCGCGCGTTTTATAACCCGAAAACGGGCGAGGGCCTCGGTGATTCGGATGTGATCAGCGGCGTGCCAGCGGTGGGATGGTTCGCGCGGCTGTTCGGGGCGCACGTGCTCAGCGCGGATCAGGTGATCATCACGGGCGCGTATGGCTTCGACGAAAAAATGACCTGGAAGCAGCACGGCGTGACGATACAGCGGGACGCAAACGGCACCGTGATCCGGTTTCCGTCGGGGCATGAGGCCAAGCTTGAGGCGGGAGCCAAGCCGCAGGTCGTGCGCGATCCGAAGGCGAAAAAAGCCGCGCCGAAAAAGCCGCCCACGCCCAAACCGGCTGCACCGCCGGTGATCACCAGTGAGGGCGAAACGCCGTCCGACGCACCGTAGGTTATATTAGCGATGTTAATACGAGGTGGGCGGATTTTTGATACCCCCGCCCCCCCCTTTGCGGGCCATCTGAGGGGGAAAATGGTCAAATTTGGCGTCGGGAAAGACGTCTCGCGTCGCCACACGGGAAAGTTTGTCGAACTTCGGAATGATGCCCCCCCCACTTCTGGCGTTTTGAGTTATGAAAGTGCGATTACTCCCGAATACATAGTAGCACGAATGTTCGGAAATGTCATCACCATCGAATGGTTAACTTCGATGACTAACTTCAATGGTTAACTCCGATGGTTAATCAGGCAGGGATGACAGACATTCGACCCTCGACAGACTCCGCCCGCCCGCTACAATGGAGATTTGCGCTCAGCCGATTGATAAATTGATCATGTCACGCCGCCAAGAACGCCCTGTGGGCCAGCCAACACGCGGGAAAACTGCCCGTAACCGCCTGCGCCGCATCGATAATTTTCTGTCGATCACCGAAGCCGCCCTGATGCGCCAGCCGGAAGGCTGGTATGTGGACCTGGGGTACGGCGCGGAACCGTTTACCACGCTGGAAAGCGCCGAACGCCTGCGCCGCCTGAATCCGAGGCTCCCGGTGTTGGGCGTGGAGATCGAACCGGAGCGCGTCGCCAGGGCCGAACCGTATGCCGATGCACTGACCCAGTTCCGGCTGGGCGGTTTTAATGTACCGCTGCACGATGGCGAAACGGTGCGGCTGATCCGCGCGTTTAATGTGCTGCGCCAGTACGCGGAAGCGGAAGTGGTGGAGGCGTGGCAGACGATGGGGCGCTATCTGCGGCATGGCGGGCTGCTGGTCGAAGGCACATCGGATCCGTTTGGGCGGATTTCTGTCACGAATCTGCTGCGCCGCCACACGGACAAGCTGCGCTACGAGGGGTTATTGTTCAGCACGAATTTCGGGTGGGGCCTGGAGCCGGGACTCTTCCAGCCGGTGCTGCCCAAAAACTGCATCCACCGCATGATCCCCGGCGAGAAGATCAACACTTTTATGATGGACTGGCACCAGGCCATGCGTGAAACCATCGCCCGCCGGGATTGGGGGCTGCGCCAGTGGTTTGTTGCCAGCGCGTATGCGCTCGCCAACCGGGGGTATCCGCTCGATCTGCGCCCGAAACTGCTGCGGCAGGGGTATCTGCTGTGGAAGGATAGTCCGGGGGTGGCGGAAGTGCCGCTGTCTTCGCCGCGATAAAGAACCTTCCCCCCCTCGGTCTCCGCGCGCAAAATCCATTGGTCAGGGAGCGCAAGGGCAGGTTTGCAAACCTGCCCCTACGAAATGCCTGTATTTCGGGCTTAAGTTGACACCAATGGGGCGATTCGTGAATCGCCCCTACGAACCTCACCGCCAGGGGGTGAGGGGGGAATGTTAGTCCTGCGCGAAGGCTTTGATCGTTTCGAGATAATAGGAGGGCTGGCCGATGTCGTAGCGCGTGCCGTCAAGCAGCAGCCCCAACAAGCCATCTTCCTTACGCAGACGATCCAGCGCCGAGGTAAGCTGGAATTCGCCGCGCTCACGGACGTTATTTTCGATGTGCTCTTCCAGATAATCGAACAACTGCGGTTTGATGATGTACTGCCCAAACATCGTCAGATATTCGTCGCTGGGCAACCCCGGCATCCGTAACTTGGTTTGGGCGTAATCAATCGACGGTTTTTCGTAAACTTCGGTGACATTCAACAGGCGGCCAGGGTCCATCCAAACGCCGGTGGCCGTGCCAAAACTGCCGATATGCGATTCCGGTGTGCGCCGCAGCCCGATCACACTGGTGGCGTGCTGGTTGTAGGCGTCGATCAACTGTTTCGCACAGGATTTATCACTGTCGGAGCGGTAAATATGATCACCCAACATCAGCAGGAACGGTTCGCGCCCCAGCAGATCACGCGCGCAGTAGACCGCATGCCCGAAGCCCTCCTGCGCCCGCTGGATGGCGAAGGTCACATGCTGCCCCATGTCGAGAAGCTGGCGCGCGTAATCCTGGAAGTGCGGGGGGAGTTTGTTGAAGTTTTCAATCGAGACCTGCACCTTGAAAAAGTTCTCGAAGTCGTGCAGATCGTTTTCCTGCACCACGATGATCACCTCATCCAGCCCGGCGTTGAGCGCCTCTTCCACGATCAGCAGAATCGCGGGTTTGGTGATGCCATCGCGATCTACAATCGGGAACATTTCTTTTTTCGTCGCCTTCGATGCCGGGAACAGGCGCGTGCCGAAGCCCGCCGCCGGGATCAACGCTTTGCGCACTTTGGAACCGCTGCTCAGCGTCAGGGCCAGCGTCGCGAGGCCCAGATCGCGCTCGATGATTTGAATCACATGCTTTTGATCATCCGCGCTGCGGGCTAAAAACTGCGCCGTGCCATCGCCCTGTGATCCGACGCCCTTGCCGCCCCAGATATGCGGTTGCAGCGGGGCATGGTTGAGCACCTGATGCAGCGCCGGGGCGGTGAGTTCTTCCGGGCAGGCGGGACACGCTAAGGTATCAAAGTTGTCCTGGGCTTCCACCATCAACTGCCCCAGCCGTTCACCATTTCCTTCGCCCAGCGCATCAATCGCGGCGTGAATGTTGCGCTTGTTGATCGGTCCCAGCAGTTCCTGTACGCCCCGCTCCACATCGTTCCCCGGCAGCGGATAGGCCTTGTTCAGCCGGGCCAGAATTTCCATCGTATCCTTACGGGCGTTGAGGTCCACGATCACAAAGTGCATTTCTTTGCCGACATGGACTTCATTCGTTTCCAGGCGATCCCCATCGAACGTCATCAGCACGGGGCGATCTCCAAATGCGCAGCCCTGATCCATCCGCCCACAGCGGGACGGCGTGGTGATCTCGCCCTGGTAGGCCATTTCCATTTCGCCGCGCACGGTCATCTTGAGGTCGTAAACCCGGTTGAAGGCGCGCGCCGTCAGGACGCTGATCGCGGCGCTGGACGACAGCCCTTTTTTGACGGGAAGATCGGTTTTGTAGTTATTGATTACCAGCCCGCGCACGTGGTAATGCGTGAGAATCTGGTAGGCGACCCCGGCGATATAACTCCAGAAGCCGCCTTTTTGCGCCTCTTCGAGCAGCGCATGGGTATTCATCGGGATTTCGACGGGACCGTGAACCGTACCATCGGGTGTGGTGGCTGTCAGAACCAGTGCGTTGGGGTGGGATTCCACCTCCGCGTAGATGCCCTGATTGGTCCCGGTGATCAGCGCGTAGCCCTTCTCAATATCCGAATTAATGCGCCGGTAGCCCCCGGCCCAGTCTGAATGTTCTCCGAGCAAACAAATCCGCCCCGGCACAAATAGTTTCAACGGTCCCGCTCCTTTTGTGATATAAAGAATAATACCAAGAGGAAATTGTACAGGATGTCGTGAGGCTTTCCAAAAGTGTACGATGAAATAACGGCCTATCTGGATGTTGCCACCCCCCTGCCCGATCACGCCGATCTGATTTTTATCTTCGGCACGCTGCTGCTGGCCCCGGCGCATCTCGCGGCGGCGTTTTATCAGCGGGGAATCGCCTCCCTGATTGTCGTGACCGGCGGGCAAAACCGGACCCAACCGGATTATAATGAGGCTGAACAACACAGCGCCGCGTTGATCGCGGCGGGCGTCCCCGCGGAGGCGATCATCGTCGAGAACCGATCAACGAATACGTTGGAAAATGTCACCTTTGCGCTGCCGTTGATCCCGCGGGAAACGATCCGTTCGGTGCTGGCGATCTGCAAATGGCAGCATTCGCGCCGCGCGCTGATGACGCTTAAGCGCCATTTCCCGCCCGGCACCCGGTATTACGCGGCCACCTATGAGCCGGAGGGCATCTCTCGCGATGACTGGTTTAAGTCCGACACGGCGCGGGCCAAGGTGCTGAAAAATTGGGATAGTATTCCAATGTATTTACAATGGGGGCATCTGATCGAACTCATCCGCGACGGTGAGTCCTGGGTTTAGAGCTATGCGCAAACGAATCAAACGACTGATCATGATCATGATGCTGCTGATCCTGCTGCTGGCCGGATCGATTCTCGGCACGCGTGTTTACAGTGCGTGGGCCACGCACGACCAAATTTATACGCTCGACCGCGTACCCTACCGCCCGGTAACGATTATCTTTGGGGCGCTGGTTCATGACAATGGCCGCCTGAGTCATATGCTGGAAGATCGCGTGGCGCTGGGCGCAGCGCTCTACGCGGCGGGGAAAACGGATGTCCTGCTGATGACCGGGGATAACCATATCGTCACGTATAACGAGCCGGAAGCCATGCGCGATTATGCGATTAAACTTGGCGTACCGGAAAGCGCGATTGTGCTGGATTATGCAGGCTTTCGCACTTATGATAGCTGCTACCGCGCCCGCGATATTTTCAAAGTGCGGGAGGCGATTCTGGTCACACAGGATTTTCACCTGGATCGCGCTCTGCTGACCTGTAACCAACTGGGGATCGACTCGATTGGCGTGGCGGCGGATGAGATGCGCCCGGAAGGATATAATGAGCGGATGCTGCGCTACAGCCAGATGCGGGAGTTTCCGGCGACGTGGATGGCGGTGGTTGATCTGGTCCGTGACCGGCAGCCCACGTTTTTAGGCGATCCGCTGCCCATTGTGACCGCGAAACCGAAGTCAGGAGAATAATGCCGGTGGAACCCTATCTTGGTAATCGGAGCGAGGCCGAAAGCCGCCGCCGGGCGGACGAAAGCCTGCAACGGCTGGCAGCACTGCACCGCCGCGAGCGCTGGATGCGTCACGGGCTGGTGATTGGCGGGATCGCGCTGATGGTCTTTTATCTGCTGCTCGTTGCCATCAGTGCGCGCCTGAGCGTGCTCGGTCTGATCATCGTGCCGCTGAGCGGATTCTTTCTGGCCTGGGGACTCATCCGCGAGGCGATTGCTTTTATGGCGAGCCGCTGATGGGGCAGATTTGCCAACCTGCCCCGACAAACGATTTTACCCTGGCTGATCGTTGACGCCGAACAGAACCAGCCCAAAGCCGAACGTATCTCGCCCCCACCGCAGATACCGTTCACGCCCGTGAACAGCCCGCGTGCGCAGTTCATCACAGTTCGGATCATGCGGATGATCGGCCACATAACGTTCGAGGCTCCAGTTGTACAGCCACTCGTAATGATCCCAGTCCTGCTGGCTGCTGACAAAGCTGTAGAGCGGCGTTAAGCCCTCGTCGCTGCCGGCGGTGATCAGGCCGGTGTAGTCAGTATAAGCATCCGCCGTGATCCCCAGGTCGGCCAAAAATTCAGGGTCCGGTTCGCGCTGCCAGAAGAGTTCCCCGACCAGCACATACTGCCGCGCGACCCGCGCCATCGCCCGCAGTGTGTTCCGGTAGCCGCCGTACAGGTGCGACGATCCGATACAGATGCCCATTTCAAACGATTTCGGTGCGGCAGCATAAGCCTGGATGTCCATATAATGCAGGGTCAATTTGTGCATGGGAACACGTTCAATGGCCTGCCGGTAGGCTTCACGCAAAAACTGGGACGAATGGTCCACGCCCACCGCCTGGACCGCGTAACGTTTGATAAACCGGATAAGCACTTCGGCTTTGCCGCACCCCGCATCAAACAGCCGCGCGCTGGCAGGCAGATGGATCGCGTTAATCAGCCAGTCGAGCTGGTCGCTGTTCAGAGGGCTGCAAAAAATATGATTAGCGTGCGCGACAGCCGAAAAATATTCATGTTCAAGAGTCATGAGCTAACTTTACTCCACCAGTGACGTAAAAAAACGTTATACTGTGAAGTATAAACGAAACAGCGCCGGAGGCGATTTTTCCTCATGACCGATGTGTACTCACCTGATGAACAGCATCTGATGTTGGACCTCGCGCGCCGTACCTTAATCGCCGCCGCCAATCACGACACACGGCCCGCCGTCGATTTATCCGCCCTGCCACCCGCGCTGGCCGAGGAGCGAGCCTGTTTTGTGACTCTGCGCCGTCACGCGGATGGAGGGCTGCGCGGCTGTACCGGGGCGCTGGTCGCCCGCCGCCCGCTCGCGTATGAAGTGGTGGAGATGACAGCCCAGACTGCGCTGTATGACCCGCGTTTTTATCCGGTGAGTGCATATGAGGTTCCCGGCCTGCACATCGAAATCAGCATCCTGACGCCGCCGCAGCCGCTCAACTTCATCAGCCCGGATGATCTGCTGCGCCAACTGCGCCCCGGCATGGATGGCGTGACGCTGCACCTGGACAACAGCCGCGCGACCTTTTTGCCCCAGGTGTGGGAGAGTTATCCTGATCCGCGCGTTTTTTTGAGTCTGCTGTGCGAAAAGATGGGACGCCACGCGGACGCCTGGCGCGATCCGCGGATGCGCGTCGAAACCTACCAGGCGGTGATTGTCGAAGAGGAGCCGAGTCCCCCTGTTGCGGCGGACTGACGAACCTCCCGCCCGGCCCTGGTACAACACGGCATAAATTGGCCGGTAGTTCCCCGACAGGCACGTGTTGTGCTGCGTGCGCTCCATATCTCGTGGAGCACAGGCCAGCGATCAGTATTCGGCGACGAGCGGAATCAGCCGGTAGAGGTTGAGGCTGGACGCCATATCCTGCACGGAAGGAATGCTGCTTTTAGTCAGGCGGAGCTGATCGTTAGCGGTTTGCAGATTGGCGCAGAGCTGCTCCGGCAGGCTGGCAACCAGCCGGGCGAGCGTATCCGCGCCCGCCGCATAAAACAGGCGCGCCCACACCGCCCCGATATACGGCGCACGAACGAGATCGCAGAGCTTGACGAGTTCCACAAGCGCGGCCTCCGGCACATGGGCGGCGGCGGCTAATTCGGCGCGGGCGAGGCGCGAACACGCGCGCTCAAAAAGCTGGCGGGAGTCCTTGATCCCCAGCGCGGCGAGGGACTGGATGTGTTCAGGCGCGACGCCGGGGAACTTGTCCAGGGCGACGGGATCGGGGGTGTAGATTCCGGCGCGGCGGCGCAAGATGGTGAGATAGTCCGGGGACAGGCCGGAGCGCTGGGCGAACTGCTCGATTTTCTTTTTGGTGCTCAGCGCGGCCAGCAGGTCTTTGAGATTGTACAGCCCCAGCGATGCTAAGACTTCAAAGCACGCCTCAACCTCTTCCTTCAGAATTCGCTGGCTGGGCAGCAGCGGCTCGGTTTGCAGAATACGCGCGAAATCTTCCAGGCTGAAACTTTCCAAATCCAGATGATAGGTCATGGCTTCTCCTCCAGATGTGATCCAGACGCAGCGGAAAGAGTATAGCGCGAACCGCACAAATGTTCCAACCAGCATGTTTCCTCCGCTGTTATTCTTTGCTACAATCAAACGCATGACTATTAATCAGGATTTGGAAGTTCAGCTCAATTTTTTGTTTCAAACAGCAGCCGAAGGGATTTTGCTGACCGACAGCGACGGCTATTTACGGCGGCTGAACCCGGCGGCGGCGGCGATGCTCGAGTTAACACCCAACGCCCGCGACCAACACACCCTGACCTTATTCAAACGACAGCCGGAATTGATCCGGCTGTTGAATGCTCAGGGCGAACAACAGGCGGAAGTCAACCTGCCCCATCATCGGATAGCAACCGGCGTCGGGATGGATCGGGCGGACGGCGGGCGCATTGTCCTGCTGCATGACATCACCGAACGATATGCCATCGACTCCCGGCGCGAAGCCTTGATCCGCGCGGTGGCCCATGATTTCCGCAACCCGCTGAACGGCCTGTTAGGATACGCGGATCTGGTGGCGGTCTATGGGCCGCTGAACGCCGAACAGTCCAAGTTTTTGCTGCGGATTCGACAGACCGCCCAAAAATTGTATGACCTGGCGGAAACACTGGTCGATTTGGCCTGGGTCGAAGCGGGCATGGCGCTCGAACACAAACCGATTGAAATCGGCGGGCTGATCAAAGACTGTGTGGATGAATTGGTGGAGGAGGCCAGCCAGCGCGACGTGACGCTGGTGATCAGCATCCAACACCCGATTCCAACTGTGATCGGTGATCCGCGCCGGATCAAACAGACGATTCTGTATTTGCTGCAAAACGCGATCCGGTATTCGTATCCCGATTCAAATGTAGCGATTCACACGTGGCAGGACGGGCCGCGTGTTTTTTGTTCGGTGGGCGACCAGGGATTGGGTATCAGTCAGGAGGATCAACACCATATCTGGGACCGTTTGTGGCGGTCCAGCGATGAGCGAGTGCGCGCCATTCCAGGAGGAGGGATCGGGTTAACATTTGCACGCGCCATTATCGAACGACACGGTGGGCAGATTTCAATCGAGAGTGAACTGGACAAAGGCACAACGGTGACGTTTGTGCTGCCACTAGCAGAGGGATGGTGAATGGTTATTGTCACAGACCCATATCTTGAATTAGCACTCGACTGCATTAATGCCTTCTATGCACGGATGTTCCGCGACTGGCCGACAGCGGTCAGCTATACAGCGGAACACTATATTATGAGTTACAGCGGGAGCACCCGGCTGACGGGCGCGAATCATCTGTGGCTGAACTCGCCGGATGGACTCACCCGCGAAATACTGGAAGAAGCCAGCCAGTTTTTCAACCAGTATCATGCCGCGTGGAGCGTGGTGATCACCGATTCGTATATGCCCAGCGGGTTAAACCTGCTGCGCGAAGAAGGCTATTTTACGCGCTGGACCTCACCGCTGATGGTGCTGGACCAGCCGCCCAAACCGCTGCCGTCACGGGATGATGTTAAGGTGATCCGGGCCAGCACGCCCGAACACCTGCGTGATATGGCGCTGATCATGTCGGAGGCATTCGCTACCGGGGATGATGTCAACCGCCGGGTGACACGACAAACCCATCTGCGGGCGAAGGATGTGGTTCATTACCTGATCTACGCGGGGCCGCATCCGGCAGCGTGTGCAACCGCCGTGTTGAGCGGAAAAATGGGCGGAATCTGGAATGTGGGGACGCGGTATCGCTTCCGGCGGCAGCGCTATGCTACGACAGTGATGAATGCGATGCTGGCGGACCTGAAAGCACGGGGCGCGTCCGCCACGATGCTGATGGCGTCGGAAGCGGGGTATCCGCTGTATGAACAACTGGGCTACCGCCAGATCGGGATCACGCACTATATGGGGCCGCCGTATACGTCGCGGTTTAATTAAGAGAAATGAGGGGAAAAGCGGGCGACATAGGAAACGTTGTCTGAAACGCCAGCGCTGAATACACTAGAGAGGGATCGAATGGTCCCTCTGTTATTTCTCGTTTTAGCCAAGTGAGCAGCCTAATTATGCCGGATGATCCCCTGCACTTTTACCAGCAACTGGCCCAGGATTATCACCTGATTTTTACGGATTGGCTGGCCGCAATTGACCGGCAGGGAGCCGCGCTGAACCGGCTGATCCAGGTGCGGCGCGGGGCACCGCCGCTCGATCTGCTGGACTGTTCGTGTGGGATCGGGACGCAGTCGCTGGGGCTGGCAAAACTCGGCTACCGGGTGCATGCCACAGACCTGAGTCCCGCTGCGGTGGAACGCGCTCAGCAGGAAGCGGCAAAACTGGGCGTGGCGATCACGGTGGGGGTGGCGGATTTTCGGACGCTGGCGCAGCAGGTAGCCGGGACGTATGATGTGGTGCTGTCGTGCGACAACTCGCTGCCGCATCTGCTGACCGACCAGGATTTACAACTGGCGGCGCAGAATATGCGCGAAAAACTGCGCGCGGATGGCCTGCTGCTGATCAGTATTCGGGATTATGATCACATTACGCTCGACAGGCCGCGCGCGACCCTGCCGCAAGTGATGGATGATGATGCGGGGCGGCGGATCGTGTTCCAGGTATGGGACTGGAGCGAGGACGGCACGTGTTACACCATCAATATGTTTATCCTGCGCGAGACGGCGAGCGGGTGGAGTACGAACCATTACAGCACCACCTACCGGGCGTTGCAGCGCAGCGAATTAAGCGCGATTCTGGACGCGGCAGGGTTCAGCGACATCCGGTGGCATGTGCCGCAGGATACCGGCTATTATCAGCCGATTGTGACGGCGAAACGATAGCCGCTTGCGCGAGACAACGGCCCCGATTACTATACCCGATAGGATATGAAGATTTCTTTTCAATCAGGCGGCGACACCATGTATAAAGTCAGCGTTTCCGTTCCGGCAGTGTGTACCAACGTTGGCCCCGGTTACGATACATTGGGATTAGCACTCAACATGCGCAACGTGATCGAGATGAGCCTGACCACCGACGATCAATTGATGGTCCAGGTGCGCGGCGAGGGTGCCGATGCGCTGCCGAATAATTATTATAACCCGGTGATGGAAGCGGCTATCGCGCTGTTCCAGCAGCTTGAACAAGCGCCAGTAGGGCTGAGTGTCGCCAGCACAAACCATATTCCGCTGGACGTGGGACTGAGCGCGCGCGATGCGATGACTGTCGGCGGGCTGGTGGCGGCGAATGTGCTGCTGGGCAGCCCTTACCAGCGGGAAGATTTGATCGGGCTGGCGACGGAGATCGGCGGGCGGCCCGAAGCGGTGATCACGGCGATGCGCGGCGGACTGGGAATCTGTACGACGACGCGCGACGGGCTGATCTACCGGGCGATTGAGATCACGCCGCTGCGGGTGGTGATCGCGGTGCCGACGCTGCCGGCGTATAAGGCAATGCTGCGGGACGATCTGCCGGGGGTCGTGCCGATGAATGACGCGGTGTTTAACATGGGGCACACCGCCCTGCTGATCGAAGCGCTGCGCAGCGGGGATTTTAAACTGCTGCGGCAGGTGATCCAGGATCATCTGCACGAACCGTACCGGATCGAACATATCCCCGGCTATAAAAAAGTGGTGGCTGCCGCCGAAGAAGCGGGCGCGATTGCGGTCACGCTCTGCGGGGCGGGACCGGCGCTGATGGTGTTCGCCAGCTTCAACCACCAGCATATCGAAAGCGCGATCCAGGCGGCGTTCCGCGCGGTGGATGTCGAAGCGAAAACGTGGTCGGTGGGCGTAGATATGCAGGGCGTGGTGATCAGCGTGGTGCAGTAGCCCCCTCCCCCAATCGAATTGGAAGAGGGAGCACGCAACCGCCGGGTTGATTATTCGTCCTGTGCGGTGGGGGTGGCCGAAAGGGTTGCTTTAGGCGTCCGGGTGGCCGCAGCGGGAGGCTGCGGCGTGAAGGTCGCGGTGGGGCGGATCGTCGGTGTGGCGGTGGGGAGCGTGACGCCGCCGCCGGACACACAGCGGAAGCCGATAGCCGAGGTCGCCAGATAGGGGTTTTCGCTCATACGGTGGACGTTGCGCGCAAACAGCGGGATCGTGTCCCACGCGCCGCCGCGCACCACTTTTTCGCTGCCATCCACAGGCCCGGTGGGGTTCGACACCCGCGCATCCGATTGCAGACTATACCAGGTGCTGTCGTACCAGTCCGCCGTCCACTCGGACACATTGCCCGCCATGTTGTACATCCCATACGGGCCGATCCCGGTCCAGTAATCGTTCACCCGCGCCGTACCTGCCGACTCGGGGATCGCAGTGTTGGCGTACGTTTCATCAAAGCTGAAGCCCCAGGGATAAATCAGGTTTTGCGCCCCGCGCGCGGCGCGTTCCCATTCAGCTTCGGTGGGCAGGCGGCGGCCCAGCGCTTCGCAGTACGCCTGCGCCCCGTACCATGTCACCATCGTCGCCGGGTGATGCCTGTAAAAATCGGGGTTGAGCACCCCGTAGGTCTGGTGATCGAAGGTGATCGTACTGTTGTCATCTTCCATCTGTGTCAGGGCACACGGCATGCCCAGACAGCCGTCCCGGTGACTGTATGGCCCCAGCGAGTTCAGAAAAGCGACGTACTGCGTTATCGTAACCTCGTATATTTCCATCTCGAAGCTGTTGACCGTCACTTCGTGCAGCGGCAGCGAGTCTGCGACCCACTCCAGGTTGTCACAGGTCCGACCATACAAGGCGCATTCATCCATCGCTTGCAGGGCTTCTTCTTCAGTCGTGCCCATCAAAAAGGTGCCGCCGATAACCATCTCCATTGACGTCGGGAGGAGGACGGATGCATACTCCGTGTTTTGCTGCCTGAGCATACTTTGCGCCGTGACGGTCATCTGCGCCCATTCAAATTCCTGCGCATAGGTCGCCGTATAGTTCGGGGTGTAGGGCAGCGTGGGCGTCAATGTTTGGGTGGGGGTGGGGGCGGCGCTGGTCGCGGTGAGATCAAGCCAGACCTGGGTTTTGACGGGAACAGTGGGGGTGAGCAGCCCGTGGGCTGCCGATTGGGCGGCTCCGGTGACGGCCACCAGACTGATCACAAGGATCAGACCGGCGCAAAGAACCATTCGCTTACTTTCCATGCGTGCCTCTCCTGAAATCTACCAA
This sequence comes from uncultured Anaerolineaceae bacterium, assembly GCA_964472565.1. Classification (GTDB taxonomy): domain Bacteria; phylum Chloroflexota; class Anaerolineae; order Aggregatilineales; family Aggregatilineaceae; genus DATAMF01. The sequence goes on from CAYYNB010000056.1 coordinate 29,968, forward strand.
TACACAGCCCCCCAAACAGGGCCAGTATACCGTTACAGGCACTATGGCGAAAAAAATGAGTTGGGGCGCTAGAGTACAAGCGACAGCACCAGCACCAGGAGCAGCATCACCGATCCGAAGATCAGGCCGAGGCCGATGAACCATAAGGCCGGGTTGACTTCGGCGGGGGGCGCAGGCGGCGGCGACAATGGCACAGGCGGCAGCGGCGAAAGCGGCACCGTAAAAAAGCCGGTGCTCAGGATCGGCTCGTTTTGCACCGCCGCCACAAATGCTTTGGCAAACGATCCCACCGAGGAAAAGCGATCTTCCGGCGCGTGGGCCAGCGCGCGGGCCAGCACATTTGACACCATTTCGGGCACATCGCCGCGCACCTGATGGGCTGGCAGGGGAGCGGCGAGCGGTTCGCGCCCCGTGATCAGTTGGTAGGCCAGCGCGCCGAGGGCGTATTGATCGACGGCCCCGGTTAACTCGCCCGCCTGCCGCTGCTCCGGGGCCATATAAACCGGCATGCCCGACGGGGTGAGCGCAGGCAACATGGACCGCAGGTTGGCGATCCCGAAGTCCACCACGTAGGCGAGGCCTTCATTGTCGAACATGATGTTACTCGGTTTGATGTCGCCGTGAACGACGCCCCGCTGGTGGGCATAGTCGAGCGCGCTGGCAACCTGTTTGAGCAGTTCACCAACTTCGCTCAAAGAGGGCAGAAGCGGCTGCGCCGTGCTCGCCTGCGCCATGCGCTCGGACAGGGTGCCACCCGTCAGCAGGCGCATCACGATATAGCTGATGCCGTTTTCGATACCGTAGTGGTAAAGGGGAACGATATGCTGGTGTTCGAGGGCGGCGGCGGCGGCGGCTTCGCGGTTGAAACACTCGACATAACCCGGCACCTGGGTGGGTGGCAGGACTTTGACGGCTACCATCCGCCCCAGGTGGGCCTGGTGGCCCCGGTAAACAGCGCCCATTTCACCCATGCCGAGCAGTTCGCGCAGTTGGCATTTGCCGAGCGTTTGGCCGGTGAGATTATCGATGGATGACATGGCCCATTCCCCTTCTGAATACATTCTCAGTCTACGGCCTACTGCACGGTAAAACCAAGTGTCAGTTCCAGCACGCCGTCCACATACAATTCCACATACCACTCGCCCGAGACCCAGTCTTCGCCCAGGTATTCATAGTCCAGCCCGATCAGGTAGCGCAGCGTATCGTCTACTTCGGCGGTCCCGCCGTTGAATATTTCGCCATCCGGCGCGCAGAACATCGCCGCGACATAGGTGGGCTGACCGGGCGTGTTCACCGCAAAAACCACGTTGATGTCGTCATCGGTCAGAAACTCGCCGGCAGCGGTGACTTCACTGGGCGTGAATCCATCTCCCGACGCGGTGTAGGCCTGCGCCAGCAGATCGGTGGTCTGCGTTCCGGTCAGCGCGCTGGCACCGGAGCGGCACGCGTTCGCGGAGACATCCGGCGCACCTGATGGTTCTGCGGCGGTTTCCGGCTCGGCCTCACTCGCGATCAGAGTCGCGACCAGCGTGTAGTCGGCGCTGGTGTCGTCCACCTGATCCGCGTAGCGTTTGACCTGGACGGTCAGCACCGCGTCCGCCGGGGCGCGAAAGCTCAAATGCAGCGTTTCGACGGCCTCGCCTGTTTCGGCCTGCGTAACCACAGCCTGCTGCTCATCCAGCACCAGAAGCTGCGGGGCGACACTGCCGCCCGTCTGCGTCCATTCCAGCCGGACCTGATCCCCAGCGCTCACGGTGAGCGTATAACTGACCGCTTCCGCGCCGCTGGCTAAGCTGCCGCTGAGGGGCTGATCCGGGATCAGTTCCGTATTTTCGCTATTGCCTGCTGACGCGCCCGGCAGCACCTCCTCGGAGAAGCCGCCGCCGCTGTCTGGCGTGGGCGTGGGGGCCGGCGCGGTTGAATCGCCAAACAGCCCGTGAGTCAGACTCGGCACCGTCGGCGTGGCAGCTCCTGCACCGGATGGTTCGCTCATTTCGCTTTCTTCGGCGGCGGGCTGCGGCCCGGTGAGCGTCAGCGTATACGCGCCGGTGGTCGGGCGCATCCGTTCATACTCCAGGCGGCAGGCAGCGATGGTATACGGGCCGGTCTGGGGGAGCGTAAATTCTAACAGCGGATCCGTGCTGCCATCCGGGCGATCATCATTCGTGGTGAGCGCTTCGGTGGTATTATTCTGGTCATAGAGCCACAGCACGCCGTCCAGGTTGCCGGAGGTGCGGATCATATCGAGGCGAATGGCATCGCCCGCCGTGCCTGCAAATTCATAATATTCGCAGGCGGTATCTTCTGTAATTTCCCCTGACAGCGTCTCGCCGTACCGAATCGGAGTGCTGGTCTGCTGCGGGGGGGCGGCGTAGGCGGCAGCGAATGGCAGCAGCAGCAGGATCAAAATGAGGAATTTGGCTTTAATCACACCGTTCAGCCTCCTGTGGTTGATGCTTTTTGCCCTCAGTATGGTCTTATAACGTGACTGGAGCGTGACCAGTTCCAGTATAGCGGTAAGGATGGTTTATGAACATCCAAAATCTCTCAGGCACGAGCCTGGGACCGTACCAACTCCAGGAATTGATCGGGATCGGGGGCATGGCCGCTGTTTACCGCGCCTACCACCCGGCCCTGAACCGGTTTGTGGCGGTTAAAGTTCTGTCGCCGTCGCTGGCCCAGGACCCCCAGTATATCGAACGGTTTGACCGCGAAGCCCGGATCGCCGGGACGCTGGAGCATCGGTATATTGTGCCCATCTACGATTACGGGGTGCAGCAGGGGATCAGTTATGTGGTGATGCGCCTGCTGACGGGCGGGACGCTGGCCCAGCGCACGCACCAGCGCGCCATGCCGCTGCCTGCCGTCGTGGCGCTGCTCGATCAACTGGCCGGGGCGCTCGATTTTGCGCACAGCCGGGGCATCATTCACCGCGACATTAAACCCAGCAATATTTTGTTTGATGACGAGGGTCACGCCTACATCACCGATCTGGGCATTGCGAAGATCATGGAAGGCACCACCTCGTTTACGGCTACCGGGCAGGTGATGGGCACACCGCTGTATATGGCCCCGGAACAGTGGCGCGCCGAGCCGCTCACCCCCGCCGCCGATCAATACGCGCTCGGTGTGATGATCTATGGGCTGGTAGCGGGACATCCGCCGTTTGAAGCGCCGACGCCGCACGCCCTGATGTATTTTCACCTGAACCAGATGCCGCCGCGCGTGGAACGTCCCGGTGTGCCTGCTGCGGTGTCGCAGGTGCTGGCCCGCGCGCTGGCGAAACGCCCGCAGGATCGTTTTCCGACGGTGATGCAGTTTGCCCAGGCGTTTGCTGCGGCGGCGCGTGGCATAGCGGACGACGCGACAAATATTTATGCCGCCCCGCCGCCCTGGATGTCTCCCCCGCCGCCGCCGATCACCCCCTACCCCATGCCCCCGCAGCCGCGCGCC
>CAYYNB010000057.1:0-32443 GCA_964472565.1 uncultured Anaerolineaceae bacterium
TGTTATTCGGCGGCGGGTTCCGGTATCCAGGCGGTGAGCGGAACGCCTTGCAAGGCGGGAATAACCGCTGCGGTTGCCAGGAAATTGTCGCCGGGCATGGACGCAGAGAGGTTGAATGATCCGCTGTCGGCCTGCATCGAGGCCAGCCAATCCTGGGGATTGTTCCAGGCGGCGAGGTCTTCACCGAGGGCCAGGAGCGCCTGGACCACCAGCGCGGTTGAACTGGTGCTGCTTTCGGTGCCAAAATCACTCGGATTCTGGTAGGGCCAGCCGCCATCTTCATTCTGGATCGGCTGCAAATAGGCAACGGCCTGGTCGATGGCTTCCTGTTCACCCAGCGGGGCCAGCGCCTGCACACAGAGGGCAGTGGTATCGACATCGGGCGCTTGTTCGGCCATAAATGCCCAGCCGCCGTTTTCATTCTGCGCGGCTAACAGCGCATCCAGCGCGCCTGCGGGCAATTCAACCACGCCCGCATTTTGCAGCGCGATCAGGCTGAGGCAGTGGTCAAATGGACCGGTGCCAAACACACCGCTGTCCGCATCCTGCAAGGCCAGCAGATCATCAACCAGATTATGACCACCAAAGGCGGTTTGATCTTTACCGGAGGCGATGACCGCGATCATCAGTTTGGCGAGCAGGCCCGCGCTGGTGAACTGATCGGCTTCAGCCTGGATGCCTAAAAAGGTGAAGGGATTAAACATATCGCCAGTGAAGAAGGTGTTCGGGTTCTGTCCCGCCGCGACAATCGCAATAATGGCGTCGGCAGTGGCCCCGGCGTCACTTTCGGGCGCGAAGCCATTGGTAAAACCCCCATCGGGATTTTGCATTGTGGTCAGAAAATCAACGGCCTGCGTTACGCCCGGATTAACTTCATCCTGGGCGGCGGCGGGCGTGATTAGCGTAAAGGCGAACGTTAACAATACAACAACGGCCCAAAAACGTTTCAACATGCTGATCTCCTTGTGAATATAAAACAAAAAACCTTTCCCCAAGATGAAGAAAGGCGTTAAGCAGACGAACAAATCATAGCGCCACCTCCAGTCCACGAGAGATGTAAAAATAAAAACGATGGATTCCAGGTGGGTAATCTGGCTTTGCTGTGAACAGCACTACAGTTGCGGGACAGCGCCGGACTTGGACCGGCTTCCCCCGTTGTGGCCCGAACTTCCGAGTGTTGGGCCGCCTGGGATCACTGTATTCAGTTGTGAGGGGGAGTATATCCACCAATGGCAGAGGTTGCTAGAATTGAAAGCGGACAAGAAAGGATGTGATTCTATGGGAACTCTGGTGCTGGTGCGGCACGGGCAATCGATCTGGAACCTGGAAAATCGATTTACGGGGTGGATGGATGTGCCGCTGACGCCGCAAGGCGAACAGGAAGCGTATGAGGCGGGACTCAAGCTGCGAGAATACCAGTTTGACCGGGGGTTCACGTCGGCCCTGGTGCGGGCACATGAGACGCTGCGAATCATTCTGGATGTAATTCAGCAGACGGATTTACCTGTGTTGTATGATGCGGCGCTGAATGAGCGGCATTATGGGGAGTTGCAGGGATTGAATAAAGCGGAGACCGCCGAAAAATTAGGGCAGGATGTGGTGCATGCCTGGCGGCGAAGCTATACGGTACGGCCACCCGGCGGGGAAAGCCTGAAGGATACGGCGGAACGGGTGCTGCCGTATTACCACGCGCAGATTGAGCCGCATGTGCTGAAGGGTGAAACGGTGCTGGCGGTGGCACATGGGAACAGCTTACGGGCGCTGGTGATGAAACTGGATCAAATTTCGGAAGCCGAGATTCCCGGCCTGAATATTCCGACAGGGGTGCCGCGTCGCTATGTGATCGAGCCAAACGGGATCATTGTGGAGCGGGGATATTTATAACGCGGCGGTGCCACAGCCACGCGAATAACATCAGGGCGGCAGCGCCGAAAACAGTCAAAAAGCCGATGGTCATAGCCGCATCAAACCAGAATTGTTCGGGGAAGAGCCGGATCAGGGTGTCGCTGGTGCTGAACTTCCACGAGTCGCCTTCAAAAAAAATCTGGTGAAAGCCGGTAAAAAAATAGTCCCAGTTCGCCAGCACAAGCACGACAAGGGCCACAATCAGCGAGAGGGTGAACAGGCCGCCGCCGAAGAGTCCATCACGCAGGGCTTCGCGTGTTGCGCGGCGACGGGCGAGAAGGATCACCGCGAGCAAGACAGCCACAGTCAGAACGGTATGAATCTGGAAGGCGGCACGGGTGACAACTTTGACATCTTCCATGTGTTTGAGTTCGTCCGGCTCGAACATCGGCAGGCCGTCAAGTTCGAGATCGCCCAGGTAGCTGATGCCCGAGTCATTCAGGAGATACTGCACGGCGTAGGGCGCATATTTGAGGCGATCTTCCTGGGTGAAGCCGTAGCGATCTTCGGGAAAACCGGGGCGGTGATATTCGAGCTGCAAAAAAAGCTCGGTCATCACGAGGCGGGTGCTGGTCAGGACCAGGAAAAAGGGCAGGGCGACAGACAAAAAGGCACGCAGAAAGATCACTAACCAGGAGCGGCGAGGGGATTTTTCGATGACAGCATCCATGTTAATCACCTGATAGTTCGTTGATGCCGCCTTCAAGCAAAAACTGGACCACCATTGAATCCACGATGGTTTCGACCGGGGCGCGATCATCGGTGAAACGCGTGTCTGAGGCGACGGTTGGAACCAGCATTGAGGGAGTCACACTGTCCAGAACGGGCAGCAGAAGATCATTTACGCCAGCAGAAAATTCGTGGGTGCGGAGATAGTCACGATTGGCGACGAAATTTTCCGGCGTAGTGGGCTGGCGGGTGGCAATCAGAATCGTGTTGTAGGATTTGGCGACATCCAGGGTGTGGACGGTGGGAAAGACATCCAACAGGGTACGCGTCATCGCTTCGACCAGACGGCGATCCGAGGGTGTGCGGCCTACATTGATGATCAAAACGCCGTCGTCGGTGAGATGATCTTTGACTTCGGTGAAAAATTCGACGGTGGTCAGGTGCCAGGGGACATAGGGCACGCGGTAGGCGTCCACGCCGATCATGGTGTATTGGTGATCGAGGTGGTTGAGGGCGAAACGGCCATCCTCCACAATGACGTTCAGGTTGGGCATGTCCATGCCCATATATTCACGGCCTGCCTCAACAATGCCGGGGTCGATCTCGATGCCGTCCATCGGAAGGCCGGGATAAACCGCGTTGTACTGGTTGGCGATGGTTCCGGCGGCGAGGCCAATGATGGCGATACGCTGCACGCGATCCGGGGTGTAGGGCGGCTGGTTGAAATAGGGGCCAGCGAGAAAATAATCCCAGGTGCGCTCATAAAACAGATCGTCGGGGTGCCACTGGGAATGGATGCCCTGCCCTTCGTTGAGCAGCAGAAAACGGTAGCCTTCGCTGTCTTCGACCACCTGCACCAGATTATAGGCGGTCTCCTTTTCGTAGATCAGCGAGGTGTTGGCGGGGGCGGGACGCAGAGGGCCACGCAGAGCCAGAATCGCCAGGATCAGGAGCAGGACGGGCATCCATAACAGGCGGAGCGCAGCCCGGCGATCCTGAACGGAGAGGCCGATCAAACCAACAGCCAACAGCGCGCCCGCAAAAATCAAAAAGGTGCGGGTGGTGCCAACTTCGGGAATCAGAAGCAGGACGGGGGTAAAGGTGCCGATGATGCTGCCGAGCGTCGAGAGCGCATACATGCGTCCGGTGGTGCCGCCCGCCTTGTCCAAATCTTTGAGGGCCAGGCGGATCGAAAAGGGGGAGATACAGCCGAGCAGCGTTACAGGGATGGAAAACAATACTAAAACGCTGACGAGGGAGCCGACGGTCACGGCGGCGTCTAAATCCTGAACCGCTTCTGCTGCGCCTTTCAGAATCGGATGGGCGATCAGCGGGACTAAGCCGCTGAAAAAGGCGGCCCAGGCGATCAATTTGTAAAAGGTGGTGTAGTTGGGCGAACGATCCGCCCAGCGCCCGCCGACAAAATAGCCGATGGTCAGGTAGATCAGGATCAGGCCGATGATGTTGGCCCACACAATGTTGCTGGTCCCGTAGATGCTGCCGAGCAAACGGGAGGCGGCAAATTCAACGGCGAGGGTGGTCATGCCGCCCGTAAAAACGGCCACATACAAAAGGCGCTGCTGAAGACGAGAATCGTTCAAGGTTAAGCCTGTTTCTAAAATGGGCGCGGAACCAGATTGGTCCGGTAGCTCAGGGCGGCAGTCAGATCATCGTCCTGTTGAATGACGTAAACGACTGCGCCCGCTGCTTCGGCCATCTGGCGGATCTGCATCACATTGGCGTTGACTGCGCCAAAACTGCGCGGATCGAGGACGACGGCAATCACACGGATGCCGCGCCGCGCCAGGGTATGCACCTCGGCTACCCAGGTTTCGTCCATCGAGGCGGTGACGATGACCGCTGTTGTGCCGCGCGTGAGGTAGTTGGCTTCTAAGCCTAACACCTGCTGAAGTGAGAGTTCATTTTCGCTGCGAGCCACCGCCAGAATTTCCAGAATGCGGGTGAGCTGACGCGGGCCGCGATCCGGCTGGATGATCTCGCGGTAGGGGGAATACGTCAAAAAGCCAAGCGCACGCCCCTTGTTGACAAAATACTGGGCCAGCGATGCAGCGATTGAGATGCCGTATTCTTCGGTGGATGGGGGCAGGCTGGGGGTGGGGCCATAGGTATAACCGCCATTGTCGGCGCGGGCCTGGGGGCGTTCCACCAATGAGCTAAGGGATAAGTCTAAAAAAATCCAGACATCGGCCAGGGGATCGAGTTCAAATTCCTTGACGAGCAACTGATCTTTGCGGGCGCTGCTGCGCCAGTGGATGCGGTTGAAGCTGTCGCCGGGCTGGTATTCGCGGACGCCCGCCGCATTGGTCGTAACATAGACGGTGCGCCGCCGCACCGCTTCGCCACCGGACAGCGTGCCGATGGGGGTCGCGAAACGGTGAATCGGCACGGTGGGCGGATAGACAATGATGCTGGACAGCGCCGGGATTTTGCGCGGGAACTGGAACAGGCCAAACGGATCGCCGCTGACAACGGTCATCGGGCCGAGGGTATAGGCTCCCCGGCGGGTGCAGATGGTGTGGGTTTCCCACCCATAACGGCGGCGCGGCGCGAGGGTTGGCACGACATGGCTGGCGTGATGGTTGGGCAGCGTGGAATGGTCACGGATTTCGAGCCAGAGTTTGGGTAAAATTCCGGTGTTGCGAATGGTGAAGACTTCATCCAGCGAACGGCCTACCTGGGCGCGGCGGGCGTGGGTATAACGGGAAATCGTGACCCAGTTGACCGAGGTCCACGACCAGATAAAGGCGGCGATTAAGACGGCAATCAACGCATAAGCAAGGTGAAACAGGAAATTTCGCCCGCTCAACCAACCCATCAGCAAGCAGAAGATGATGACCGAATAAAAAACGTTGCGCCGGTTTGCCATGCTGTTAGTAGCGCGCACCTACCGCTGCGCCCGGTACAGGGACCGCATTCAGGATGCTGTGAACCACACTGTTTGATGAAATATCCTTGATACGCGCATTTGGCCCCACAATGATCCGGTGGGCCAGAGTCATTTCGGCCAACGCTTTGACATCATCGGGGATCACATAGTCACGTCCGACGATGGCGGCGCGGGCCTGGGCGGTGCGATAGAGCGCTAACGCCCCGCGTGGGCTGGCTCCCAGATAAACATCGGGGTGCTGGCGAGAATAGGACACCAGACTAACGATGTAATTTTTGATGTCGGGATTCACGTATTCATCCCGCACCGCGCGCTGCGCGGCGATCAGCTCATCAATCGTTACAACCTGTTGCAGGGTTTCAAGGGGATGCTGATACTGCTGGGAGTCCAGCATGGCAACCTCTTCCTGCGGGCTGGGATAGCCGAGACGAATACGCAGCAGGAAACGGTCAAGCTGGGCTTCGGGCAGCGGGAATGTGCCCTCGTATTCGATGGGATTCTGGGTAGCGATAACCAGGAAGGGTTCGGCCATGGGATAGGTGACACCATCGACGGTGATCTGGTGCTCTTCCATCGCTTCCAACATCGCCGCCTGGGTTTTGGGTGTGGCACGGTTGATCTCATCGGTGAGGACGATCTGCGCCATGATGGGGCCAGGGCGGAATTCAAATTCGCGGGTACGCTGGTTAAAAACCGACACGCCCGTGACATCGGAGGGCAGCATATCGGGCGTGAACTGGATACGGCTGAAATTGCCGCCGATTGAGCGCGCTAACGCCCGCGCCATCATCGTCTTGCCGACGCCGGGCACATCTTCGATCAAAATATGACCCTGACATAACAGCCCCAGGACGGTCATTCGAATTTCATTGCGCTTGCCAATAATGACACGAGAAACATTATCGATAATGCGCTCGGCAACGGATTGTACTATCGTCATGCGTAATCTACCTTTGAGGTCTAACCACTTGAAAGATTATAGCGCACGCTGAACGACTGGAAAGGGCGTTTAGCCTACGGCATGCAATTGATATAACTCGTAAGCGCATCTTTGAACACCGCTGTATCAAAATGGAGCGCATGGGCACGAAGCACCGCCGGATCGTAGTCGTTGGCGTCAAAGTGCTGGAGCGCATGCACCAGCGATTCGACGGTTTGTTCCTCAAAAAATATCCCGGTTTGGCCGGGAAGCACGGTATCCAACGCGCCGCCGCCCTTAAAGGCGATCACGGGACGTCCCGCAGCCTGGGCCTGCACGGGCGTGATACCGAAATCTTCGAGGCCAGGGAAGATAAAGGCCCGGCAGCGCGCCATCAGATCGGGCACTTCGGCGTCTGGCACAAAGCCCAAAAATTTAACCGTAGGCCCGGCGAGCGCTTGCAAGCGTTCCAGGTCGCGGCCTTTGCCCCCGACAATCAAGGGCAGACCTAAGCGGGTGCAGGCTTCTACCGCCAGATCGATACGTTTGTAGGGAACCAGACGGGAAATAATCAAAAAGTAATCTCCGGTGACGGGTGACGGCTTAAAGCGCTCGGCGCATTCGACCGGAGGGTAAATAATGGTCGAGTCGCGGCCATAAAACTGCCTGATGCGCCGCTGGACTTCGGTGCTGATGGCGATGAAATGATCGACACGCTGGGCCGCCTGATAATCCCAGCGGCGATAGAGACGAGACACCAGTTTAGCGGCTAAACGAATGCTGGTTCCGAAGTTTTCACGCTGGAGATATGGCTCTAAATCCCAGATATAGCGCGTGGGCGTCAGACAGTAACAGATATGGCGCGCTTTGCCGCGCGTCTTGACTCCATGACAAAAGCCGCTTTTGTTGCTGAGAACCACATCGTAAGCGGACAGATCAAGACGGCTCCAGGCCAGCGGGTACAGCGGAAGATAACGCTGGTGGTGGTGATGAATGCCCGGTAAACGATCCATCCAGGTGACACGAATATCCCACTGGCGGTAGGATGCGGGCATGAGATCGGGGGCGTACATGGAGGTAAAAATGGGCGCGCCGGGATAGTCGCGCACCAATTCTGCCAGCACGTCTTCCGCGCCGCCGATCTGGTTCAGCCAGTCGTGAACAAGAGCCAGTTTCATTCGCGGTTCTCCGTGGGATTCAAAATGGCGCGCACCGGGGCAAAGGTTGTCCGGTGAATGGGGGTTGGGCCATAAATTCTGAGCGCTTTGTGGTGCAGAGCAGTGCCATAGCCTTTGTGAATGAGGAAACCATATTGGGGGTAACGCTCATCCAGTTCATCCATGACCTGATCGCGGATGACTTTGGCAACGATGCTGGCGGCGGCAATGCTTAATGATTTCTGATCGCCTTTGATCAGCGGCAGACAGGGTAAGTGAAGCTCTGGCAGCGACATGGCATCGGTCAACAGGGCGTCCGGGGCAACGGCCAGCGCTTCAACCGCGCGGCGCATGGCTAAACGGGTGGCGGGCACAATGCCGAACTGGTCGATTTCGGTGTGGGTAGCATAACCGAAACCAACCGCAAGGGCCGTTTCCATAATGCGCGGGAGCAGATTCTCACGCTCGGCGGGGGATAGCTGTTTGGAGTCGTTCACGCCGCGCAGGGTAGGGAGCAGATCAAACCGATCCAGGGGCAGAATCACGGCTCCCGCGGCCACCGGACCCGCCCACGCGCCGCGCCCCGCTTCGTCCAACCCGGCGATACGGTGCAGCCCCTGCTGGCGCAGATCGAACTCATAACGCAGATCAGCCGGTGGGATCATCGTTGCGCGGCGCGTAGACGCCTTTTTTCCAGTTGCGGCGGATGTCCGCAATCTCGCGCAGGATATGCAGCGTGTCTTTGACGAGTTTCATACGGCTGTCGGGATCAAAATACCAGTTAATCGGCACTTCGGTGATCCGGTAGCCGCGCCGTTTGGCAATAAACAGGGTTTCTACGTCGAAGCCGATGCCGGCCATCTGCTGCACGCTGAACAGATCGTTGGCCGCTGCCCCGGTCAGCATTTTGAAACCGCACTGGGTATCCTCGAAGCCGCGCACCGCCGCTAATTTCACGATCCAGTTGAGGACACGGCCCATCAGGTGGCGGTGGTAGGGTTCGTTATAACGCCGGGAGCCTGCCGCTTCACGCGAGCCAATGGCGAGATCGAAGTTGTCGATCTGGGGGGGCAGAAATTTATTAATTTCCTCAATGGGCATCGAGAGATCGGCGTCACAGATGAAGCGGTAGCTTCCGCAGGCTTCGAGCATGCCGCGCCGTACCGCTAACCCTTTGCCGCGTGTGGTTTCCTGAAACAGACGGACATAGGGATGCTGGGCGGCGAATTCGCGCGTCACTTCGATGGTGCGATCCGTGCTGCCATTTTCAACCACCACCACTTCCGCTGTGTAGGATTGAGCGGCGAGAAACTTATCAATTTTAGGGAGACTGAGGGGCAAACGACGCTCCTCGTTATGGGCTGGAATCACGATGGAGAGAAAGGGACGCATTTCATTCTCTGTAGGCAAGAGGGACTCCAATCTATTTACTTTCAGACGCAGGCATCGGCGTCAAAATAGTCTCTAAATACGCTATAGATACACGGCGACGGCGTTGAATGGAGCGGCGTTTGCGATACATACGGGGGACGCCGAGCAAACTGGCCGCCATCCCGCGCAGGCGCGCCCGGGCCGCTGCCCCGCGCCACGCGCGGACTGCTTCCCAGAAGAGCGACCATTGAGCGCGTAGAATCTTCCACCCGTGTTTGCGCCAGAGCGCCGCCGGATAGTCCTTGATCAAAATCCAGATCATATTCCGGCCATCGTAAAAACTCGCGGTCACACCGCCGCCCGTCGCGGACAGCTTATGGTAAACTACCGCGTTTGGCGCATAGACGCAACGGTAGCCTGTGAGCTGGGCGCGCCAGGCGAGATCCATATCTTCAGCGGAGAAAAAGAAGTCATCATCCAGCAGGCCGATTTCGTCCAGCATGCGACGGCGGTAAGCGGATGATCCGCCGCAGGCGCTGAAGACATAGTCTTCCTGATCGTACTGGCCCCGGTCTTGCTGCCACACACCGCGATTCATCAGGCGGCCATCGACACGGTAGAGATCGCCGGCAGTGTGGAACGTGTCGCGCCGGTCAAAGAGCAGCATTTTGGATGCCACTAATCCGGCTTCGGGATGGCGCTCGAACGCCGCAACCACTTCCGCGACCCAGTTGGGATCAACTTCGGTATCGTTGTTGAGAAGAGACACATATTCGCCGGTGGCGGCTTCCATACCCGCGTTACAGGCCCCGGTGAAGCCGCGATTTTTCGGGAGTTGGACCAGCCGAACTTCGGGATAACGTTCGGCGAGCAACTGCTGCGATCCATCATGCGAGGCGTTGTCGGCGACAATCACTTCGATGTCGGGATAGGTCTGAGCGCGCAAGGCATCCAGGCAGGGCGGCAGATGGTGCGCGCCGTTCCAGTTGGGAATGACCACCGAAAAACGGGACATAACCACCTACTTATCTTGTTCCGCCGCGATAAATGCCGCCAGCGCATCCTGCCAGGGGCGCAGATGGATGCCAAGCTGCGCAGCCATGAAGTTGCACAGAATGGCGTACTCCGGCGGGCGCGAGGGGCGTTGATATTCGGCAAGGGCTATCGGCTCAACAGGGGTTTGTTCATAACCTGCCAGATCAAGCAGATGGCGCGCGAACTGGTAACGCGAAGTGTAGCCGGAGTTGGTGAGGTGATAAATGCCATACCGCTCAGTTTCGATCAAGCGGCAGACTGCCTCGGCGAGATCGACATTATAGGTAGGGCTGCTCACCTCGTTGGTCACAACACGCAGCGGTTTGCCTTCAGCCGCAAGCTGTAGAATAGTCTGCACGAAATTTTGCCCGCCATGCGCAAACAGCCATGAGGTCCGCACAATGTAGTGCTTGCGCACGAGGTCACGCACGATCTGCTCACCGACCCATTTGCTATAAGCATAGGGGTTGGCGGGATGGGGGAGATCGTATTCCCGGTATTCACGCCACGTTTTGCCATCGAACACTTCATTCGTGCTGATATAGAGCAGCGCGGAATCGTGTTTCTGGCAAGCGAGGGCGACGGCCTGCGTGCCCAAGGCGTTGATCTTCAGGGCCGCTTCGGGATGTTCGGCGCAGTAATCAACAGCGGTCAGCGCAGCACAGTGAATCACCAATTCGGGCTGGACGGCCTCGAAAGTCCGACTGACCTGCTGTTGATCGGTAATATCCATGGTGCCGACGTCCACCGGCGTAACTGTATGTTGTGACTGGAGATTGAGACAGAGTTGTTTACCGAGTCGCCCATCGGCACCCGTGACCAGAATCCGCATAATCCACATCCTGTTTAGTGGCGCAAATCGGAGCGATTATAGCGAATTCAAAGGCGCTCGTAAAACGGCGTTTGGCGGGCGATTTTCTGACAAAGCTATTTATGAAATACTGGTAATAGCAAACATTTCCTATTTTAGCGTAACTAATACGTGGCTCGCTTGACATCAAATACTTGATTCGTTATAATCATGTCACTGACAGTGAGAAATCTTGAAGAAAGAGTAGCCGCCGTGATCTTAGTCGTATTGTCTGCGGTTATTTTTTTATAAACTGGGCCAACTGTCGTGACTGATTTACACAACCAACAATTCGTAAATCCGCGCGTTTTGAAAGTAAACGTCGGATTTTTACTTGTACAGGGCGCTGGACACCAAAAATCGTTTGAGCTAGATTTGCCACGTGTCCGCCTGGAAGACGATCTGGACCTGGATTATTTGCGCGGGGAACTGCGGCTGAGCCGTAATTCGCGCGGGATTCTGGTGCAGGGCGATCTGGAAACAAGCGTGGTAGGCGAATGTGTACGCTGCCTATCCCCCACTGCGGTTCCCGTCATACTTGAGCTTGAAGAGTTATTCACCTATCCACCGTCGGCTGAGGCTGATTATGCGGTGGATGATGCGGGGATTCTTGATTTGGCACCGCTGCTTCGTGAAGAAGCAATTCTGGCACTTCCGATTGGGGTTTTGTGTCGCCCGGACTGCGCGGGATTATGCCCGGAATGCGGCCAAAACTTAAATGAAGGCACATGCGACTGCAAACCCAATGTTGATCCGCGTATGGAGTCGCTGCGCAGTTATTTTAGTGAAGATGAAGAGCCATAACTACACCTAATTAGTGACCGGTCTTTATAGCGGAGGGGGGGACTCGACTTTGAAAGACTACCATCATTCCAGCAGGGAGAACCCAAACCTGATGGCCGTGCTTTTAGAAAAGGCGGACAATCAGGGTTTTTTGACGACTGATGATATTTTAGAGATGCTGCCGGATGCTGAAGAGGCAATGGACCAGCTTGAAGATATATTTTTTAAACTTAAAGCAGCCGGAGTAGAAGTTTTTGGAACCAAGCCCGACGATCCCATTATCCCCGTGCTGGAGGATGAAGAGGATCTGGATGGGGATGAAATTGAAACCTTTGACCTCAGCGGTGTGGCATCGGATGACACCGTCGGCCTCTATCTGAAGGAAATGGCACGCGTCCCGCTGCTGAGCACCGAAGAAGAGGTCATGTTAGCCAAACGTCTTGAAGCCGGAAACGAAGCCCGCGCGGAACTGGTCCGCCTGAACGGTGAGGTCGATGAAGACACGTTCCGCGAACTTGAGGCGGTAATCGAAGACGGCAAAGCCGCGCGCGATCATTTGATCAAGGCCAATACCCGCCTGGTGGTCAGCATCGCCAAAAAGTACATGGGACGCGGCGTGCATTTCCTGGATTTGATCCAGGAAGGCAACCTGGGGCTGATGAAAGCGGTTGAGAAGTTCGATTACACACGCGGCTACCGTTTCAGCACCTATGCGACGTGGTGGATTCGGCAAACGATCACCCGCGCGATTGCCGACCAGGGGCGCACGATCCGCGTGCCGGTGCATATGTCGGATCGCATCCGGCGGTTGTATAAGGTAGCGCGCCAGCTTGAGCAGGAAAATGGGCGCAAACCAACCCCCGAAGAAATTGCGGCTAAGATGGACCTTGAACCGCGCAAGGTGCAATGGATGCTCAAGGTAAGCTGGCGACCGATGAGCTTAGAGCGCCCGGTTGGTGAAGAAGAAGACAGCGAACTGGGCAGTTTCATCGAAGACCTGACCACCCCGACCCCCACCCAAAGTGCCTATCAAAATTTGCTGCGCGAGAAAGTTGAAGAAGTCCTGAGCACCTTAACGGCACGCGAAGCGCGTATTTTGCGGCTGCGTTTTGGGCTGCAAAACGGGCGCAGTTACACGCTGGAAGAAGTGGGGCAGAAGTTTGGCCTGACACGTGAGCGTATCCGGCAAATTGAAGGCAAAGCGCTGCGCCGTTTGCGACATCCGCGCCGTTCGCGCCAGTTGCGGGATTTCACATAAACGCGTAGGATTCTGTGTGACGAGAATAAACTGCGCCACCTCGTGTGGCGTTTGTTTTGTTGCTGACATGCACGGTTTGGTTGACATCTGCTATTAATACTCGTATACTCCGAACCGTCAAACGGTGTTGTTCTCGCCACTTCCGCCATGTGAGGAGGCAAGGTATATGCAAGGCAGCAGCTATCGGCTGATTGTCCGTCGCGGTCCACAGCCCAATCAGATTTATGAGATGAATAAGGGCATTATTACGTTGGGGCGTGATATCACAAATGATATTGTGATCAATGATCCCGAAGTCAGTCGTCATCACTGCCGTCTTACGCAAGGCGGCGGGGGCTACACGATGGAAGATCTGGGATCGACCAACGGCACATTTGTAAATGGTCAGCGGCTGGCTGGGGCGCGTCCACTCTCGCATGGCGATATGGTTGGACTGGGAGAAACCGTGACGCTGGCTTATGAAGGAGCCAGTATGATGGATGCCCGGCCCGGTGCTGGCGCAACCATGATGAGTCCCTCACACGAGTATGGCGCGCCACCCCCACAGGTTGATTATGGGCAACGCGATTATGCACCGCCGCCTGCCGCCCCTGGTTATGGGCAGCCGCCGCGCGGCCCGATGCCCCCCCAACAGCAGCCGGTTGCATATGATTATGAATATCAAGAGGGTGCAGCGCCGTATGGTGAAGCCTATGAAACGGGCAGCGATGTCGGTCGCTGGGTCGTGCTGGGCTGCGGGTGTTTCCTGGTGCTTTGCATCGTTGTCACCATCATTGGCGGCATTATCATTGATACCAACTGCTGGTGGGATAATCTCGGCCCGGTCACTGACATTTTTGATCTCGGTGTCAAAGGCAAGTGCCTGGAGTAATTCCAACTTTCCCGCTTCTTTTTGTTCGCTACCGCCCATTTCGTGTGGGCGGTTTTTATTCACAGGGAATGCATGGCTCATTTATTGAATGTTGATGACGCTCTCAGGCGGATACTGGATCGTATTCAAACACTGCCCATTGAAAGCATCGCCATAACCCGTGCATTAAACCGGGTGTTGGCCGAAAATGTGACCGCCCAAACCGATATTCCACCGTTTGCCCGTGCGAGCATGGATGGATATGCCGTACGCGCGAGCGAAACTGAGCAGGCGAGTTCTGAGCATCCGGTACAACTCGCTGTGATTGAGGACATTCCCGCCGGACGAGTCGCCTCGTTGACCGTTGGGCCGATGCAAGCGGCGCGGATTATGACAGGCGCGCCTTTGCCTGATGGTGCGGATGCGGTGATTCCGGTTGAAGAAACGGATGATGAATGGCTGCCGGACGGCACAGCGGCGTTACCGGAGAAGGTGGCGATTTATCGGGCGGCGCAGGCTGGCGATAATGTGCGCCCGATTGGGGAAGATATACCCAACGGACAACTGATCCTGCAAGCGGGCGCTGTCTTGCGCCCACAGGATATTGGCGTGCTGATTGCGTTGGGACGCGCTGAAATTTCAGTCGTTCGCCAGCCGCGCGTTGCGATTCTTTCGACGGGCGATGAACTGGCTGATGTCGGGGAGCCGCTCAGGCCGGGGCAGATTTATAACAGCAACAGTTATGTACTGGAAGGGCTGATCACCCAACTGGGCGGAGTCGCTCTGCGGATCCCGACTGCGCGCGATACCTTAGACGCGGTACGGCGCTGCTTTGCGGATGCGCTGGCCCAGCAGCCGGATTTAATCGTCAGTTCGGCAGGCGTCTCGGTGGGGGTGCATGATGTCGTACGAACGGTGGTTGATGCGTTAGGACACATCGATTTGTGGCGCGTGAATTTGCGCCCCGGCAAACCACTGGCATTTGGTCAGGTGCAGAATATCCCGTTTTTCGGCCTGCCGGGGAATCCGGTGTCAGCGATGGTGACGTTTGATGTGTTTGTGCGCCCCGCCCTGCTGCACATGAGCGGGCAGCCCGCCCAAGCAACCCCGATGGTGACGGCAGTTGTGGGGGAAATGCTGCGCTCGGATGGACGGCGGAGTTATTTACGCGTGAAACTGCGAGATGAAAACGGTGAGCTTGTGGCGCACCTGACAGGCACGCAAAGCTCAGGCGCGCTCTTGTCGATGGTGCTGGCCGATGGCCTGTTGATCGTGCCGGAGGGCATGCTTGAGATCCCCGCCGGCACGAAGCTCCCGGTCCGGCTGTTATGAGGATGGCTGCAACGCGCGCTTGTGTTCATGCAGCGCGGCTAACATATCCTCCACGCGGCTGAATTTGCAGCGCGGCCTCCCGGCGGCGGCTCCACGTTCCTGTTCGATCTGGTCGATGATGCGCCAATCGTCGTAGGTGACATAATCGATCCCGCGCTGTTTGAGCAGACATTCCAGGGCTTCCCGGCTAGGTTCGGCGGGATGGAGCACGGCCCCCTGCTGGACATCCTGAAGCAGTTGATCAACGGTCTCCTGGGCGTCGGGCTTGTTGGTACCAATCACGCCGGATGGCCCGCGCTTAATCCAGCCCACGACGTATTCGCCTCGAATCGGTTCACCCGCCGGACTGATCACGCGGCCTTGAATGTTGGCAATGGTAGCCGACATTTCATCGAAGGGAACTTCGGGCAGCGGCACCCCCTGGTAGCCAATGGAGCGAAACACCGCACCCACCGGGATCGTTTCGGTTTCGTCGGTGGGGCAAGGGCGCAGAATATGCTCTTTTTCGCAGATTTCATTTTTGATCAGCCGGATCGCTTCGACATGATCTTTCCCGATAATTTCCGCCGGGGAGAGCAGAAAACGCACGATAATTCGTTTGGCACGGCCTTGGGGTGGTGTCTGGGAGAAGCGTTCCAGAATCTGGACATTTTTCTCAGCCGTGCGATCCACGCCGGAGGCAATGTATTCGCGGCTGAGGGGATCGAGGTCGATTTCGTCGGGCGTAACCACCACATCGGCCCCGGTGAGGTCTTCCAGTTCCTGAATTTCGGGGTTGGTGAAGGAGGCTTGCGCCGGACCGCGCCGCCCGATGACGTAAATTTCCCTGATGCGACTCTGCTTGAGGGCTTCCAGGGCATAGTCGGCAATGTCGGTTGCTGCTAATTCGTCAGGAGTGCGCGCTAACATGCGCACCACGTCCATCGCCACATTGCCATTGCCGATCACGGCGACTTTTTCCACCGAGAGATCAAATTTGAGATCGCGGTAGTCGGGGTGGGCGTTGTACCAGCCGACAAATTCCGTCGCGGCGTGGCTGCCGGGCAGATTTTCGCCGGGGATGCGCATCTGGCGATCCGTTTGCGCGCCGGTGGCGTAGATAATGGCGTGGTAGTGCTGGGTGAGATCGGTGTGAGACAACGCTTGGCCAAAGGTGACATTGCCGTAGAAGCGAAAATGAGGCTGTGAGGCGATGCGGTCATAGGTGCGCGTGACGGATTTGATTTTGGGATGATCGGGCGCTACTCCCCCACGCACCAGACCGAATGGAGTCGGGAGGCGATCAAACATATCAACAGCAACCACGCCGCCGTACTGCTTGTGCAGATGATCGGCAGCATAAAAAGCGGATGGTCCCGAACCGATAATCGCGATACGAAGTGGTTGTGATTCCATTCCCCTAGCCCATTCTTCCGTGCGGACTACTGGACATTGACGTGTACTTATATTCTAAGATGCGATGAATCCCAGTAGGATTCATCCAACCTGATCCTAGCAACAGCGGGTGTTTATCTCCCACTGAACCGGATGCAGCAAACAACAGATTGCGGTAGAATGCCCGCCCGCATGAATCTAAGAAAGGATGGCGGTTAGCGATATGTCACATTTAGCCCGACGCTGGGCGATGTTACTGCTAGGACTGCTGGTCAGCCTGATATTTTTGTATATTGGGCTGCGGGGATTGAAACTGTCTGAAGTCTGGGATGGGATGCAAGATGCGCAGATTGCATGGCTTATTCCGGGAATCGCCGTCTATTTTCTGGCTGTTTGGGGCCGCACCTGGCGATGGCATTATCTTCTGCGCCCGATCAAAGCCGTGCCATTAAAAAAGTTATTTCCGGTGGTGGTGATCGGTTATATGGGGAACAATGTATACCCGTTTCGCGCCGGGGAAGTGATCCGCGCATATGTTTTGAAACGCAATGAAAATGTGAGCATCTCAGCCAGCCTCGCGACTATTGTCGTCGAGCGCATTTTTGACGGGCTGGTGATGCTCATTTTTGTATTTGTCGCGCTGCCGTTCGCGGATTTTAAAGCGGATTGGCTGCGAAATATCGTGATTTTCTCCACATTGCTGTTTTGGGGCGCTTTTCTGGTTTTTCTGGTGATGGCGATGCAACCAGACCGGATGCAGCGGATCTATACGAAGTTGTTCGAGCGCTTTTTGCCGGAAAAATTGGCTGAGGTCGCGCTCCGGTTGGCCGATCATTTTATGACCGGGCTGGAGAACCTGCGCCGACCACGTGATTTATTCATGACGCTGATCACATCGATCTTTATCTGGCTGACGGAAACGACTAAATACTGGTTTGTGATGCACGCTTTCGATTTTGAGGTGAGCTTCTTTGTGTTGATGGTCATGACGGCGGTTGTGAACCTCGCGACCACGCTGCCCTCCTCACCGGGGTATGTGGGGACATTCGATACGCCGGGAATCAAGACACTGTCGGCCTATGGGGTGAAAGAATCACTGGCAGCATCGTATACTTTAGTGCTTCATGCAGCGTTGTGGTTGCCTATTACGCTGCTTGGATTCTATTATCTATACCAGCAGGATCTGGGCTGGCGTGATTTTCGCAAGGCCCAGGAAATCAGCACAGAAGAAACAGGGGTGGCATAATGCGAGTGGGAATTATCGGAGCCGGAGCTGCTGGATTAGCCGCCGCGTATGATCTGACACGGGCGGGCCACCAAGTCCAGATTTATGAGGCCGGGCCAGAAGTCGGCGGGCTGGCGGCGGGCTTCAAAGATGAAAAGTGGGAATGGACGCTCGAAAAATTTTATCATCACTGGTTTGCTAACGATGACGCCGTTTTAGGACTGGTCAAGGAACTAGGGGCGGGTGATAAACTATTGTTTCCGCGTCCTATCACAGCCATGTGGCTGAACCGGAAGATTGTCCACATGGATCACCCTAATATTGTGGTCGCTAACCTGCGCCTGCCGATCTCTTTTATCAGCAAGATTCGTTATGGTCTGGCCGGGCTTTATCTGAAATTTTTCAAAAACTGGAAGCCGATGGAACGCTCGACGGCGGATGCATGGCTGCGGCGCACGATGGGCAATGAAGCTTACGAAAAGCTGTGGCGATCCCTGCTCATCGGTAAATTTGGGGAAGAGTATAACAAGGTCAACATGGCCTGGTTCTGGGCGCGGGTGTATAAGCGCACAACGCATCTGGGCACGTTTGCGGGCGGATTCCAGGCATTTCTCAATCTGTTGGCAGATCGTGTTCAGCAGCAAGGGGCAGAAATCCACCTGAATACGGCAGTTGAGCGCGTCGAACAGAATGCAAACGGTAAATTGGATGTATTGGTTAGTGGACAGCGCGAAACTTTTGACGCCGTGATCAGCACATCCTCGCCTCAAATTATGCGGCGGTTGGTTCCCGATCTTCCGGCGGCGTATGCGGCGAAACTCGATGCGTTAAAAAGCATGGGCGCGGTGGTGATCATCCTGGCGCTCAAACACCAACTGCTCACGGATGGAACATACTGGCTCAGTTTGCCATCGGATGAGCCGGATAAATCGAATGGGGAATTCCCGTTTTTGGCGCTGGTCGAACATACCAATTATATGGACCGTTCGCATTATAATGGAGATCATATCGTCTATTGTGGCGATTATGTACCGCCCGATCATGAATATTTTTCGCTGTCGGAAGACGAGTTAGTGGAGCGGTTTATTCGTTCGCTGCCCGTTTTCAACACAAACTTTTCGCCCGATTGGATTCGCAAACGCTGGGTGTTTCGTGTCCGATATGCGCAGCCGATCCCCTATGTTAACCAGTCAACCGCGCTGCCCGATATACGCACGCCGTTGAAAGGGTTGTATCTGACCAGTATGAGCCAGGTGTATCCCTGGGATCGGGGCACGAATTATGCGGTAGAGATGGGGCGTCAGGTTGCTCAGATGGCCCTTGATGACTTGCAGTAAAAATCCGGTCGCATCATAATCAGTTTGTGATTGTTCTCACAAGCACAAGGAAAGGCAAATGAAAAACATCACTGTCATTGGCGTAGGTTATGTTGGATTAGTAACCGGTGCTTGTTTCTCCGACCTCGGCAATCGTGTAAGGGCATTGGACATCAATGAAGAACGAATTGCCAATCTGAAGAAAGGCATCATGCCGATCTACGAACCCGGCCTCGCGGAACTGGTGGCGCGGAATGTGTCATCGGGGCGTTTGCTCTTCACCAATTCCTATGCCGAGGCGTTGCAAGACGCTGAATTTGTGTTTATTGCGGTTGGAACACCCGAAGGCGTCGATGGTGAGGCCGATCTCCAATATGTTCGCATGGCTGCCGAGTCGATTGCCAAAAACATGGATCATCCCCTGATCATCATCAACAAATCGACAGTTCCAGTCGGTACAGGGGACTGGGTTGCCAATATTATTCGTGAAAATCAACCTCAGCCGGTTTCATTCAGTGTCGTGAGCTGTCCCGAATTTCTGCGCGAAGGATCGGCACTCACCGACTTTCTCAACCCAGACCGTACGGTGTTGGGTTCGGAAGACGGCGACGCGGCTAACCGCGTGGCGCAGCTCCATCTCCCCCTGCGCGCGCCAATTGTCGTGACCGACCTGCGCACAGCGGAAATGATCAAATATGCCTCGAACGCATTTCTGGCGACGCGCATCAGCTTTATCAACGAAATGGCGAATATCTGCGAAGCGCTGGGCGCGGATGTGAAAGAAGTGGCGCGCGGCATGGGATTCGATAAGCGCATCGGCCATCACTTCCTGGAAGCGGGCGTCGGTTACGGCGGATCGTGCTTCCCGAAGGACGTGAAGGCGCTAGCTTATATGGCGCAGGTTCACGGCAAACACCCGCAACTGCTGCAAGCGGTCATGGACATCAACGCGTACCAGCGCAAGCATGTGCTGCTGAAACTGCATGATATGCTGGACGGACTGAAGGGTAAAACCATTGCACTGCTCGGCCTGGCGTTCAAACAGAACACCGACGATATGCGCGATGCGCCTTCGGTGAGTATCGCGGATTATCTGCACCAGCACGGGGCTACGGTGCGCGGTTATGATCCCGTCGCCATGGATGTCGCCAAGCGGATGATGCCGTATGTGGAGATGTGCAAGAATGCCTACGATCTGGTGAAGGGTGTGGACGCGGTGATCGTTCTGACGCCCTGGAACGAGTTCATGCAGTTGGACATGACCCAGATCAAAAATTCCATGCGGAACCCCGTGATGATCGACGGACGCAACCTGTATGATCCGAATCTGATGCGGTCACTTGGGTTTGCGTATCGCGGTGTGGGGCGCGGTTACGACAGCGTATAAGACTGGCACTTGGCTGTAGCACATAAATCGATGAAAATCTTAACAGGGATGTCGTGGGCATCCCTGTTATATTCCACACGAAGGGGGCGTTATGCCAGTCTTGAGAAACCCGGTATCCCGGCATGTCCTCGATAATGGCCTGACTGTGCTGCTGCGCGAGGTACATTCCGCGCCGGTGATCAGTTGGTGGGTGTTGTATCGAGTGGGCAGCCGGAACGAACAAACCGGACAAACGGGCGTTTCTCACTGGGTCGAACATATGATGTTTAAGGGAACACCGTACTTTCCGGCAGGTGTTCTGGATCGGGCGATTGACCGTGAAGGCGGGATGTGGAATGCACAAACGTCCTTTGACTACACGGCCTATTATGAAACGATGCCCGCCAGCCGGATTGATCTCGCGCTGCAAGCGGAAGCGGATCGGATGCAAAATGCACTCTTTGATCCGGCAGAAGTCGATTCGGAACGGACCGTGATCATTTCTGAGCGGCAGGGGTCCGAAAATTCACCGACATTCTGGCTGCACGAGGAAACCCGCGCAGCGGCGTTTCGGGTGCATCCCTACCACCATCAGGTGATCGGCGATATGGTCGATCTGCAAAATATGACCCGCGACGACCTGTACAACCATTACCGGACACACTATATTCCCAACAATGCGATTGCGGTAGCTGTGGGCGATTTTGACAGCGCGGAGATGTTGGCGCGGATCGAGGACCTGTATGGGGCGATTCCGCCGGGTGATGTTCCACCGCCCGTGGTTCGAGGCGAACCGCCGCAGCAGGGCGAACGGACGGTTCGCGTTGAGCGCGAGGGGAACACCTCGTTTATTTTCGCCGCTTACCGTTCACCGGAAGCCACGCATCCTGATTGGTTCAAAATGGCATTGGCAGACAGCATTCTGGCCGGGGCGAGCGCGCCGGGGGGAAATGGGATCGGCAACCGGACATCACGCTTATACAAAGCGCTGGTTGAAACCGAACTCGCGGCAGGCGTGGGCGGCGGGTTGTATCCTTCGGTGGACCCCTATCTGTTCAGCATCGCGGTTACGGTGCGGGATGGACGCCGCATCGAAGACGTACAGGCGGCGCTCGACAGCGAGATTGACCGCTTGTTAAACGGTGACATAACCCAGGCAGAACTGGATAAAGCTAAAAAACAGGCCAAAGCGTTATTTGCGTATGGCACAGAGGGCGTTACCGGACAAGCCTTCTGGCTGGCGTTTTCTGAAAATTTTTCCAGCTACGAATGGT
Source organism: uncultured Anaerolineaceae bacterium (assembly GCA_964472565.1). Taxonomy (GTDB): domain Bacteria; phylum Chloroflexota; class Anaerolineae; order Aggregatilineales; family Aggregatilineaceae; genus DATAMF01. The sequence continues at coordinate 21,593 of CAYYNB010000057.1, forward strand.
ATGAACATTACCTGGAACATCTGGAGGCTGTATCGCTGGACGAGGTCCATGAGGCGGCGCAGCAGTATCTGCGGCGTTCGCAGCGCACGATGGGGTGGTTTATTCCGGTAGCAGGGGAGAAACGCGCATGAGCATGCCGACACTGCCAGGACCGGAAGACATCATCCGGCGCGAACTGCCGAACGGAATTACCGTACTGGTACGCGAAAATTTTAATGCCAATTCTGTCGTGATCAATGGATCGGTGGATGCGGGGAGTCTGTTCGACCCGGAGAATACGGAAGGATTAGCGGCGTTTACCGCCGCGTCATTGATACGCGGCACACTCAACCGGGATTTTGCGACGATCCACGAAATGTTAGAGGGGAATGGGGCGAGTCTATCAGCCAGCAGCGGGATTCATACGGCGGGATTCAGCGGCAAGAGCCTGGCTGAAGATTTGCCGATGCTGCTCGATCTGCTGGCCGATGTGCTGCGGAATCCGGCTTTTCCCGAACGGCAGGTGGAGCGGCTGCGTGGTGAATTTGTGACCGGGTTGAAAATTCGGGAGCAGGATACCCGGTATCGGGCGGGGCGCGCTTTTCGCGAGTTGGCGTATCCTGCCGAGCATCCCTACAGCCGGGCGGCAGATGGCACAATTGACAGCATTTCACATATCCGCCGCCAGGAGCTAATCGACTTTCATCGCCAGCATTTTGGCCCGCAGCGGATGTTGATCGCGATTGTGGGCGCAGTCGAAACCGAGGAAGCAATTCAACTGGTTGATCGCTGTTTTGGCGATTGGGAGAATCATACCCAGCCTGCCACGCCGATTCTGGTTGATATTCCCGTATTGGACAGCATCCGCACAGAAACGGTGATTTTGCCGGGGAAAAGTCAGGCTGATCTGATTCTGGGCCTGCCGGGACCATCGCGTTTTGTGGACGATTGGGAAGCAGCCCATCTTGCTAATCACGTCTTGGGTGTGTTCGGGATGTTCGGGCGCATAGGGCGCGAAGTGCGCGAAAAACGCGGGATGGCCTATTACAGCTTCAGCCGCCTGGATGGTGGCATGGGGCCGGGAGCGTGGCGCGTTGCTGCGGGCGTGAATCCGGCAAATGTGGATCGCACAGTGGAAACGATTCTGAGCGAAATAATGCGGATCACACAGGAACTCGTAAGCCCCGAAGAACTGGCCGACAGCCAAGCGAATATCACCGGGCGGCTGCCGCTGCAATTGGAAACAAACGAGGGCGTCGCCGGATCGATTTTGACGATGGAACGCTACAAACTGGGGTTGGATTATCTCCAGCGGTACGCCGAACGGATCAACGCGATCACGGCTGAAGACGTGCTGGCAGCGGCGCAGCGGTATCTGCGGCCTGATGGATATGCGTTGGCGATTGCCGGACCGGAAGTTGCACAAAATGGCAATGAGATGGCATGATGCTGCGCGTTGGGGTGGATCTGATCGAGGTGGCGCGCATCCAGCAGGCGTTGGAACGGCATGGAGAGCGCTTTTATGCCCGCTTTTTTACGCCGCTGGAACAGGAACAATGCCGGGATAATGCCGCGAGTCTCGCCGCCCGTTTTGCGGCTAAAGAAGCTGCCGCCAAAGCACTTGGCACCGGAATCGGAGATGTGCGGTGGGTTGAAATTGAAGTGCAGTCGGATGAGCGCAAACGGCCCTATCTGGTTTTGTATGGCCGAGCGGCAGAACTGGCGGCAGAGATTGGACTGCATACATGGGATGTCAGCCTGAGCCACACGCGGGAGCATGCAATTGCGTTTGTGGTCGCGCTGGGATAACCGGGATAAACAGGACAAACAGGATAAACAGGGAAAAAACGGGGCCGTTTGTGGCCCCGTTGGATTTCTTTCAGGCTCCGAACTTTTGCAGCCGTCCGGCATGCCCCAGCGCGAGCGGCATGAGTTCCGCCGCCGGGAACTGGCCCAGCGCGCCGTACATCGCATCCCGTTCGCCGTAGGCTTCCACGCGGTCCGTCATGTGAACACCGGGTGCCCATAACATCGTGGGGACGGGATGCCAGCTATGGGCTTTGTAGGCGGCAGGAGTCGAGTGGTCGCCCGTCACAATCAACACATTGGGGTTGAGAGCGAGCAGAATCGGCAGCGCCTGATCGACACCTTCGATTACCTTCACCTTCGCGTCAAAGTTGCCATCTTCGCCCCGACTGTCGGTGTATTTGATGTGGCAGAAGATGAAATCGTACTGATCGTAGATTTCCGCGACCTTGCGGAATTCGTCTTCGGTGGTGTCGTGCGCGGTGGTCGGGATAATATCCATGCCGACCAAACGCGCCACACCCTTGTACATCGGGTAAACAGCGACACAAGCGGCTTTCAGCTTGTATACTTCGCTGTATTTGGGCAGGCCCGGTTCTTCGGCAAAACCACGCAGCGTACACATATTCGCGGGTTCGTGGCCCTTGAGCACCTTACGCGCTTCGGCCAGCCACTGATTGACCAGATCGGCTGTGTGCTGGGCTTTGGGGCTGCGCGCCTTTGCGGGGAGGGGCGCGAGGCCAACCTGCTGGGGATCGGTGTCGTCAATGTCGCCGCTCAAGCCTGCACCGCGAAAGACCATCGCAAAACGATATTCTTTGGCGATCTCAACATCAATATTAATGCCGGCAATCTTGATACTCTTGAGGACTTCGACGCGCTTGGCCCCTTCTTCGGTGGAAATGCGGCCCGCGCGACGATCTGTGATGATGCCGTTGTCGTCTACGGTGCAGAAATTGCCGCGAATTGCCACATCGCCAGGGTTGACTTCGAGGCCGATGCCGGTGGCTTCGAGCACACCGCGCCCGATCTCATAAACGAGCGGATCGTAGCCAAAAAGCGCCAGGTGGGCCGGGCCGCTGCCAGGAGCAACACCACGCGCTACCGGAATGGTCAGACCGCTGCTGCCCTCGTGTGCCAGACGATCCAGGTTCGGCGTATGGGCTGCTTCGAGTTCGGTTGGGCCACCCTGCTCACGGGGAAGCCCGCCGATACCATCCATGACCAGCATGATAATTTTTCCACCTTTGTCTGTTGCCAGACGGCGGATGAGATCAAAATTAGCCATGAGAATTTACCTCTCGTGCAATTTTAGAGAATTTGCCCCTATTTGTAACACGCCGCGCCCAGACGTCAAGTGACCAGTTACAGCAAATCGTAGGCGTAATGCTATTGTGGGATGGGCGGGGACAGGCTAAAATCCGCTAGTGGTTGGGACTCGATGACCGGATTCAGCCAGAGTTTAAGGGTAATTGATGCGTCGAAACGCACTCGTCAAATGGCTCACACCTGGTCTGCGAATCAAACGATGGTTGGCGCTGCTCCTCTTTGGAATCACAGTGCTGGCTATTGGTTTTGCTCAGGTGATCGTTTCTCTCTACGGTTCCAGCAATTTTTCCGGCATATGGAAATTTGTAACGCTGCATTTTCTCCCTGTCTGGACCCGTGTGCTGCTGGCGGCGGTGATCGGCCTCAGCGCGATTATCTATTCGGTTTTTGAATTTAACAGATCCATTCTAGCTCCGTTTGCCTTGCGACGAGGCGAATCGTTGCTCGATTGGGCGTATGCGAAATCACGCCGCCAGCGCGGATTCAAAGTGGTTGCAATCGGCGGCGGATCCGGACTGCCTGCGGTTCTACGCGGTTTTAAAGCGTATACCAGCAACATCACGGCGGTGGTGACAGCAGCCGATGACGGCGGCAGTTCGGGCAAATTACGCCGCGAAATGGGTGTGCTGCCGCCGGGTGATCTGCGAAATAACATGGCGGCGCTGGCAAATGATGAAGACCTGCTGACGCAACTGTTCCAGTATCGTTTTGCTAACGGAGGGCTGGAAGGCCATAGTTTTGGTAATCTGTTTCTGACCGCGCTGGCCGATATTACCGGCAGCATGGACCGGGCGGTTGCTGAGGCGGGCCGCGTGCTGGCGATAGAGGGCCGGGTGCTGCCCTCCACCCTTCAGGACAATGTCACACTGGTGGCAGAGGTTCGTATGCCGGGCGAAAGCCGGCTGCGGCAGATTACTGGCGAATCGCAAATTCCGGAGTCCGGTGGTAAGATCGAGCGCGTCTTTTTGCAGCCGGATCAGGTGCGGGCCTATCCCGACGCCGTGCGGGCAATTTTGAGCGCAGACTTGATTGTGATCGGTCCGGGGAGTCTATTCACCAGTATTCTACCCAACCTGCTTGTGAGCGGCATTATCGAAGCCATTCGCGCCAGCAATGCGTATAAGGTGTATGTGTGTAATGTCGCCACGCAAGAGGGCGAAACGGACGAGTTTAGTGTAGCGGATCATGTACGGGCATTAGAGGCACATATTGGGCGGAAAGTATTTGATGCCGTCGTTGCTAACAATCACTACCCGACCCAAAATGCAGGCGAGCAAACCCGCTATGTGCAGCCCGGTTTGGATGCGGATGCCGTCCTACAGCGTTACACGATCCATATGGCCGACCTGACCGATTCAGAGCGGCCCTGGCGTCACGATCCCAAGAAGTTGGCACAGGCGCTCCTGGCGCTGTATCAAAGCGCTACTCAAATGCCTGCGATAAACGGCGCGGCTGCGGCCAGCTAATCCAGCTCGCGCACATTTTTAAGTATCTGGATAGCTTGGGGCTATCCCATCTATATAAGGAGTACGTTAAGATGGCAGTTCGCGTAGGTATCAACGGTTTTGGCCGGATTGGTCGTCAGTTCCTGAAGGCCGCTCTGGAAAAGTATTCAAATGAAATCGAAGTAGTGGCCTTCAACGACCTCGATGTCGTGCCCACGATGGCGCACCTGCTCAAGTACGACTCGAACTATGGGCGTTTTGATGGCGATGTGGAAGCAACCAGCGAAGGTATCAAGGTCAATGGTCAGCTTATTCGTGCTTACGCCGAAAAAGACCCCGCCAACCTCCCCTGGAAAGCCCTGGGCGTTGACATCGTGATCGAAAGCACGGGCAAGTTCACCAAAGCGGAATTGGCCGCGGTGCATATGACCGCCGGTGCAAAGAAGGTCATCATCTCCGCCCCCGCGAAGGGCGAAGACATCACGATCGTGATGGGCGTGAATGATCACCTGTATGATCCCGCCAAGCACCATATCATCTCAAACGCTTCCTGCACCACCAACTGCCTCGCCCCGGCAGCGAAGATCGTACATGATAAGTTCGGCATCACCCGCGCGCTGATGACCACCATTCACGCTTATACCAACGACCAGCGCATCCTGGACATGCCGCACAAAGACCTGCGTCGTGCCCGCGCCGCCGCGATGAGCATGATCCCAACCACCACCGGCGCTGCGAAAGCCGTTGCGCTCGTGATCCCTGATCTCAAGGGCAAATTCGACGGGCTGGCTGTGCGCGTCCCCACTTCCACCGTGTCGCTGGTGGACTTCGTTGCCAACGTGGAAAAAGAAGTCACCACCGAAGAACTGCGTCAGGCCTTCCGCGATGCCGCCAACGGCCCGATGAAGGGTATTCTGGGCGCGTCGGATGAGCCGCTGGTATCTATCGACTTCAAGGGCGATCCGCGTTCAAGCATTGTGGACCTCGAATCCACGATGGCCTTCCAGGGCACGATGGTCAAGGTGATGTCCTGGTACGACAACGAGTGGGGTTATTCGGTCCGCACCGCTGACCTCGCCGCGCTGATCGGCAGCAAGATGTAAAGACCGGGTTTCACCACCCGCTATAGTTCGTTAGTGCGTCGGGGGCACGGGCCGCAAGCCCTGCCCCCTTATGTTGAGTTGAGGAGACACCCTATGAACAAAAAAACCGTGCGTGATATTGATCTGGCCGGAAAGCGTGTTCTGGCACGTGTGGATTTCAACGTGCCCGTGCAGGAAGGCCAAGTCACAGATGATACCCGCATCCGTTCTGCTGTCCCGACCATCAAATATATTTTGGAACAAAAACCCCGTTATCTTGCCCTGATGTCACACTTTGGCCGCCCGAAAGAAGGCCCTGATCCCAAGTATTCCCTGAAGCCAGTTGTGCCCGTTTTAGCCCAACTGTTGGGCGTAGAAGTGGCTTTTGTGGATGATACAGTAGGCGATAAGGTTAAGGATGCACTCGCCAAACTGCCCGAAGGCGGCGTGATTGTTCTGGAGAATACCCGGTTTTATCCAAAGGAAACCAAAAACGACGAAGCGCTGTCCAAGCAACTTGCAGAGCTGGGCGACGTATTTGTTAATGATGCATTCGGTTCGGCCCATCGCGCGCACTCCTCAACCGAAGGTGTGGCGCACTATCTGCCGGCTGTCGGCGGCTTTTTGATGGAAAAGGAACTGGAGTATCTGGCAACTGCCGTTGAAAGCCCGAAACGTCCGTTTGTGGCGATTCTCGGCGGCGCGAAAATTTCGGACAAGATCGGTGTGATCGAATCGCTGCTCGGCAAATGCGATAAACTGCTGATCGGTGGCGGTATGGCGAACACCTTCTTTAAGGCGATGGGCTACGCGATGGGTGATTCCCTGGTCGAAGCTGAAGCGGTTGAGACCGCAAAAACCCTGGTCGAAAAGGGCGGGGCCAAGTTGGTCCTTCCTGAAGAAGTCGTGATTGCGGATGCGTTCGATAACAACGCCAACACCCGCGTGATCAAGGCTTCGGATGGTGTGCCGGATGGTTGGCGCGTGCTCGACATCGCGCCCGGCGCAGTGGAAGCCTTCCGCGATGTGCTGAAAGACGCACAAACTGTCGTTTGGAATGGCCCGATGGGTGTGTTTGAGATGGCGAATTTCGCGAAAGGCACGTTTGCCATCGCTGAAATTCTGGCGGAGTCGAATGCTACGACCATTATCGGCGGTGGCGACTCGGTAGCAGCCGTCCAACAGGCGAATGTGGCGGATCGCATTTCGCACATTTCGACGGGCGGCGGCGCGAGCCTGGAACTGCTGGAAGGTAAGCAGCTCCCCGGCGTGGTTGCCCTGGCTGACAAGTAAGCGCTTTATTCCCCCTTCTGTGCCGCGTGCAGCGGGGGGAATTCATCAAATTTTTACAATTTGGTAGCACTTAGGTATTCACGCGGCAACAAGGACGCTCTATACTTAAGATAAAATAGTGCGTCACTCAGGGATGATTTATGACATTCACTATCGGGGATACGCTTGGCCCATACCGGATCATAGAGCAAATCGGCCAGGGTGGAATGGCAACGGTGTACAAAGCCTACCATGCCAATCTGGATCGTTATGTGGCAGTCAAAGTATTGCATCCTGCCTTCAAAGAGGATCCAAGCTTTTTTGAACGATTCAAACGTGAAGCTCAGATCGTTGCCAAGCTGGAACATCCCGCGATCATCCCGGTTTATGATTATGCGGATAAAGACGGCCAGCCGTATCTCGTAATGAAATTCATCGAAGGCGAAACCCTCAAGGCTCGCCTTAAGCGCAAACCCCTGACGCTAACGGAAACGATCACGATTTTTGAGTCTGTCGCCACTGGCCTCACCTATGCGCACAATCACGGCATTCTGCACCGCGACATCAAACCGTCGAATATCATGCTCGACAAAGATGGGACGCCGTACATTGCCGACTTTGGGCTGGCGCGTATTGCCCAGGCAGGCGAATCCACGCTGAGCCAGGATATGATGCTGGGCACACCGCAGTATATCTCGCCAGAACAAGCGCAGGGTGTACGCGATCTCGGTCCCAGCACGGATGTCTATTCGTTGGGCATTGTGCTCTACGAGATCATTGTGGGCAAAGTGCCTTTCAGCGCCGATACACCCTTTGCAATTATCCACGACCACATTTATAAACCGCTGCCTATCCCGACTCAGCTTAATCCTGATGTGCCGCCGCAGATCGAAAAGGTTCTGCTCAAAGCGCTTAGCAAAATGCCGCAGGATCGTTTTCAGTCGGCGGTTGAACTGGTCGCAGCGTTCCGGCAAGCGGTTGAAGAGGCCGGGTTGACGGAATTAAGTGTGGCGCGGTATCGTGCCGTTGTGCATTCCGAAGCCCCGACCTCGGCGACTGTCCCCCCCATAACCCCATCACCCACGCCAACCCCGGCCTATGTCGGAGTCCCGTCAGTGATGGCAACGCAATCGATCACCGATAGTGCTGCGCGGAGGGCTGCCCGCCGCCGCCGCCGTAATCTATGGATTCTGGGGGGGATCGGATCCCTGCTGTTGATCTGCCTGACCAGCCTCTTTATTCTGGTGCGCGCCCTGAGCGACCCCGACCTGCGCCCCTGGGATACCTCGAACGTGGAGGCGCGCGATCCCGATGAAAACGCCGTGCCATCAGATGGAGAGCCGCCGGTTGTCCCCCCCATGAGGGACCGACTGGCGGATATGCAAACGGGCTTCGCCAATGATCCGGCGAATGCGTTTAACCGGTTGGCTCAGGGGCTGGATGAAACAGGGGCCACAAGTGAACAAGTTGCCCAGTTGGGTAGTTATGCTGAGGCACAAGGTTTTACAGAAATGGCAATCTGGCTCTACTTTACAGCGCTGAACACCAAGCCAGTTGATCCCGCCGTGCGGAATGAGGCCGGAGCCTATCTCTACCACACGGCCCTCGACAGCCCCGCCGCCATGTTAGCCGCAGCGCAGATTTATAATGAACAGCAGCCTGATTCCGCAACTGTCCAGACCATTCTCGCTTTGGCCGTTATCCAGACTGAGCCGGAGCGCGCCCTGGTACGCCGCCAGGCGGGAAATTATCTGAACAACGCTATCGAAGCTGAATCACTGCCTGAAACGTATCTCGTCCGAGGGCTGTACTACCAGTTTGAAAATGACATGGCTAAAGCCAGAGATGACTGGCAAACTGCTGCTGATTTTGCCGATGCGCCCCAGTGGGTCGTTGATGAGGCAAATCGCTTATTGAATCAAGAATAATCCAGGAAGGAAAATCACTTTATGCGTACCCCGATTATCGCTGGCAACTGGAAAATGTATAAAACGGTTGCCGAAGCCGTTACTTTTGTGAATGCGGTCAAAGATCAATTAGCTCAATACAGCGCCGCTGAACGGGTTGTCTGCCCGCCCTATATCGCCCTGCCCGCCGTTGCCGACGCTTTAAAGGGCAGCGGAATTGGTGTTGGCGCACAGGATGTTCACTGGCAGGAAGAAGGCGCTTATACCAGCCAGGTTGCCCCCCGGATGCTCGAAGGGCTGGTCGAATATGTCATTATCGGTCACTCCGAAACCCGCCAGTATCAGGGCGTAACTGATGAAATGGTCAATAAGAAGGCGAAAGCCGCGCTCGCGCACAATCTGCGCCCGATCATCGCGGTGGGCGAAAGTCTCGAAATCAACGAAGCAGGCCAAACCAAAGACTTCGTAGGCCGCCAGATTCGCGCCGCTTTCGACGGCATCCCCGCCGCTGATCTGGCGCGTATTGTGATCGCTTACGAACCTATCTGGGCCATTGGCACCGGCAAAAACGCCAGCAGCCAGATCGCCAACGACATCGGCGGCCTGATTCGTGGTATTATTGCTGAACTGTACGGTCAAGCGCAGGCTGAGGCCATGCGGATTCAGTACGGCGGCAGCGTAAAGCCGGAAAATATGGTTGAATATATGCAGCAACCGCACGTTGATGGCGCGCTGGTTGGTGGTGCATCACTTAAACCCGATTCATTCATCTCGCTCGTTCGTCTTGCTGTTGAGGCAAAAGGATTGAGTTAGGGGTAGTGCTCGGCGACCTGCTCACACCCTGGTTTCTACTGGCTCTGATCCTTGTCCCGATTTATCTGGCGGAACGATGGATTCAGAGCCATCTGTATGGTGTGGGCTGGCTGCTGACCAATGATCAGGAATCGGCCACGATTCTGTACTATTTTTTCCTGTTCCCCGGTGTTTTTCTGCATGAATTTATCCAGTGGCTGTTAGGTTATGCCATCGCTGTAACGCTTAAGCCCGTTCGAGCATGGCCCCAGGCGCAGGAAAACGGCACGCTCAGGTATGACTTTGTACAGATTGAAAAAGCTAACTGGCTGCAATCCGCGATTCTGGGAGCCGTGCCGCTGATCGCGGGTACTACCATCGTATGGTTCATCAGCAATCAAATTCTGAACCTGGAAGAACTGCTCAGTGCTTTGGGGACAGGCGATATTACGGTCATCGGCCCGGCGATCAAACACCTGGGCAGCACACCGGATTTTTACCTGTGGCTCTATCTGATGTTTACCATCAGCAATACTATGCTCCCCACGCCCGCTGATCGCCGAGGGTGGCCCTTGTTGTTTGCGTCGTTTGGGATTGGGATCGTTTTCCTCATCCTGATTGGCCTGGGCGATCAGATTTATGACACTTTTACCGGACCAGTGGCACATGGCATCGATTTACTGATCACCGCGCTGGGGACGGTGCTGGTGGTGGAGTTTACAGCCATTCTGCTGATTGGCTTCATGGAGGAAGTACTCGAAAAGCTCACCAAGCGGAAGTTTCAATATTCCCCCCCTAAGCCCGAACCCGCGCCGCGCGAACCCGGCTCGGCCTATCTGCCGCCCGGCGTGCCGATGCCATCCATTTATAACCTGCCGCTGCCGGTGCCTGATCCAGCCGAGCATGGCGCTTTATTAGCAAAAGCCCGCCGCACCACAAAACCCGCTGCTGAAGCTGAAAAAACAGCCGCTTTTTCGCGGCCATCGACGCCCGGATCGCGGCCCGCATTTGGTACTTCACGCCCGGCATTCGCTGCCGATGACGACGAGAAGGACGACAAGCCCTCATCCTTCCAGCGGCCTGGATCGCGCCCGGCGTTTGGGACTTCGCGCCCGGCGCTTTCTGCTACGGATGACGACGAGAAGGACGACAAGCCCTCACCCTTTCAACGACCTGGATCGCGTCCGGCGTTTGGGACTTCGCGCCCGGCATTCGCTGCCGATGATGACGACGAAACCG
>CAYYNB010000058.1:0-32430 GCA_964472565.1 uncultured Anaerolineaceae bacterium
TCGAACATCACCCACGAACTCAGCACCCCGATCACCGCGATCAGTTTGCTGGCCGAAACGCTGTTGAACACGGCCATCAAAGAGAAGCCCAAAAGAAGCCGCAAAATGGCGGAAGACATTCAGCGCGAAGTAGACACCCTCACCCAGCTTGTGCAGGAAATCCGTGACCTGTCGCTGATCGAATCCGGCCAGATGCCCATTCGCCTGATGCCCACGGAACTGAGCAGTATCGTGTATGCCGGGGTTAATCCGCTTTTGCCGCTGGCCGAAAATAAGCAGCAAACCATCACGGTCGAAGTGCCAGAGGCGATCCTGGTGCTGGCCGATGACCATCACGCGCGCCGCGCCATCAAGAATCTCGTCCACAACGCCATCAAGTTTACCCAGCCGGGGGGCCTCATTCAGGTTACGGCAGCCTGCAAGGACGACGAGGTGATTATCGCCGTGAACGATAACGGCCCTGGCATCCCGGCGACTGATCTCCCGCGTATTTTTGAACGCTTTTTCCAGGTGGACAAAGCCCGCCGCAACGGAACCGGGCTGGGCCTTGCCATCGTTCGCCATATCGTGACAGCACATGGCGGACATACCTGGGTCGAAAGCACTGAAAACCAGGGCACTACCTTCTATATGTCGCTGGTGTTGGCCGAACCGCCGTCAGCCGCCTAACCACGCCAGTGGTTCGCGCGCCAGGGCTGATCCCGTGCTGGTTTCTTTCACCATGCACGACTTGCCACTGGCATCTTCAGAAGCGACAAAGCCATACGGTTTGGCGTAGTAATAGCGCTCAATCGGCTGGGCCTGGGGCTGGCCGTTGGCGTCCGCATACACCGCCAATTCTGCCACGTCCGGCAGTTCCAGCCCGCTCGCGAGTTTCAGCTTGTCATGCACCGCTTCGAGCTTAATCCAGTTCACCTGATTAAACTGCCGCACCACCGAACCATCACTTTTCCGCCGGATAATCACCAGCGGCGAGCGTTTGAACGGTACGCCGATCACCATCTGGCGCGGAACCCACGCGCTGCCATATTTGCCCATTTCCATCAGCGTGGATACCTCGTCCTGCATCGTATCCGTGCCGCAGTAAACGAAGTGTTCATCGGCAAAAAACTCTTTCCATGCCGTGTTTTTGACGCAGTAGAAATGATCGCCATCCACCTGAGTCTGAACCTGGGCGCGGACTCCATTCCGCTCGACTTCGTACACGCGCCCGTCACCGCGCAGAAAGTCCAGCATATCAACTACTTTGCCCGCATCCACCACTTCGATCAGGGTAAACAGATCATATTCAAAAGTTCGCCCCTGCGGATCGCGCCCTTTCCATATCCCCTTATGCAGGCCGGGAGTCGCGGGTGCGGTCAGTTCAAATGAGACATCCACCAGCTTGCCCGGTTTGGCCGGCGGCAGTGCGATGCTGGCCGGACCATTCATCTGTTCGCCGTCGAAAAACGCCAGCGTATACCCCGCGCCCCAGGTCGAAGTGCCGGTATTGCGCACCCGCCACGTTTTCATAAATCGCTGGCCGGGTTTGACCGCCGTACCATCCGGGATCGTGACATCCGCCACCCAACTCATTTCATCGAGCAGTTTAACCGGCTCTTGTTTTCCCACGACCTGAATCAGTGCGAACAGGTCAAATTCAAAAAAACGGCCCTGCGGATCGCGCGCTTTCCAGGTTGTTTTATGCGTGCCTGCGGTGCCCGGCGCGATCAGCGGCACCACGATTTCGGCTGTTTCTCCCGGTTTGATCGTGGGCAGCGGCACGCTGTCCGGCCCGCCCATCTGCTCATCACGGAAAAAGGTCATGGTATACCCGCTGCCCCAGGTGGTTGTGCCTGTATTCCGCACCCGCCAGATTTTTTGGAAACTTTCGCCGGGACGCAGTTGGGTGCCATCTGGAATCGACACATCCGCCAGGAACCGCATTTCATTCAGCGGCTCTTTAGCTTGTACACGCGGCACCTGGATGTCCGCATACATTTCATACTCGCACGTTTCGCCTTGCGCATTGCACAGTTTCCAGGTGGAGCGGTGCCGCCCTGGTGTTTGGGGGGCCGTTAAGGTAGCAGAAATTTCGATCACTTCCCCCGGTTTGACCTGGCGCGTTAAGGGCACCCGCTCGGGCGCTTCCATCCGGTTATCGCGGGCAAAACGCAGCGCATAACTTTGATCCCAGGTCGTGGTGCCCGTGTTCTGGACACGCCATGTTTTGACAAATGTTGTTCCCGGCTGGATCACTGTGCCGTCTTCAACCGTCACATCGGCCACATACGTTATTTCATCGAACGGTTTGGTTTCTTTAATTTCGATCAGCACCGTGAGGCTGGCCCCAAAGGATGCGCCGCTGGCGTTGCGCAGCATCCAGCTTCCCTCGTGACGCCCGGCATTCATGGGCGCGGTCATCGGAACCGCCACATCCAGCAGTTGCCCCGGCTCCACACTGGGGTCCGATAAAGCCACCGGATCCACCCCGCCCATTTTATTGCCAGAGACGAACACCAGCCGGTAATCCGGTCCCCAGGTGGTCGTGCCCGTATTCCGAATGCGCCATACTTTTTCAAACTGCTGGCTCGGTTTGAGAATAGTGCCGTCGTGGATCGCCATATCGGCCACAAAAGTCGCATCATCGAAAATGGGCGGCGGCTCATTGATGCGGAAATAGGGTTCCGGGTCCACCACATCATCCACCGTATAGTTGGTTAATCCATGACCGATATGTTGCAGGGTCAGGTGCAGATGAACGCCCGTCGAAAATCCAGTCGTGCCTGCTACTCCGATTTTGGTTCCCGCCTGGACGAATTGCCCTACACTAGTGACCACGCTGGACATGTGTCCATACCACGTCACATACTGGTGTCCGTCCGGCCAATCATGGACGATGCGCACATAATTGCCGTATCCCTGCGCGCTGAAGCCTACCTTATCCACAATACCACGCTGCGCTGCCAGCACCGCGACCGGTTGCCCCGCCGCATCCAACGCTGCCAGATCAACGCCCTCATGCTTTTGTAATTTATTGGCTGCAAATGTATAGTCGCGTGGAGCATTAAAATTTGCGGTGATTGCAAAACGACGTGCCACCGGGTTTGTAAGATAAAATTCAGGGGCCATGTCCATTTCTCCTACGCCGTAAGGGTATACTCATTCTATTCTGGTGCAACTTTACCAATTTAGCCACATTAAGATGCCGGGTATAATAAAATCATCGACATGAGGAGGCAGGAAGCATGGCAACTGAATTTACGACTTTGATTCAAGATCGTCCGGGCGCGCTCGCCGATTTAACCGAAGCACTAGCCAAAGGAGGTGTCAATATTATTGCGATTCATGCCACACCCTGCCCGGATGAAGCGATAGTTCAATTTATTACCAACAACAATGAGGCCACAGTTGAAGCCTTAAAAGTCGCGGGTATCGACTACACCGCGCGGGAAGTGCTGCTGCTTTCCATTGCCCATGAACCGGGATCATTAGCCCGCCTGACACGTGCCATTGCCACTGCGGGCGTCAACATAGATGCGCTCTATCTGACCAATTCAGGCCAAATCGTGCTCCAGGCCGACAATCTCCGCGCCGCTCAAAAAGCCGCCCTCGAACTGGGCATTATGTGACATCTCCTGGGGGCAATGGTGTAAATTGCCCCCACATCGTAATCCTCTCGTTATTAACCATCCAAGTTAGTCTGTGAAGTTAGTCATTCACGACCATGACATCTTCGAACATTCGTGCTATTCTGTTGGCATGTACCGCTGCACATTTCAAAATGGCGGATTTTCCGCCATTCACAAATCTTCCCGTCTGGCGACGCGAAAAATGAGCTTTTTCCCCTTGTCGCGTCGTCAAGGGAGGGCGGGGGCTAGCTCTTCACAAACAGTGCGGTTGCTGCTATAATAGACCGTATGTTCTATATGCACTGCTTCTGAGGAGTTGTTCCTATGACCGTCAAATACATCTCATCGGTTCTGTTTGTGAAGGATATTCCTGCTTCACGCCGTTTTTATGAAGAATTGCTGGGCCAGCAGGTAGACATGGATTTAGGGGCGAATGTCGGCTATGCTGGTGGTTTGGCGATCTGGGAAATCGGCTCCGCGAGCGAAATGATCTTCCACCGCCAGGCGCAAGGCGTGGAACGTTTGGGACACGACAACTTCGAAGCGTATTTTGAAACCGAAGAACTCGACGCCATGGCCGAACGCCTGAGCGCCGCAGGTGTCACCGTCGTGCATCCCATTTATGAACAGCCCTGGGGCCAGCGCGCTTTGCGTGTTTACGACCCGGATTGTCATATCGTTGAAATATCCGAACCGATGCACTTTGTCGTCAAACGTTTTGCGGCCCAGGGCATGAGCACTGAACAAATTCAGCAGCGCACTATGATGCCGCAGCCCGTAATCAACCTGATTCTGGCTGGCTAATCTGGATGAAAAAGACCTCCTGGCAATGTTCAGGAGGTCCTGGACTTTTACGCGATCACGCGCACCGGTGTACCTACCGAGGCAAAGTTAAAGAACCACTGCGCCTCATCCACCGGCAGATTCACACACCCATGACTCATCGGGCGTCCGAACGCATTGTGCCAGTACGTGCCATGAATGCCGTAACCCTGGTAGAAGTACATCGTATACGGCACCTGCGGCAGATAATAACCCGGCCCGCTCATATCCGTCGCTTCATACTTCACATATACCTGATAATCGCCCAAGACGGTTGGCGTATCGGGTAATCCCGTCGAAACCAGATGCGAATGAACGAGCTGCCCGTTTTCGTAGGCATAGATCCGCTGATCCGACACCGACACCACTAACGCGCGGCCTGTTGTGGTGGGCGCAGCCGGTGCTTCCGCCACCGGTGGTTCATACACCCCCGCCGCCGGAATGGTCAGTTCCTGCCCCACATACAGCAGATCGGGGTTATCGATCTCGTTCAGCGCCATAATGTCATCGACTGAAACCCCATACTGCCGCGCGATCAAGCCGAGTTCCTCGCCCTGCTCTACCACATGGGACGTCGTTTCGCCCGTGTATTTCGCCTTATCTTCGACTACTGGCGGATCGGTTTCGATCATGCTCAGTTCCATCACCCCATCAGCCAGTTCGCCTGACAGATTGCTGTACAGACGGCTGAGCATCACCGGGACATCCATCGCGCGCCCTTTTTGCGGCGGCTCGGCAACCGCCGCCACGTTGACCTGGCTGCTCAAGCCCAACAGCCCCATCTGCGTCTGGTTCAGATCAATCGTATACCAGGGTGTGACCGTTGTCCCGGCTGCCGCATCCAGCGCCATATCAACGGTCAGTGCCACATCCACATTCACACCCATATCGGCCAATGTAACGGTCCAGTTCCGCGTTCCGTCGGTAAGCTGCAACGGTTGGTAGGCCATGTTGGCCGCATTCAGGGTTTGGATCGCTTCTTCGTGGGACTGTCCGCCCACATCAATCCCCGCGACGGTGACGTTGGCCGCGATCTCATCCCCCGAACTGGAATAGGAATACAGCACAACGACAAACACGAGCAGCAGCAGAAACAGAACGCTGCTGCCCAAAATGCCGCCGATCATAAGCCACGACATCGAGCGCTGCGGCTTGGCGGTACGCGGTTGGTTCTGCGGATGTTTAGGCTGTGGATGTTCCACAGGTCGTTGCTGCGCGTACATGTTTGGATGCTTTCTGTTCATTTTCATCTGGTTTAATAGTTTAGCAGATCAGGCTGCATAATAGCGGACGGATCGGACATGCTCAGACTACGGCTCACCTACGATGGTAAAAAAATTTTAGCTCTTGACAGATCGACCTCATCTGCTAGACTTAAACCTCCGGGGCAGCACCCCGGTTTTTTTGTGCCTGTTGCTTGTGAGGACGCAGATGGTATTCATCTTACCACGAACCAAACCGGATCGTCGTGTCAAAACGCCGCAATGGGCTGTTCTATTTCATTTTTTCGGACGTTAAAGCCACCCTCTTTTGGGTGGCTTTTTTATGTATAGGAGTTTTCGATCATGACCAACGGTGTTCTCCAAAAAGACCTACGCCAATCCGAGCGCTTCCTGCACACCTATACGCCGCCGAAGATTGACGGCGACTTTACCGGCAAACACATTATTTCCGTCGATCAGTTTGACCGCCATGACCTGCAAATTCTGTTTGATGCCACCGCTTCGATCCGCAAGCGTTTGAAGCAGCGGGATCGCGGTCTGCTTCAGCTTGCCGCCGGACGTCTGATGGCAACGCTCTTTTATGAAGCCAGCACCCGCACCGATTTGTCCTTCCAGGCGGCGATGCGCCATCTGGGCGGCGAAGTCGTTGCGGCGAGTAACGGCGTTCACTTCTCCTCGATCTACAAAGGGGAAAATCTGGCCGATACGGTGCGCGCGGTGGGCTGCTACTCCGATGTGATCGTGCTGCGCCACCCGGATGTGGGGTCTTCCTACGAAGCCGCGTATTACCTCGACAAGCTGCACGAACAGGTAACGCGTCAGGCCGTGATCATCAGCGGCGGCGACGGCATCGGTGAACACCCCACGCAGGCGCTGCTCGACATCTTCACCATCTTCGATGCCAAAGGCACCATCGACGGCCTGAACATCTCGCTCGTCGGCGACCTCAAACATGGCCGCACCGTCCATTCGCTGGCAAAACTGATTGCGCGTTACGAGGGTCTGAACACCACGATCAATCTGGTTTCGCCGGAAGGCTTGCGCATGCCCGACTACGTTGTGGATTTCCTCAAAGCCGCCAATGTCCATGTCCACGAAACCGATCAACTGGACGATGTGATCGCCAAAACCGACGTGATCTACTGGACTCGCGTTCAGGAAGAGCGCTTCCAGAACGCTGCCGAATACGACGCGATCAAAGACCGTTTCATCATGACACCGCCCGTGCTGGCCCGCGCCAAGTCCGATGCCATTCTGATGCACCCGCTGCCCCGCAAGAACGAAATGGGCACACCGGACGATCACGACGCGCTCGACGTGGACCCGCGCGCGATTTACTTCCGCCAGATGGAAAACGGCATGTTTGTGCGGATGACTCTGCTCGCCAAAGTGCTCGGCGGACTGTGGGTTTAATCCATGCAGATACCGGGTCCACTCGATCCCCACGTGCATCTGCGTGGGCTGGACTGGTCACATAAGGGGACGTTCGCCAGCGAAACGGCGGCGGCCCTGGCAGGCGGTTATTGGGCAGTGCTGGATATGCCCAATACCGCTCCCTCCACCATTACACCTGATGCGCTGGATACCAAAATAGCGGCGCTGAGCGCGCAAGCTGTTTGCGATTGGGGCGTTTATTTTGGCGCGAGTCAAACCGACAGCAGCCCCTATTTTGAGCGCGTCTTCCCGCAGGTTTGCGGGTTGAAAATGTATAACAATGCCACCACCGGCACGCTGTTAATCGCGGAACAGGCCATTCGTGAACAGCACTTTCGCCACTGGCCGCAAGGCAAACCGATTGCCGTTCATGCCGAAGGACAGACGGTGGCTGAAATTCTGGATTTGGTTCGCCGCTACCGGACACCTACGCATTTCTGCCACATCAGCACCGCTGAAGAAATCGGGCTGCTGCGCCAGGCGAAAACCGAAGGGCTGCCCGTGACACTTGGCCTTACGCCGCATCACCTGTTTCTGACCGAAGACGATGTGCAAACGCTCGGCGTGTTTGGACGGATGAAGCCCGAACTCAAAACGAAGACCGATCAGCAGGCTTTGTGGGATGCGATTACCGATGGCCTGGCGGATGTAATCGAATCCGATCATGCGCCGCACACCCTCGCCGAAAAATCCGCTGCCACACCGCCGTCCGGTGTTCCGGGGTTAGAAACAACGCTCCCTCTGCTCTGCACAGCGGTTCGTGAAGGCCGTTTGAGCGCGGAACGCGTTATCGAACTGGTGGCGCGCCGCCCGCAGCAAATTTTCGGTGTGCAGCCGCCCACGGATACCTATACCATCATCGATCTGGATGCTTCCTACATCATCGAACGCGGGAACCTTACAACACGCTGCGGCTGGTCGCCGTTCGAAGGTATGCGTGTCTACGGAACCGTGCGTGAAGTCTGGATTCGCGGCCAAAAAGTCTTCGACGGTGAACAGGTTCTCGCCCCGTCCGGCTTCGGCCACAACTTATATGGTGAGGCAGTATCGTGATTCGCTCTATCTTCCTGAAGACCTATTCCATCGGCTACGAGTGGCTGGCACGCCCGATTATTTTTCGTGCTTCGGCGCAGACCGCCCACGAACAGATGAAAGGCTGTCTGCGGTTACTGGATCGCATGCCCGCGCCGGTGATCGAGGCGGCGCGTCGTCTGTCCCTGCCCCATCATCCCGTTATCGTCGGCGGTGTGACTCTCGACTCGCCGCTGATTCTGGCGGCAGGATTGGTCAAAGGTGACGGTTTCGACTCTGAAGAAGCCGCGCTGCAAGCGATGCAGCGTAACCAGAACATCATCCCCGGCTGGCGGAATATGCCGCGTTTAGTGGGTCCAATTGAATATGGCTCGTTCACGCGTTGGCCGCGTTTGGGTAACAGCGGCACCGTCGTCTGGCGCGATGTGCCGAACCGTTCCACGCAAAACCGGGTTGGGCTGCGCAATCCCGGCGTGAACGCAGCCGCGGAATTTTTAGTAAAATGCCAGCACCAGCTCCCGAAAACATTCGGGATCAATCTTGCGGTCAGTCCGGGTGTGGACGATCCGGCGGAACAAAGCGCAGAAGTACTGGCCGGATTAGCGGCTTTTGTGGAACGCGGCCTGCGCCCAGCGTGGTTTACGCTTAATTTGAGCTGTCCCAACACCGAAGACGATCCGAACGGGCACCAGACCGCCGAGCAGACCGCGCATATTTGCCGCGCAGCGGTAAACTATCTGCAAGGCATTCCGCTGTGGGTGAAAATTGGGCCAACGCTGTCAGATGAGCAATATGGTCGCCTGATGCACGTCTTCGCGGAAACAGGCGTCCGCGCGGTGGTCGCCACCAATACTCTGCCCATGCCCGCGCCGGATAATCCCTCGGTGATGGCCGGTGTCGCAGGCCAAAAGCTGTTGGCGCGTGCGCTGGCGGTAGTTGAAATGCTGGCAAACGAAAAGATGCAGCATCAATCTCCTGTTGATGTGGTAGGCTGCGGCGGAATCAGCACGGGAGCGGACTGTCGGCAGTTTTTGCAAGCCGGAGCCGCAGCGGTGCAATACTGGTCGGTCATGATCTATCGCGGTCCATTGGCGGGTGCGGTTATCGCCCAGGAGGCTAAGTTCTAATGCAATCCAACGCTTCAGAAATCGCCCAGGCCTTACTCAAAATTGGCGCGGTCATTTTTACGCCCCATCAGCCCATCACCTTTAAGTCGGGCATTCTTTCCCCGGTATATGTCGATAACCGGCGGCTTCCCTTCTGGCCGGGCGAGTGGAAGAACGTGATCCAGGGCTTTGCCCGGTTGATCGCAGAAGAGAAACTCACTTTTGATGTGATCGCCGGAATCGAAGCTGCCGGAATTCCACACAGCGCGGCATTGGCTTTCAGCCTGGAAAAACCGTCGGTTTTCATTCGCAAGCAGGCGAAAGAACATGGCACACGCAGCCGGATCGAAGGCGGCGATGTCGCGGGCAAACGGGTGCTGCTGGTCGAAGATTTGGTCACAATGGGCGGCAGCAGTCTATCGGGTGTGGAAGCGCTGCGCGACGTGGGCGCAGTGGTCGAACACTGTCTGTGTATCACCACTTATGGGTTCCCCGAATCACAGCAGGCGTTTGATGCGGCACAGGTTCACCTGCATCCCCTGACGCCGTTCCGTGTGATCGCGGAAGAAGCAGTCCGGTTAGGCCAGTTCGGTACGTCGGAACTCGAAACAATCGATGCCTGGATGCGCGATCCGCACCATTGGTCAAAAAAGGAGTAACATCCGATGGGTAACGTTATTGATAAGTACAACTCGCGTGCTGATACGGTCAACTCGCTGCTGTGCGTCGGGCTGGACAGCGAGTATGAACGGCTTCCCGAACGGTTTAAAGATGCCCAACTGCCGCAGTTTGCCTTCAACCGCTGGATCATCGAACAAACCTACTGGTATGTGAGCGCCTACAAGCCGAACATGGCTTTTTATGAGGCGCGCGGTGAAGAAGGGCTGCGTTCGTTGGTGATGACGATGGATTATCTGCGCTACCAGCATCCCGACATTCTAACCATTTGCGATGCCAAACGCGCCGATATTGGATCGACCAATCAGGGTTATGTCGCCGGGCTGTTGGATCGGTTGGGCTTCGATGCCATCACCCTGAATCCCTACCTGGGACGTGAAGCGCTCGCCCCATTCCTCAACCGGGCCGACAAGGGCTGCATTCTGCTGTGCCGCACCTCGAATCCAGGTGCCGGTGAATTTCAGGATTTAAAAATCGAAGGCCAACCGCTCTGGCGCGTGGTGGCCGAGCGTATCGCCCAGGAATGGAATGCCAACAACAACTGCATGCTGGTTGCCGGAGCCACCTATCCCGACGAACTGCGGGCAATCCGCGCGGCAGTCGGCGAGATGACTCTGCTGGTGCCGGGCATTGGTGCGCAGGGCGGCGACGTGGAACAAACCGTGCGCGCCGGGTTGAACACGCAGAAAAAAGGCATGATCATCAATGTCTCGCGCAGCATTCTCTTTGCCGAGAATCCGCAGCACGAAGCCGAGACTCTGCGCGATCAGATCAACCAATATCGCTGATTATCGATAAATAAGCAGGGGATGTTATAACTGAGCTACACTTCAACCATAATAACCGAAGGAGATTTGAAGTTATGCTTAAAAAGTTATGTCTCCTGCTGTTGATTCCGCTGCTTTTCCCATTTCATGTGACCGCTCAAAGCACGCTCCCAGAGGAAACGTTCAATTTGCCTGGGCTGGATGGCGAAGTGAGCGTCCGCTATGATGAATGGGGCATTCCCAACATATACGCTACAACGCCCCATGATTTAGCGATGGCGCAGGGTTTTATCCATGCAGCAGATCGCTGGTGGCAAATGGAATGGTTCAGGCATCAGGGAACCGGGCGGTTGTCCGAACTGGCGGGATCATCGTTAGCTGAAACAGATATCCTGCTCCGCACATTGGGTTTGGAACGCAATGCTCAAAACGATCTGGCGCTACTTCCACAGGAAGTACTCGATCTGCTGCAAGCCTACGCCGATGGTGTGAATGCCTGGTTAGCCGATAAAAAACCGGAAGAGGCCGCCATTGAGTATCTCTACCTCAACCAACTGATCCAGGCTTCGGGCGGCCAACCGATCACAGAGATCGAACCCTGGATTCCGCTCAACAGCATTACGTGGCTGCATGTGATGTCGTTAGGGCTGAACGGTAATTTCTTTTATGAATTGGTCCGCTGGGAGGCACTTCAGAACAATTCGCCCGAAGAACTGGCGGCGATTGCGCCCGGTTATGACTACGCAACCATGCCGCTGATTATGGAACCGGGTTGGCAGCCGCAGCCCGCCCCCGTCACCCACTATAACGTTGATGCGCTGGCAAAAATCCCCGGCCTCAAAAACATTGCCCAACTGGGACAATTGGGGTTGGGATCGAACAACTGGGTCGTAAGCGGCGCTCTCACCGAAAGCGGCAAGCCGCTGCTGGCCAACGATCCGCATATTTCGATCCAGATGCCTTCTGTCTGGTATGAAAATGGACTGCACTGTGTGGAAGTCACCGACGCCTGCCCCTATGATGTGAGCGGCTACAGCTTTGCCAGTACGCCGTTTGTGGTGCTGGGCCATAATCAAACAATTGGCTGGGGCGCAACGAATGTGGGCACCGATGTGCAGGACCTGTACGTGCTGGAAATCAACCCCGACAACCCCCTGCAATACCGTTATGAGGGTGAATGGGCCGATATGGACGTGATCACTGAAACGATAACAAGCTGGGACAGTGAGCCACAGGAAATACAAATTCGGATGACGCATTTCGGGCCGGTGGTCAACGATCTGTTTGACGTGAAACAGCCGATGGCGCTGCGCTGGGGTGCCGCCGATGGCAACCACACGTTTGAAGCCATTGTGATGACGAACCGGGCCAGCAATTGGGATGAATTTCAGGATGCTATGGCGCGCTTCGATTCGCCTGCCCAAAACTTTGTTTATGCCGATGTAGACGGCAACATCGGTTATATCATGACCGGCCTCGTACCGAAACGCACGGCGGGTCAGGATGGAACCGTTCCAGTGGATGGAACAACCAGCGCGTTTGAATGGCAAGGGTACGTCGATCCGATGCAGAATCCGCGCCTGTTCAATCCCGCCGCGAACTACATTGTCACCGCCAACAATGCGGTGCTGTCCCCAGACGATTTTCCATATCTTATTACGCGTGATTGGGAATATGGTTATCGCGCGGCGCGCATCGAAGAACTGCTGCAATCGTATGAAAAACACAGCCCGGAGACATTCGCCGCCATCCAGTTCGATAACTATAGCTGGGCGGCATCCTTGTTGGTGCCTGCGGCGGCGGAAATGGATTTTGAGGACGAGCGGTTGAATGCAGCGGCGGACTGGCTGGGCGAATGGGATTTTCAGTCTGACGCAGACAGTCCACAAGCCGCCTTGTTCAATGTATTCTGGCGCGAATTTGCGCTTGTGGCGCTGGATGAACTCCCCGATTATGAGCAGTCATTTACCACGTTCCAGCTTTCGCGCCTGCTGGCGGATGACCAGCATCCACTCTGGAATAACGGCGCACTGAGTACCAGCGATCCAACCCAAATTACCGGAAAAGCCCTAAAACGGGCGCTGACGTTTATGGAAGTGTATTACGGAACGGATCGCGCGGCGTGGCGTTGGGGTGATGTACATCAGGCGCGTTTCCTGGCGGCTCCGCTGGGACAACTTCCTTCGGGGCTTGATCCGCAGCTTGACGCGCTGCTGCCGCTGTTATTCACATTTTTTAACCGTGAAACAGGTGTGAGCGGCGGCGCGGCGATTATCAATGCGACCTCCTGGATCATTGATGCGGACAGTTTCGATGTGAGCAGCCTGCCCAGCATGCGTATGATTCTCGACTTCAGCGATTTCGAAAACTCGCGCTTCATCCACACAACGGGACAAAGTGGAAATCCGCAAAGTCCGCACTATGATGATTTCATCGATCTGTGGGCCAGCGGACAATATCTTGAACACAACTACACACCGGAAACGGTAGAAGCCCATACAGCAGTGATATGGACGCTGCAACCGTAACGCATCGCCTTATCAAACAGACAGCCTGCTTTCGAAAAGAGCAGGCTTTTTTGTAAATACATCCAATGGCTTGGAATGGCAGGCAGCAATGTTAAAATTAGGACACGAAATTTCATACTAAAAGGCCAGGAAATAATGTTCAATAAAATCAGTTTAAGCGGTGAATGGGAACTGTATCGAGCCAGGGAGAACCAGTCAATCCCGGCGGTTGTGCCGGGATGTGTCCACCTGGATTTGCTCCGCGCCAAACAAATAGAAGATCCATTTTATGATGACAACGAATCCGACCTGCTGTGGATTGGGGAAACGGATTGGATATATACACGGCAGTTCAGTGTCCCCGCGGAATTTCTTCAGCAGCCCACCATCCTTGTGCGGTGTCATGGATTAGATACCCTGGCAGCAGTCGAGATCAACGGGATCACGGTTGGTAAAGCGGACAA
Organism: uncultured Anaerolineaceae bacterium; assembly: GCA_964472565.1. Classification (GTDB taxonomy): domain Bacteria; phylum Chloroflexota; class Anaerolineae; order Aggregatilineales; family Aggregatilineaceae; genus DATAMF01. The sequence continues at coordinate 13,645 of CAYYNB010000058.1, forward strand.
TATGTTTCGCGTGTGGGAATTTGATGTGAAACCCTACATCAAAGCGGGCAACAATACGATCTCGGTACGCTTTGATGCGCCCATGCCCTATCTACGGACGAAGGAAGCCGCAAACGGCGTGCTGCCCGCCTGGATCGGCAACTACCGCCAGAACGGCGGCGGATGGCTGCGTAAGGAGCCGTGTAACTTCGGCTGGGACTGGGGTCCAATGGTCGTGACCAGCGGCATCTGGCGGGAAATTGAACTCATCAGTTTTGATGCGCGGCTGGCCGATGTCCAGATTCAGCAGGAACACCAGGTCGGTGGTGCGGTGCAGCTTCACCTTCATACTCAGGTCGATCTCGGCGGACGTGAAAAGCTCAGTGTGCGGGTGGAAATTTTGCGCGAGGATGTACTTGTTGCAACCAGTGTGCAGCCTGTATCTGGCGAACAAGAAGATTTCCAGCTTTTGATCGAAAAGCCTGAACTGTGGTGGGTCAACGGCATGGGCAACCAGCCGCTGTATCAGGTTATCGTTCAACTCATCGGTGATGAAGGCCAACCCATCGATGAATGGAAACGAAAGATCGGATTACGCACACTTACATTAGAACGGCACCCGGACGAATGGGGCGAATCATTTTATTTTGCCATTAACGGGGTTCCCTTTTTCGCAAAAGGCGCGGACTGGATTCCGGCAGATACATTTGCGCCGCGTCTCACCCGATCAGACTATGAAGCACTGATCCGCGATGCTGCTGCCGCCAATATGAACATGCTGCGCGCATGGGGTGGCGGCCTTTATGAAGAAGATGACTTCTACGAGTTGTGCGACATCTATGGGATTACGGTGTGGCAAGATTTCATGTTTGCCTGCGCGACTTATCCGGCCTTTGATGCGGCATTTCTGGACAATGTGCGCGCCGAAGCCATCGATAATATCCGGCGGCTGCGGCACCACGCCTGTATCGCGCTGTGGTGTGGCAACAACGAACTGGAACAAGGATTGGTCGGTGACGAGTGGACTGACCACACCATGAGTTGGGAAGATTACGACAGGTTGTTTAATGCGCTGCTGCCGGAAGTCGTTGAAGCGGTTGATCCAGAGCGCGCCTATTGGCCGTGCAGTCCGCATACACCGGTGGGCGAACGAACGAATTGGATGAGTCCCGACAGCGGCGATGCGCACTTGTGGGGTGTGTGGCATGAAAGGCGACCTTTCGAATGGTACCGCAGTTGTTTGCACCGCTTTGTGAGTGAATTTGGCTTCCAATCTTTCCCGGAACCCGTGACCATCAACCCCATGATTAAAGCCGAAGAGCGCAATCTGACCAGCTATGGGATGGAATATCGCCAGCGCAGCGGAATCGGCAACAGCACCATTGTTCACTATTTGCTGGAATGGTTCCGGCTGCCCAATTCCTACGAGTCCAGCGTCTGGTTGAGCCAGATTCTGCAAGGCATGGGCGTTAAATACGGGGTTGAGCACTGGCGGCGGCAAATGCCGCGCGTGATGGGTACCCTCTATTGGCAGTTGAACGACTGCTGGCCCGCCCCAAGCTGGTCCTCCATTGATGTGGATGGGCGGTGGAAAGCCTTACACTACATGGCGCGACGATTTTATGCGCCGCTGCTGATTTCGGGCGTCGAAACCCTGGAAGCGGGAACGGTTGATATTCATGTGACCAGCGACCGGCTCGATCCATGCGACGGAACGGTAACGTGGGAGCTTATCTCTACAACAGGCGAGGTGATCCGCAAGGGGCAAAGCGGCGTTACGATTGGCGCGCAGCAAGATACCATGATCCAAACGCTGGACCTCAACGAGGATATTCAGCGCGTGGGGCAGCGCAATCTGATGGTCAAACTAGCGCTTAGCGTAGATGGAAAAGCTGTGTCGGAAAATCTGGTGTTATTTGTCCGGCCTAAACATTTGACGCTGGTAAACCCAGGGATTCAAGTCAGGATTGATCAACAGCAGGCACAGATCGAACTGTCTGCCGATCATCCGGCGCTGTGGGTTTGGTTATCAACTCCCGATGGTCAGGCTGTCTTTTCAGATAGTTTTTTCCATCTGTTCCCCGGCGAAACAAAACGGATCAGCATCGAGGGCGAAGCCAATCTTGACGCGGTGATGATTCAATCGCTGGTCGATACATACCAATAGGATTCGGTTGAAAGTTTTCCTCCTCTTGGGGTGATATTCAAGAGGAGGAAAATGATTGATTCGGACCGCTTACAGGAAAAACGTGCTTGCCAGCATAAACGGCCCGACACCCTTATAATCGTTCGTGACGATTGGCTCACTCACATAGTACTCAAAACTTCCATCACGATACGGTGTGCCGCCTAGCCCGGCTACACTGCATATCCGGTTCAGGTTGAGCAGTCCGGCATTGTCAATGGTGACAAACTGCCGGGTAATTCCCTCATATGCCTGCTGCGCTCTTTCAGCAAAGGAGGCATCTAAATATCCCTTGCCGCTGCCTTTGCACATCGCGTAGACAAACATGCACGACGCCGACGCTTCCAGATAATTTCCGGGCCGGGCACCTTGATCAAGCACCTGGTACCATACACCGGATTCCTGGTCCTGAACCGCCGCGACTGCGGCCATAGATTCTTTAAAGATCGCTGTGATTTGATCGCGTTTCGGATGTGTTTCGGGTAGATAATCCAACACATCAATTATCGCAATCACGTACCATCCCATCGCCCGGCCCCAGAAATGGGGCGATCTTCCGGTTTGCGGGTCGGCCCACTGCTGTGTTTTGCTTTCATCCCACGCGTGATACCGCAGCCGGGTTTGTTCGTCTCGCGTGTGCTGGTCAATCAACATAATTTGGTGAACCACATCATCGAATGTTTCGGCTTCCCCAAACGTTGCACCATACTGCGCCAGAAACGGAGCGGCCATATAGATGCCATCCAGCCACATTTGGTGGGGATAGATTAGTTTGTGCCAGAAACCACCCTCCTGAGTTCTCGGATGGGTACGAAGTTGGGACCGCACCAACTGGATCGCTTTCAGATAGCGCTCATCTCCGGTCTGCTTAACCAACGGAAACAGCACTTTACCAGCATTGATCTGGTCGATGTTGTAGTCTTCGGCCTGATAGGTTCGAATACTGCCGTCATCCTGAACCAGGAGATCAACATTCCTTTTGACATAATCAAAGTATTTGCTTTCTCCCGTAGCTTTCCATACTGCCAAAACGCCTTTGAGGACGAGACCCCATTCATAAGCCCACTTGGGTCCTGTCACAGGGTGGCGCTGTATGACTGAGTCGGCCATATGGATTGCTGCGTTCGTTTTCATCACGGTTTATCCTTCCAGGGAGGCGTATCTGGGAGACGTCGCTCAAATTCTGCGATCAGGGTTGCTTCGTATTCGCCTTCATAACCACCCTCAAAGAAGCGCGGCATGGCCTCCTGATAGAAGCGTTCCCAGGACGCTTCCTCATCGCCAGGATTGATGGGGTAAAACAGGGCCTTATTCGCTTTGGCCGCTTTAAGATCTCCCGGTGCATCCCCGATCATCAGAATATGATCCGGCGCATAGCGTCCGGCGGCGGCAGCGGCGAGGTGCTGTGTTTTGGTGCCGTACTCCTGTCCGGCAATTGCGCGTGCATACCGGGCAATATCATGCTCGCCCCATTCCTGTTCCAGCGCGCGCAGTGGTGTCGCGGACACGACCAGCATATCCGCCTTGTCAAACATAAATTGCAGGCTTTCACGCACAAATGGGAACGGCGGCACACCATGCACCATATCCGCTATGGCGTCATTGACACCTACCGTCCAGGCCAACGCGCGTTTTAAATCAGCATCATCCGGATGTTCGGTCATATAGCCACGCAGCCCTGAATCGCTGTGCGGATACTGTTCCTGAGCGATAAATGAACGCAGGCTCGCCGCTTCAGGAATCGGAATACCACGCTTAACAACTTCATCTCGCTCACGCAGCAGATCAAACACCATGACCAGCGCCGGCCAGCGGTTAACGCCGCGCCATTTGGAGTATAGATTGACGAATTGAGCCGCGTCACGGGCATATTTCGAAACGGCTTGCAGATCCCAATATTTCACGATGTTGGGCACGAAGCATTCTTTATGCTTCAATTCCATCGTGTCAAAGGCGCACCCATCCGAATCAATACCCACAAAAAAGTCGTGCTGCGGCTGCAATTCGCGCAACGGTTGACTTGCATCACTCATCGAATCTTCCCCTTCTCACTTCTTCCGGTAGGTCTGCGGCACATAGCCGGGCAGTTTTTGATCGGCAAAAATCGCTTCCAGCCGTGCATAACGCTGTACACCATGTTCAATCGGTATGGCAGGCCAGTCACGCCCGATTAAGGGTTGCGCATACCGCAGAAAATCATCTGTCACATCCACCCGGTTTTCGCTGATCCACGCCGCCGGGAAATGCCGTTCCGAGTTGGCGACTTGTTCCAGCGGCACTTTGTCAAACCACACCCGGTATTCGTCACCAGATTCGCGCAGAGTCGTCGCCATGAATCCGTTTTCGCCTGACGCCGCGATTTCAACGGCTTTGCGTCCAACCTGATAGGCTTCTTCCAGGTCTACGGTTGAAGCATAAATCATGGCGTGGCGCTGGCTGGTGCCTGGAATATCCGTTCGTGCTGCCCCCGGAACAGGCAAACCCACGCTGTTCAGATAGTTGATCACCGCCTGCCCCACCTGGATTTGGCTTGCGCCGAATTCAGTATGCCCAAAGCTGTCTTTGCGTGCGCCAATGTCGCCTACGTCAAAACCCTCACTGACAACCACGATAGCGTGCCCATGTTTTTGGAGCAGATCGTTCACGCCGTCAGCTACATCAGGCATCGTAAGGCCGGATTCGGTGAGGATGATGAGCATGGGTAGTTCCCGTTTGGGATCGGCCAAGCGTGCAGCCGCCGGAATAAACCCGATTTTGCGTCCCATTGCTTGCAGCACCAGAACCGGGTCTGCCGGGCTTGAACCCGCGTTTTCCTCATTGGCGTTTTGCACCATCATCGCCCAATACCGCGCCACACTGCCATATCCCGGCGTATGGTCGATCAGCTTAAATTCCGTATCACCCACATCGTTGTCAATGGTTTTGGGCACACCAACCGCGATCAAATCCAGTCCACGCCGCGCGGCCAACTGCGAAACCTTGTTCGCTGTGTCCATCGAGTCGTTGCCGCCAATATAGAAAAAATACCCGACATTGTGGGCCTTCATGACTTCGAGGACGCGATCAAAGTCTTCTTCCTGTTTCGCTTTGAGCTTATAACGGCAGGTGCCGATGCTCCCGGCGGCAGGCGTGGTTGCCAGCAGCGATATTTCGTGCGGATTCTGTGCGGACAGATCGAGCAGTTCTTCTTTCAGCACGCCTTCGATTCCATGCCATCCGGCATAGATTGTGCCAAATGTATCCGGCTGTTCGCGGCACGCTTCGATCACCCCGCGCAACGAGTTGTTAATGACCGGCGTCGGTCCTCCCGACTGCGCCACAATAACATTTTTAGGCTGTGGCATCGTTCCTCCTCTTACTCTTCCCATTCCGTGTGGAACACACCGTCTTTGTCTACCCGACGATAGGTGTGCGAACCAAAATAATCCCGCTGCGCCTGGGTCAGGTTCGCAGGCAGCCGCCCGGTGCGGTAGGCATCAAAATAGGCCAGTGATGCGGCCAACCCTGGCACCGGGATGCCGTGCGCCACCGCAATCTGAATCGCGGCGCGCCAATTCCCCTGCCGCTGATCAATCGCGGTGCGGAACGGCTCCCCCACCAACAAATTCGGCAGATTGGGCTGGGCTGCATAAACCTGGCGAATATCTTCCAACAGTCCGGCGCGAATGATGCAGCCGCCCCGCCAGATACGGGCAATATCCTCGATCTGCAAATCATATTGGTAGTCTTTGCTGGCGGCTTGCAGCAAAGCAATCCCCTGCGCATACGAGCACAGCATGGCCGCATAGAGCGCGGCGCGGACTTGCTCAAACAGTTTTGGCCGGTCAATATTGAAAGCGACATCCGGGGCGCTGAACAGCTTTTCAGCCGCCAGCCGTTCTTGCCGCAGTGCGGAGATAATACGGCCCTCAACCGCTGCGTTGATGGTATGCGTCGGAATACCGAGGTCGAGCGCATTCTGGCTGGTCCATTTTCCAGTACCTTTTTGCTGCGCCTCATCCAGAATGACATCCACCAGCGGCTGCCCAGTATCGGGATCCACCCGGCTGAAAATATCGGCGGTGATCTCGATCAGATAGGAATTGAGTTCGGCCTGATTCCATTCTTTGAACGCCTGGTGCAGTTCGGCGGCGGTTGCTCCGCCCACGCGCTTGAGAATGTCATACGCTTCAGCGATCAACTGCATGATCCCGTATTCGATTCCGTTGTGAACCATTTTGACATAGTGCCCAGCCCCGCGCGGCCCGACATGCGCCACACACGGATCGCCGTTGACTTTAGCCGCAATCGCTTCAAATGAAGGCCGGATCAGTTCATAGGCTTCCGGCTGTCCACCGGGCATCAGGGCCGGTCCGCGCAGTGCGCCTTTCTCGCCGCCTGACACACCGCTTCCGATAAACAGAAATCCTTCTTTTTCCAGTTCGACAGAACGCCGCTCGGTGTCCGCAAAAAAGCTGTTTCCCAGATCAATCAGCAAATCCCCTTGAGCTAAATAGGGTTTGAGCGAACTGATTGCGTTATCAACGGCATTCGATGGCACCAGCAAAATGACCCGCCGGGGTTGTTCCAGCGCATCGGCAAAACTGGCGACATCGCCAAATGTAGCAATCTGACCTTCTCCGGCATGATGTTCGAACGCCCGGCGTTTTTCTTCGGCGAGATCGTACCCGGCGACGCTGAATCCATGTGAAGCGAGGTTGCGGGCCAGACTCGCCCCCATGACCCCTAACCCAACCATTCCCATGTGATAGGCTGTCATTGTGATTACCCTTCTTTTACTCGGTACAGATATTCTCCGGCTTTGGGCACAAACAAAATGCCCTCGTCTTCGCGGTTCTTCCAGTCCTCTACGTTAATGTCATCAGGATTCAGATATCCCAAATTGAGTCGCGCACAATCTTCGGCTGAAACCTGGCTGGCAAGCGTAACCTTAATACGCGGCTTTTCGATCCCGTTTTCATAGATGCCCGACCCTTTGAGGTGGGTACTGTGCGCCAGTACGCCCAACGGCACATCCTGGAAATTTTTCCATTGTTTCAAAAAGTAGTCGCGCACATGATAACCTGTTTGGTACAGATACTGACCGTGTACCGCGCTCACCACCGACAGATGAGGCGCATGAATAATAACCTCGCCACCGTCTGCAATGCCGGGTTCCAGCTTGTACATCGCTTTCGCGCCTGTCCACAGTTCGTCGTACATAACAGGCGCATGTGACAGCACCCGTTGGTAAGGTTGATCCAACCAGATGATATGCCGTTGGGATGACAACTGCGCGGCGGCATGGAATGCCGTTTCCACGTCACCGGCAAAAACACCGGCTAAACCACCCTCATCTACAACCAGACTAACCAGGGTGATAGGCGTCGGAATATATGACGCGGCACGGTGAATCATCGCCCGCATAGGCGTTTGTTCGATCCCAATGGTGTTCAGAATCGTCATCAACGCGCCCATCCAGTGCGTTACATTGATGATCTCAGGGCCAGCAATGCCGGGAAACAGATATTTGGCTCCACCCGAAAAACCAACGACTTCATGGGGAAATGTCGGCCCAAGAATCACAATATGATCGGCTTCCAATGCGGCGCGGTTGATCTGAACCGGCACATCGCCGCCGAGCGACGGGTGCCAGACTTCCCCGGCCAGGGCTTTGACTTCATCCTGCCGGATGGTACCGATGGTGGTCAGTGCATTGGCATCTTGCCAGGCATGATTCATCAGCCGGATGTGAGGCGCGCGCACTTCGGTTCCAACCAGTTGGTTGAGTTCAGCCTGACCTAATGGAAGATGTGTTCCGAGTGCGACCATAAAATCAAGCTGGCGGGCATCATGCAGAATTTCCGTTATCAGCCGGAACAATAGCGGCAGTGGTACGGTGCGTGTGTGATCCGGAATCAGGATCAAAACCCGCTGGTCTCGGAAGCGCCCTTCCAATCCATGCGTGAGCGTCTCGCGTATTTGATCTTCGCTCAAGACACCGCTGCTTACGGCAACCTGCGCATCAAGTCCCATGATTTAAACTCCCGAAAAAGCACTAAAACCGCCATCTATCGGGACAACCACACCAGTAACAAAGGCGGCGGCTGGTGAGACAAGCCACTGGATTGCGCCGAACAAATCTTCCGGCGTACCGAATCGGCCTAACGGCGAATGATCCAATATTTGGCGTCCACGCGCTGTGAGTTCACCTGTTTGCGCATCAACGAGCAGGTAGTGATTCTGTTCCGTGAGAAAGAACCCTGGCGCGATAGCATTAACCCGGATGGATGTCGAATATTCCTGCGCCATATGCACAGCGAGCCATTGCGTAAAATTGCTGATTGCAGCTTTAGCCGCGCTGTAGGCGGGAACACGAGTAAGTGGGCGGAATGCATTCATCGATGAGATGTTAATGATCACGCCGCCGTTTTGCTCAACCATTTGGCGACCAAACACCTGCGAGGGTAAAAATGTGCCCAAAAAGTTGAGGTTAAAAACCCACTGCGCGGCTTCGGGCGACAAATCGAAGAAGGATAGTTTATCGCTGGTCGTCGCTTCAAATTTATTTCCCCCAGCGCCGTTGATCAAAATATCCACCGTGCCAAAAGCATCATGTATTTGTGCTGCCGCTGCCTCGATAGAGCCGCGATCCAACACGTTCGTGCCAATGCCGATAGCTTTCTCACCACCTCCCATTGCTTCGGCTAACGCACAAGCGCGATCTTCGGCCAAGTCCAGGATTGCTACACGCACATTATTTTGGACAAGCATACGCGCAATTGCACTGCATAAAATGCCTGCACCACCGGTTACAACAGCCGTTTTCCCTGTCAAGTCAAACGATGACATCTCACCTCTCTATCGCTCCTTAGGCGGAGCACAGGACTCACGAATGATCAGTTCAACCCCTAAACGAGATATAGCTTGCCCAGACTTACCCTTCAATCGCCGTATCAAAAGTTTCATGGCCTGGCGACCCAGCTCATACGCGGGAACATGCACGGTAGTCAGCGGCGGATCGACATAGCGCGCGGGAAGCGTATCATCACATCCCGTTACGGATAGGTCTTGCGGAATCCGGACGCCGTGTGCCCGACAAACCGCATATACTTCGAGGGCCACTTCATCGTTAAAGGCCACAATCGCGCTGGGGGGTTCTGGCTGGCTTAGCACCTGTTCAATAACAGCGCGCCATTCATGTGTATTGTAAGTCGGCTGGTGGAGTTCAATATTCTGGGCTAGATCAAGCGATAATCCGGCTTCGATTAACGCCTGTTCGTAACCCCGCCGCCGCATTCGAGCAGGCTGGTAATAGGGGGCACCCAAATTGAGCAAAGCGATCCGCTGGTGTCCCAGTTCGATCAGATACCGTGTTGTCTGGTAGATAGAACTGACATGATCGAGCCAGACACTGGGGATTTGGGGATCATCAATCGTATAGTTGCCCAATACCAGTGGAGCAGGTCCCTGGGTAAGCCGCCGGACTTCTTCGGGCGCGGCGCGAGGTGAGATATACAAAACGCCATCAACTGCCATTTGCTGAACCAGCAGATCAATATAAGTTTTTTCGCGCTCCACATCCCCGCGCGTACTACACAGCAGCAGCGTATATCCCTGCTCAATGGCCGCGTCTTCGATTGCTTCAATGGCCTGATTGATAATTGGCTCTGCAATGGTAGGAATCACAACAGCTATCAGGCGAGTCTGGTTGGTGCGTAGCTGCCGGGCCGCTACATTGATTTTGTAATCGAGTTGCTTGATCGAATCCATTACCCGGCGGCGCGTATCTTCATTGACTCGCTCCGGCGTATTGATTACGCGCGAAACAGTCGCTGTTGAAACTTCAGCAAGACGGGCAACATCGTGCATCGTGGCGGGCATCAAATATTCTTCATTATGGCGACAAATGTAATCGATTACATTAAATAACGAACCCAGGTGCTTTGTCAATACACGTTCGTGATATGAGCGGTTTTCAGGGGAAATCCTGGTGACTTACTTGACAAAAAATTCAAACCTGTGCTACGTTAAGTTAGCGCTATCGTTAACGCTAACGTTTAAGAGGTCCCCGGTGCCTGTACAACGGATAACGATGGAAGATGTGGCTCGTCAAGCGGGTGTCTCGCTTATGACTGTCTCACGTGTGATCAACCACAAAGACGGGATCAGTGACACCACACGCCGCCGTGTACAGAAGATAATCGACCAGTTAGGCTACCGCCCCAGTGATATTGCCCGTAGTTTGGTGACGGATCGAACTAGCACTATCGGTTTGGTCGTCATTGACAACTCAAATCCATTCTTTTCTGAAGTCGCGCGGGGCGTCGAGCACGCCGCCTATGCCGAGGGATACAATGTTTTCCTCTGCAATACGAATGAAGATACCGAACGCGAATTAGCAGTCCTGCGCTCACTCGAAGAAAAACGCGTCGATGGAATCATTTTATGCAGCCCGCGGCTTGAGGAAAATCTGCTCCAAAATGCGCTTCAGCATCAAGCGGCAGTTGTGCTCATCAATCGTCGATTGCCCGATCCCCGCTTCGGTATGATTGTTCTCAATGATGTTCGGGGTGGCCGAATAGCAACAGAACATCTCTTAAGTCGTGGACACAAAGCCATTGGCTTTTTATCTGGTCCCCAAAATTCTTATAGTGGACAAATGCGAGCCAAAGGTTATCGCGCTGCCCTGGAAGCGGCTGGTATCGGTTATCATGCGGAATGGGAGCGTCACTGCTGGCCGGTTGTCGAGTCGGGGCGACAGGAAACTTTCAAATTACTCTCTGCTCAGCCCGAAATAACCGCCCTATTTTGTTTCAACGATCTAAGTGCCGTCGGCGCAATGCATGCCTGCATGGAACTGGGACGCCGCGTACCGGATGATATTTCTATTGTTGGTTTTGATAATATTCCGTTCGCAGCCTGGGTTACTCCATCGCTTACTACTTGCCACATTCCCATGTATGAAGCGGGCAACCAGGCGATGCAATTACTTTCCCAGTTTATCAATAGCTGTTCGGGAAATTGCCAGGATATTCTGATTGAACCAGAATTGATTATACGACACAGCGCACCATAACTTATTTTCGAATTGAAAGGAGGGCCTGGCGCAAAAGCTACTAAACCCCCTATCCGTTCGTTAGCAAAATTAGATCTTCTTCAGGAGCACAATATGTCAGTCAAACGTGTACTTCTCTTTGCTCTCACTCTCATGCTTGTATCTGCTTTGGTAGTGCCTGCTCTGCCTTCTGCGAAAGCGCAAGAAGGTCCCAAATACGGGGAATCTCCCTTGCTGGCCGAAAAAGTTGCGGCAGGCGAGCTTCCGCCAGTTGAAGAACGTCTGCCCGAAAATCCTCGCGTTGTCCCGTTAGCTGAAGGTGACACCATCGGCGTGTACGGCGGCATCTGGAATCGCGCCTGGCGTGGTATCAACGACTTCCACTGCTTTGGCCGTTTGGTTTATGATCCTGTTCTGCGTTGGCCTGTGGACCCATCTGATCCGGTTGAACCAGGTTTGGCCGAGAGTTGGGAATGGAATGAAGACGGCACTGAACTCACCCTCCACTTCCGTAAAGGTCTCAAGTGGTCAGATGGCGCACCATTCACCGTTGATGATGTCATCTTCTGGTGGGAAGCCATTGAAACCGATACCAATGTGACCAAAGCGGTTCACGCGGAATGGAAGACGATGACGGAACTCGTTAAAGTTGACGACTCCACCATCACCCTGAAATTCTCGGCTCCCAATGGTCTGGCGGAAACCGTTGGTCTGGCCTTCCATGGCAACCAGTGGCCGCTGGGCTTCGAGCGCTTTGGTTTCTACGCCCCGAAGCACTACCTGGAGCAGTTCCACCCCGCCTATAATGCAGATGCGACCTACGAACAGTTCGAAGAAGCTGTTTTTGACTACAACGTTGATCGTCCAGTCATGACCGCCTGGAAGATCACCCAATACGATCCCGGTGCGACTCTGATGGTTGCTGAACGCAATCCTTATTACTGGGCCGTTGATGAAGAAGGAAACCAACTCCCCTACATTGACCAGATTTATTTCCATCTGGTCGAAGATGTGGCGGGTGTGAATGTGATGGGTGTCGCCGGTCAGATCGATATGCAGGACCGCGCCATTGCCCTTGATCAGTATCCGGTCTACATTGAGAATTCGGAAGCCAATAACTATCACATGCTGCTGTGGCCCCAGGCGATGGCGTCCAACGCGACCTTCTGGTTCAACCAGAGCTACTCAGATGCCAAGTACCGCGAACTGTTCCAGACGTTCGACTTCCGCCGCGCGATGTCGCTGGCAATTGACCGCAATGCGATCAACGAACTCGTTTTCCTGGGCCAGGGCGTGCCACGCACCGAAACAGTTGTGCCCGACTCACCCTACTACCAGCCCGAAATTGAAGCAGTGAATGCTGAATATGATCCCGCGACTGCTGAAAGCTTGCTGGATGGTCTGGGATTGGTTAAGGGCGATGATGGCTTCCGCACCTTCCCCGATGGATCTGAGCTATTGATCGTCATCACCACCTCTGGCACTGGCGCTGGTGAACTCCAGTCTGCCGAACTGGTGACAGAGTGGTGGAATGCTGTCGGTATCAAGACCGAACTCAAGCAGGAAACCCGTGACGTGTTCTGGGCAGCGGCTGGCGCGAACGAAAATATGGTTTCAACCTGGACAACCGATCGCGGCCTGGTTCCTATGGTTGACCCCATCTACCAGTTCCCCTTCGATGAGCGCTCGTGGATGGCCCCGGCCTACGGCATGTGGTACAAGACGGATGGCGCTGAAGGTGAGGAACCCACCGAGGAATTTAAAGCGATCATGGACCTCTACAATCAGTACAAGGTCACGACTGATCCGGCCAAGCAGCTCGAAATCGGCAAGCAAATTGTCAAGAATGCAACCGAGCAGCTTTGGACAATCGGTACCGTTGGTCTGGTTCCCACGCCTGTTGTGGTGAAGAACAACTTCATGAATGTGGCTGAACACCATACCGCCGACTGGATCATTATGACCCCCGGCACACAGAGTCCTTCTCACTATTACTTCGCCGACGGCGGCCAGTAAGCCGCTACTCACTGTTCAATATGGACTGGGTGCTAATCAGCACCCAGTCTCGCCGGAGGCACTCTTATGCTTGCATATATCATCCGACGTATCTTAACCATGATCCCGATGTTGTTGGCGATCTCGTTCATTTCGTTTGTCATCATCCAACTGCCGCCCGGCGATTATCTGAACACCCTTCAGGCGGTCCAGGGAGCGAGTGGCGGTGGGATGACCGAAGATCAGGCCAATTTACTGCGAGAACGGTATGGTCTTGATGACCCGCTCATGGTTCAGTATTGGAAATGGATTTCTGGTTTTCCCAAAGGCGATTTTGGATACTCATTTGAATGGAACAGTCAGGTTTGGGATCTGATTGATGAGCGAATTGGCTATACGTTGCTGCTCGGCTTTTGTTCGCTGGTCATCATGTTTGCGTTGGCAATCCCCATCGGAATTTACTCTGCTACACACCAATATTCCATTACCGATAACCTGCTGTCCGCATTGGCTTTTTTAGGCTTGTCTATTCCCAGCTTTTTGTTGGCGCTGGTTTGGTTATACGTGGGTGCCATTGTATTGGGTATGGATGTCATGGGGGATCAATCAAGAGAATTTATCAACCAACCCTGGACGTTCGAAAAAGCGTGGGACTACTTCTTACACCTTTGGCCTCCCGCGATCATTCTTGCGCTCGCCAGCACGGCCCAGCTTATGCGTATTATGCGTAACGGCATGCTCGAAACGATGACGGAGCAGTATATTACGACAGCGCGGGCCAAAGGGTTAAAAGAACGAACTGTCGTGAATCGCTATGCAGTACGGGCGGCGATCAATCCGGTAGTCAGCGTGATGGCGATGGAAGTGCCCAAAATCATTTCCTCATCCATTCTGATCGGTGTGGTCATGTCGATCCCCACCACAGGGCCAACATTCAAAAGCGCTCTCCTGAGTCAGGATATGTATGTGGCCGGAACGTTGCTGCTGCTCACATCGGTGATGCTCCTCGTTTCTAATCTGATCGCTGATCTGTTGCTCGGCTGGCTAGATCCAAGGATTGTTTATTCATGATCGATATACCACAAGATACCAAAACACCAGAAGATCAGACCAGTCCGGTTGAGCGACAGTCGGGAATTCTCCGCGATTTATATCGGGAGACAGCCGAAGCGGAGGCCGCATCAACTACACCCGAAGCGGAGATTAGTAAGTTAACCGCTGCTGAGGCCCGGTTTGCAGCCTCGCAGTGGTCGGTTATCCTCCGGCGCTTCCGGCGCAACAAAGCGGCGCTCGTCGGCGGAATCATAGTCCTGCTCTACTATGTGGTAGCTATTTTTAGCGAATTCATTGCTCCATATGCATTGGAAACACGGTTTGTGGAGCATGCCTATCTGCCGCCGCAGCGCGTACACTTCATTGACAATGGTAAAATAAAACCATTTGTGTATAAGATCGAATCGGAACGCGATCCTCGGACACTTAAGAAAATCCACAAGCAAACCGATGAAAAAGTTTATCTGAAATTTTTTGCAAAAGGTGACGAGTATCAAGTATTAGGCCAGTTGGGTGTTAATTTATTCACCTGGAATGTTCACCTTTTTGAAGCTGAGGCGGGTCCCGTCGCCCTGTTCGGTACCGACAGCCAGGGGCGTGACTTATTCTCACGCGTTATCCTTGGTAGTCAGATTTCGCTGTTTGTCGGCCTGTTTGGTGTCGTTCTCAGTATTGTGTTTGGTACGGTGCTGGGCATCGCCTCCGGTTACTATGGAGGGCTTATCGATGAATTTATCCAGCGCATGATTGAGGTCGTGCGTGCTTTCCCTCAAATTCCCCTGTGGATGGCGCTATCAGCGGCAGTACCGCAGGGTTGGTCGCCCACCAAAACATATTTTGCGGTAACGCTTATTTTGTCCTTAGTCGGCTGGACCTGGTTAGCACGCCAACTGCGTGGACAGGTGTTAACCTTACGCCAGAGTGACTATGTTATGGCGGCTCGCCTTGCTGGGGCGAGTGATAGTCGTATTATTTTCAAGCATCTTCTCCCTGCGACTCTGGGACAGATTATTGTGGTGTCCACCTTATCATTGCCCGCCATGATTTTGGCTGAAACAGCTCTCAGCTTTTTAGGATTGGGCCTGCGCCCCCCGATTACCAGTTGGGGAGTGCTTCTGCAAGAATCCCAAAATATCCAATCTCTGGCGCTCTATCCCTGGGTGTTCATCCCTGCCGTCGTAATGGTCGTTCTCATCCTGGCGTTCAGCTTTTTGGGCGACGGGCTGCGCGATGCATCCGATCCGTTTACCATCTAGAGGAATGCTATGAATCCGGATCATGTAATTGAAATCAAAGAACTTCAGGTCCAGTTCCGCACTCTAGACGGAATGATTCGCGGTGTGGACGGCGTAACGCTTGATGTTCGCAACGGCGAAACACTGGGCGTGGTGGGTGAATCGGGATGCGGCAAAAGCGTCACGGCCCACAGCATCATGCGTCTGCTGCCTAAGCGTACCGCACGTATCACAGCGGGCGAAATCTGGTTCCGCCGCCGCAATGGTGACGAGCATGACCTGACCAAAGTGGATCCCGAAGGAGGTTTGATTCGGGATATTCGAGGCAATGAAATTGCCATGATCTTTCAAGAACCCATGACCTCGCTCTCTCCCATGCATACAATTGGTGATCAGATCGCAGAAGCCATCATGCTGCACCAGGGAACCAATAAAAAGGAAGCGGAAGAGCGAGCAATCGAAATGCTGACTGCCGTGCGCATCGGTAACGCCCGCGATTTTATCCGTTCCTATCCGCACCAGTATTCGGGCGGTATGCGCCAGCGGGCGATGATCGCCATGGCGTTGTCGTGTAACCCCCAGGTGTTGGTCGCTGATGAACCCACTACCGCATTGGATGTTACCATCCAGGCCCAAATTCTGGACCTGATGCGTAAGCTTCAAAGTGAATTTGAATCCGCCATCATCATGATTACGCACAACCTGGGCATCATCAACGAGATGGCGGATCGAATAGCGGTGATGTATCTGGGCAAAGTTGTGGAAATTGCTGAACGACGAACGTTATTCAAACGTCCGGCTCATCCTTATACGGTTGGTTTAATGCAGTCAGTGCCCGAAATGGGGGACCAGCAGCAAACGCGGCTGCATCCCATCCCTGGTATGATTCCTGACCCGTTTAATATTCCGGTGGGCTGTACGTTTCATCCGCGCTGTCCGGTAAAAAACAAAACCGCTGCATGCTCCGATCCCGCTGGTGTACCCCTGGTTGAAGTGGAACCAAACCATTGGGTGCGCTGTAACCTGTATACGGAATAATGATTATGGACACCCTTGTATCTATCCAAAATCTCAAAATGTACTTTCCGATCAAGCGTGGGGTGGTCAAACGAACCGTAGGACATGTACGCGCAGTAGATGGCGTGAGCCTCGATATTTATCGCGGCGAAACGTTGGGGCTGGTGGGTGAAAGCGGTTGTGGAAAAACCACCTTAGGACGTTGTGTTGTGCGGGCCTATCGACCTACTGAAGGTCAGATCATTTATCACGAAACTGAAAATTTGCTGTCCGATCTCAAAAAGCTTCATGTCCATGTCCGTCATACGGCGAAGAAAGATGGCGCAAGTGGCGGGCATGTGATTGATTTTGCCAAGCTTAAAGCCCGTGATTTGCGCGCATATCGGCATGAGATCCAGATGATTTTTCAAGACCCCTATTCGTCTCTCAATCCCCGCATGACCGTGCTGGACATTGTGTCCGAGCCGTTGGTGATCCACACACAACTGCGTGGTAATGAACTAAAGGCAATGGTTGGCGAATTATTGCGGCGGGTTGGTTTGCGCCCGGAACATATGAATCGTTTTCCCAACGCTTTTAGTGGAGGGCAGCGGCAGCGTATCGGCATTGCGCGTGCGCTGGCGCTTCGTCCCAAGTTGATCATCTGTGATGAGCCAGTATCCGCACTGGATGTCTCTGTACAGGCGCAGGTCGTCAATCTTTTACAAGATCTTCAGTCCGAATTGGGCCTTACCTATCTGTTCATTGCCCACGATCTTTCAGTCGTCCAGCACATCAGCAACCGGGTTGCCGTGATGTATTTGGGGCGGGTCGTGGAGTTGGCCGGTTCGCAAGACCTCTATCATAATCCGCTGCACCCCTACACGGAAGCGCTGCTGTCCGCCGTACCGTCAACCAATCCAGACATCAGCCGTGAACGTATCATTCTTACAGGCGATGTTCCTAATCCTGCGAATCCGCCTCCCGGCTGTCACTTCCATGTACGGTGTCGTTATGCGCAAGACATCTGTAAACAGCAGGCTCCCGAATGGCGTGAGTTTGAAAACGGTCACGGAGTTGCCTGCCACTTTGCAGACCAGATGTCACTGATTGGAGCACATTAAACCTTGACAGTCCCATCGAAAGACCAACTCAAACACTGGCTGAGTAATCCAGCCCCAATTACCGATTTGTGCGCCCAGGTCCGGCAGTCGCCTACCACACCGGTTGTGCTGGATGCAATGCGGCAAGAAATCGATGATCTAAGCACAATTCCGACACTCAGTTATTCCTTGTACCGGATGTTTGAACAAAACGGCGTGCGCGGCCCCTATGAAACTGCTTATTTTCTGAAACGGGCGCAGTTGACCCGCGCCGTACTTGAATATGTGATGGGCGACACATCGATGCGTAACGTGATTCATGATATCGCCTGGGACATCTGCGAAGAAACCTCGTGGCTGCTGCCTGCGCATGAAGAACAAGGGCCAGCTTATTGGGATTTGAATTTGCCTGTCCGCACGGCACCGTTTGGCGCGCATACCATGCTCACCCGCGAACCGGACTCGATTGATCTGTTCGCCGCTGAAACCGGCGCAGCGCTGGCCGAAACGATCTATCTGGTTGGTGACGATCTGAATCCAGAAGTTCGCCAGCGCATGCGCCAGGAAGTCGAACGCCATGTGTTCAAACCCTACCTGGCTTATGCCCGCGATCACTGGTGGTTCAAGGGCGCGCTCAACTGGAATGGTGTCTGCAACGGCTCGATTGCGTTGGCCTTTCTGCGCCTGGAAAAAGACACCGAAACGCTGGCTGAGGCGCTTGCTTTAGCACTTGAAGGCTTTGAGGCCTATATTGCCACAGGCTTCGAGGTCGATGGTGGTTCCATTGAAGGTTTGGGCTATTGGAATTACGGCTTGATGTATTACATCACTGTAGCCGAACTGCTGCGTGAGATCACCAACGGCGAATTAGACCTGCTGGCAAATCCGCGTCTGCGCGCTATTGCCGCCTACCCTCCTGGCATGCTGCTGTCCGCGCCCAATAATTTTATCAATTTTGGTGACTCCACCGAAACCCAAACACTTTCCGCCGGGGTAGTTAATCGTCTGGCGGAACGCACTGGAGTTGGTGCCTTGAGCGCTCTTTTGATCCCGGTAGGGGCCGAAACATATAAGTCGGAAGCGGGCCACACCGCGAAGGGATTTTCGAGTCGCTTTGGGTACAACTTTTATTCCAAACTGCCGTCCATCTTCCGTTATGCGGCCTGGTGGGACTGCACCAACACAGCCCCGACATTGCTCCAA
>CAYYNB010000059.1:0-11073 GCA_964472565.1 uncultured Anaerolineaceae bacterium
CTCGCCGGAAAACGCCCAACGGTCTAATTGTTAAGATGTGCAAAGTCGAGCTGAGTTCCGGTGAGGAAATTCTTGTAGACTGTGTGCTCTTTGCGTCAGGTCGCCAGGGCAACAGCGCCGGGTTGGGTCTGGAAGCGCTCAATATCGAACTGGGCAGTCGTGGTTTGATCGTCGTGAACGACAAATACCAGACCAGTGTGTCCAACATTTATGCCGCTGGTGATGTGATCGGTTTTCCCGCGCTCGCCTCGACTTCGATGGAACAGGCCCGTGTCGCGATGGTCCACGCCTTCGATCTGCGCTACAAGGAATATGTCTCCCCGGTTTTGCCGCTGGCCGTGTACACCGTCCCGGAAATTGCAATGGTTGGCCTGACTGAGGAAGCCTGCCAGCAGCAGCATATCCCCTATCTCGTGGGGCGTGCCGAAAGCGAAAATAACCCGCGCGGCCAGATCATGGGTGATAAAGGCATGCTCAAGCTAATCTTCGCCCCCAAAGATAAAAAGCTGTTGGGCGTCCATCATATCGGTGAACTCGCTTCCGAGTTAGTTCACATCGGCGCGCAGGTTTTGGCCGAAAATGGGACGCTTCATACCTTCATTCAGGCCGTCTACAACTTTCCCACCCTGTCCGATATGTACAAATATGCCGCCTATGATGGCCTCGGCAGTTGGGAACGCTGGTGGCGCGAATCTCAGCCCTAAACATCACTCGTTGATGGCTGTACAATAGCGCTATGACCAAAAACATTGCCCTTCACATCACGCCTGCCGCCGAACGTGCCGTACGCAGCGGCCATCCCTGGCTTTTTGAACACGCCATTCGCAAACAGAGCCATGCGGGTGATCCCGGCGATCTCGCGGTTATTTTTGACCATAACCGCCGCTTTCTTGCCATCGGCCTCTACGATCCCCATTCCCCTATCCGCGTCAGGATTTTGCAGTATGGGACTCAAGCCGCCATCGATCAGGACTGGTTCACCGCCCGTCTTCGCGCGGCAGCCGCCATCCGCGCCCCGCTGCTTGCGTGCCAAACAACTGGTTATCGCCTTGTGTATGGCGAAAATGACGGTTTACCCGGCTTGGTTGTAGATCGTTATGCGAACACCCTGGTTCTCAAAATTTACACTCCCGCGTGGCTTCCCCATCTGGAGAGTCTTACCGCCGCTCTCCAGCGTGTCCAGCCCTTTGACCGCTTGGTGTTGCGCACCAGCCGGGGCATGCACGATCTGGCCGACGGAAAAATTCTGCTGGGCGACGTCCCGACTGCCCCGATCCACTTTCAAGAAAACGGCCTCACCTTTGCCGCCGATGTCGTGCGCGGTCACAAAACTGGCTTCTTTTTTGACCAGCGTGATAACCGTTTCCGCGTCCGTGACCTCTCCGCCAATCGCCACGTCCTGGATGTGTTTGCCTATACCGGCGGATTTTCTGTGTATGCCGCTGCTGGCGGCGCAAAATCCGTCCTCAGCCTGGACATCAGCGAACCTGCTTTAGCTGCTGCCCAAGCTAATTTTGCCCTCAACCAATCCGGCTGCCCCGCCCAGCATGAAATTTTGGTGGCCGATGCCTTTGAGGGATTAGAACAATTGCGTTCATCTCACCGTACTTTTGATATGGTGATCGTCGATCCGCCCTCCTTCGCCCAGAACGCCGCCCAGGTTGATCAGGCCCTTGCCGCCTATACTCGCCTGACCCGCCTCGCCCTTAGTGTGATGAAACCCAATGGCGGCATTTTTATCATTGCGTCCTGCTCTAGCCGAGTCACCCCGGATCAGTTTTTCACAACCATAGTACGCGCCGCGTCCGGTTATTCCCTCACTGAAATCGCCCGCACTGGTCATGCGCTCGACCATCCGATCACCTTTCCGGAAGGCGAATACCTCAAATGCCTGTTTGCGACTGTGAACCGCTCCCGCGAATGATCTCGACCATCCGCCGCAGCGCGTCATAGTCCGCTGCTTCATCCACTGCCAGATTCGCTAGGCGGTTAGTCAGTTTGGCCGCGTGAGTAGTCCGTCCAAAAAGCTGGCTGAGTGGATAGTACAGCCCTGCCACGTTGAGTCGTTCCGCTTGCATTTGCCGCATCATCCGCTGCGCGAGTATTGCCCTCGGCACCGTGATCGTATACCGCCAGATTGCATCCCCTTCCCGCAGATCAGGCCGCTCCACCGGAATCCCGGCCAGTTGTGCGTCGAGCCACCGCGCCTTTTGATTCCGCATTTTTACCCGCTCCGGCAGTGTCTCCCAGTCTGCCCGTATTCGATCCTCGTTCGCCCGCGAATCATCAAAATTCCGCAGCAGCATCGGCGCAAACGCCCGCAGTTGTACCCCATACGCCGCCGCCGCGTCCGGTGGCAGCAGGGCATTCACGCCCGGCATCTGCTCCGGCAGGTACGGCAGCCGTTTCAAATCCTCCCGCATCCCATCCACCAGCGCCTCATCCTCCACCAGAACGGCACCCCCACGTCCGCGCACCATCTTGTTGGGATCAAAGCTGATAAACGAAATATCGCCCCATGCCCCGGCGGGTTTCCCCTGCAAGGTTCCACCCAACCCTTGCACCGCATCTTCAATAATCGGAATTCCCGGTGCTGCCGCCCGAATCTGATCCAGTTCTGCCATGTGTCCAAACAGATGCACGGCCACAATCGCCCGCGTCCGCGCGGTGATCAGTGTCGCCACGTGTTCCGCCGCCATCGTGAAGCGTGTCGGGCTGACATCCGCAAACACCGGAGTAAACCCCGCCAGCAGTACCCCGTGCAGTGCCGTTTCACACAGCAAATCCGGGATAATCACTTCCCCCGGCCCATCCCGCCGCCCAATCGCCCGCAGCGCCAACCACAGCGCGGTTGTCCCGCGCCCACATAACAGGCTAACACCCCGCCCCAACTCCTGTATTAATCGTTGTTCCATATTGTCCCTAATATTCACTGACCGTTGTAGGGGCAGGTTTGCAAACCTGCCCTTACGCTCCATGACCGGACATCCTCATCGGATGTTTAACCAGACAATACTCTTACCAATGAATTCGCCAACGGTATCACAAGTGGGGAACGGGCCGGGAGATAGGGGTTCACCGCACCACTTTCCACAACAAGGTTATTCCGGGGCAACGGCTGGATCAAGCGGTTGGTTAATCTGCGTATAGGTGCTGAAGGTGCTGGATACAAAGTGACTGCTGGTTTCCGCCCCTGCAACCCCATTCGTCAAAATGGGATCGTCTGTGAGTGGCAGATCGATCACCAGGATTGAGTCCATCCCGACCATCTGCCCCTCGTCGTTGATCGAGATCCGCAGTTCCAGTCCCGATTGATCGCTGCCCTCTTCAAATAACCGGACCGCGAGCGAGTCTGCCCCCAGATTTTCAGCAACAATCGCCGCCGTGCTGGTGGCATCAAACGTAATATAGATCACTTCGACGGGCGTGCCATCTTCTGTTTGCTCCTGGGCAACTTTCACGCTGTCAGCCTGCGCCAGCAGCACATCACGCGCATCCAAACCGGATGGCCCATCGAAAAAATAATCCAGAAACAGGCTGCTAAAGGCGGAAAACTGGTTTGGATCGCTGACTGTCACCCAACCTTCGGGCATCGTTTCCCCACCCATGATGCCGCACAGCGGGCATTCTGCCTGGACATACAACACCTCATCAACCAGCCGTGCTTCAGCTTCGATTATCTGTGTGGTATTTTGTTCGCCATTGTCCTCGGCTTGAACCGCTTCCGTAGTATCGAATATGGCGACCAGTGTGGCTGTTATGTTTTTCTGCCCATCACGAACAATTACCTTCGCCGTGCGTTCGGTGGTTGTAATCGCCTCATCCGTGTAGCTCAGTTCGTTCGTACGAACCGTCGTGTTCCGGCTCTCGATGAGAACGGTATGTTCAACGTAACTGGTATACGTCTTGAGCGTAGCACGGGCATCCAGGGCACGTTCTAAGAGGGCCATTTCTTCTTCGCTTAACGGGTTGTTGTCTTGCGCCTGTGCGGGGACAACCAGCCAGAACAGCGAACAGATCAAAAGAACCAGGGATCGCATGTTTACCTCCTCCATCTCCGTTACTTTGTTTTAGAGCAGAGGCGTGACCACCGCGTGATTAAAGGCAAATTTCCCTCTAGTTCATGCTGTTTTTATATTATTTCCATTAGACATTGTAAGACGCCTATTGACAGATTAAATTAGCTAGTATATGATAAAACCCAGTAGAGAAAAGTTGTTCGCATTACCTGTAATCAAGATCCCGGTGAAGCAAACAGTCTCGGGATTTTTTGTTTGCAGGTAGCAAGAAGCAAAGGTATCTTCAATGGCAGAACGTATCACAGGCACCGTCAAGTGGTTCAACGCTCAAAAAGGCTTTGGGTTCATTCAACGTGAGGATGGCCCCGATGTCTTCGTTCATCATAGCGCGATTCAGGCCAATGGCTATCGCGAACTGAACGAAGGCGAGCGCGTTGAGTTTGAAGTCACCACTGGACCAAAGGGCGATCAGGCAAGTCAGGTCACCCGTCTGGGCTAGTCGCTAAACGTCTGCCCTGTATGTACAATACAGGGCTACCCCACTTGACATTTTCCCTGCTGACTTTCTCTCTAATCTGTCGAATACAGTACGCCGTAATGTTTTTTACTGCGGCGTTGCATGACGCCTACACAAAGTTAAGGAACGTATGAAAAAGAAGCTCAAAATCATCCCCCTCGGCGGCTTGGGGGAAATCGGCAAGAATATGACCGTATTGGAATATGGCCGCAACATGATCATCATCGACTGTGGGATCAAATTCCCCCAGAGCGATATGTATGGCATCGATCTGGTCCTGCCTGCGTTTGACTACGTGATCCAGAATCAGGAATATTTGCGCGGCATCGTCCTGACGCATGGGCACATGGATCACATTGGCGGTCTGCCCTATCTGCTCCGGCAGATTCGGACCACCATTTATGGCACCGATCTGACCATAGGCATGGTCAAGCGCCAGTTAGACGAAGCAGGTGTTTTGAATCAGGCTCGTCTCTATACCGTTCATAATACAGATACCATGGACTTTGGCCCGTTTAAGGTTAGCCTTTTTCCGGTGGCCCATTCGATTCCTGGCTCCGTCGGTCTGGTGATCGATACACCCGTTGGTGCGGTGGTTCACACGGGTGATTATAAGCTCGATGAAACCCCAACCGGCGGCCAAACTACCGACCTGACCCGTTTACAGCAGTTAACGCCGAATGGGGTGTTAGCCCTGTTAGCCGACAGCACCAACGCGGATAAACCGGGCCGTACGCCCACCGAAAAAGTGGTGGTTGAAGAGCTGGATCGCCTGTTTACCGAAGCGCGCAATGGCCGCATCATCATCGCCACCTTTGCCTCCCTTTTGGCTCGTTTGCAGGAAATCATGCTGCTGGCGAAGAAACACCGCCGCCGTGTCGCGCTGACCGGGCGCAGCCTCGTGGAAAATGTCGCGCTAGCCCGCGAATTGGGTTATCTGAAAATCCCCGACTCGCTGTTGGTCGATTTCGACTCGCGCATTCCCGACAAAAACCTGCTCATTTTATCCACCGGCTCTCAAGGCGAACCGCGTTCAGCGCTGAATCGGATGGCCCAGGGCGAACACCCGCAGGTCGAGGTGAAACGCGGCGACACGATCATCATCTCCGGCGGCACCATTCCCGGCAACGAAGAAGAAGTGGGGCGCATGCTCAACAAACTCTTTGAGCGCGGCGCGAATGTGATCTACGGCAAGCTGGCCAATATCCATGTCTCCGGGCACGGCAGCCGCGACGACATGCAAACCATGCTTCAGGCTGTTCAACCGCAGTACCTCATCCCGGTTCACGGCGAAGTCCGCCACCAGCACCTTCATGCGCGTCTGGCGGAAAGCCTCGGCATCGAAAATATCACCATTCTGCATAACGGCGCAGTCTGGGCCACCGATGGCGTCAAAGCCTGGCAGGAAAAAGCGGTTCCGGGCCACGATGTCCTGGTTGATGGCTGGTTGATCGGCGAAATTAGCAGTATGGTGCTGCAAGACCGCCAGCGTTTGTCTCAGGATGGGTTTATCGTCGCTCTGATTCCGGTCAACGCCAAAAATAAGTTGGTTGGCGAGCCGCAGATCATCAGTCGTGGGTTCCTGCCCATGAACGCATCCGAAGACCTCTGGCAGGCTGCCCGCAAGGAAATCCGCCAGCAGTTCAAACACGGGAAAGCTGTCGCTCAGGACTCGATCCGCGAAACCCTGCAAAACTTCTTCTACCGTGAAACGCAGTCTCGGCCTGTGGTCCTGCCCAGCATCATTCGGCTGTAAGGCCGTTCTAAGAAAATAATTATCCCATTCATCCGGTTTGACTCCCCTTCCCTGAGGGAAGGAATGAAGGGGAATGAGGTAACGAATAACTAAAGCTGGCCCTTTATGGGCTGGCTTTCTACAATTGTCTATACAAGAGATAGATTTTGTGAGACAATCTTTTTAGATAGGGTGTGAACGACTTGGTTTTATCTGCACAGGTCCTTATTATCCTCCTGCAGTTGCTGCCATGTAGGCTTACTTGCTCTATCCCATATCCGGAGTATTAGAAGAATTAAGGAGTAGGTCTGATGGCCAAAAAACTATACGTGGGAAATCTATCCTACAATGTAACCGAAGCACAGTTGCGCACCCTGTTTTCCGAAGCGGGCGAAGTAACTGAAGTATCCCTGATCACGGATCGCGATACGGGCCGGTCCAAGGGCTTTGGTTTTGTTGAAATGGGATCCGATTCCGAAGCGCAAACTGCTATTCAGCGGTTTAATGGGTACACCCTGGATGACCGTGCCCTGACCGTCAACGAAGCCCGTCCCCGTGAAGAACGTCCGGGTGGCGGACGTGGTTTTGGCGGTGGTGGACGTGGTTCTGGTGGCGGTGGCGGCGGTCAGCGTCGTCGCCCCGGTGGTGGTAGCCAGGACCGGAATCGCCGGGATCGTTTTTAGTCGTTAACCGGTAAGCCTTGAGGGCAGCTAGTCTGCCCTTTTTTGATCCTATAGCTAACCACATCTTTTGATGCGCAGCTTAACAGTTCCTCGTAGAAGCGTAGCGCCATACGCCCCGCGCTTTCCACGCACTGCTCCTCCTTTCTCCCGTTGGCGAACAAACCGATTGAATAGGGCCAATCCAAGAAAATAATTCCCCACATTCTGTGGGTTTGACTCCCCTTCCCTTAGGGAAGGGGCATGGGGTAAAGAAAATATTGGCGCAGCCTAGATAGCCGTTGTCGGGGCAGGTTTGCAAACCGGCTCCCTCCGCTCTCAGATCGGACATGCTTATCGGATGTTTAATCGTTTATAACCGAATAATCCTCTAACCAATGGAGAAATGTTTTTGTTCCCCTCCCTATAGTAAGTCCCTCATTATTCACCATCGAAGTTAGCCATCGAAGTTCACCATCCACGACCATGACAACCTCAAACACCCGTGCTATTCTGTAGTTGCACCCTGCTCACATACCTTTAATAACTCCCCAGGCGCACGGGGAGGAGGAGGGATCATCTGGAAGATCGACAATTTCCCCGTCTCGCGTCGTGAAAGGCCCTTCGCGTCGTGAATTTCTCTCTCAGAGGGTACGCAAGGGGGGGGGGGGCGCTGTAGCGCAATTGACCGCCCCTGGTTACACTTGATCTGATGAACCTTTTCCGGCGCGCACTAATATTTCTAATAATCGTCTATTTTATGGCGCTTGGCGGCACTTATACCGGGCTGACAGGCACCACCCTTCAATCGATCTCGCTCATCATTTTAACAGCATCCATCGGCCTTTGGCTGCTTACCCGCCGTTTTCGTCTGACCCCAACTCCGCTTGATCGGGCCTTGCTGTTGTGGCTTCTCGCCTATACCGTGTCGTCGCTGCCGCATCTCTCAGGCCGCGTGTATATCGGCCTGTGGTACGCAGGTTTATATCTGGGAATTTGGCTGGTTCTTGCCGACCTTCGCCAGCGTGGTTTGCCCGCCGATTGGATTATCGGCTCAGTGCTTTTTACCTCCATTCCCATCATGTTTTTCGCACTCGCCCAGGTCCAATCCTGGTTTCCACAGTGGCTGAAAACCAGTGCGGTTCGCGTCGCATTGGTGCCGCCGCGTCCCACCAGCATCTACGGCAACCCCAACATCCTCGGCACAGTCCTGATCATGCTGCTCCCCTTTGCATTAGTCCGCATTCGTTGGGCCGCCCACAAACTGGATCGTACGGTTTGGGTCGTTTGGCTTTTTCTGGCGCTGCTGATCCTCTACCTCACCTATTCGCGCGGTGCGTGGTTTGGCGGCGTTTCCGGCCTCTTGACCTTCGCCCTGCTGCTTTACCGCAATCCCGTTGAACTGTGGCAGAAATTACCCGCCAGACTGCGCCTGTCCCTGGTTATTGCTGCCATCCTTATCCTGATCATTGCCCTGATCACACTCCGCGCCTTCGATACACCGCGCCGCAGTGCCAGCCACCGTTTGCAGCTTTACAACATCGCGCTGGACGAATTTACCGCGCATCCATTGGTCGGCAGCGGCCCTTTTACCTTTGGTTTAGCGCTGCTCGAAAATCTTTCGATCCCGCCGCTCCAACCCCATGCCCATGCCCACGATCTGCCCTTGAATATCGCCGCCGAATTAGGGCTTCTCGGTCTTTTCGCTTTCACCGTAACCCTTGTCCTGCTGCTGCGGCAGTTTGTTCGTATATTCCGTTCCGCCTCCAATCCGCAGTCACGTGCCCATACAGTTGCTTGTCTGTCGTCTTTAGTCGCTTTTGGTGCGCAGAGCCTCGTGGACCTCACCGTGATGGTTCCTGCCATCATGCTGCTGTTGCTGGTCATCATGTCCCTTCTGGTTGAGCCAGCCCCCGATCCCATCCCCTCCCGATCAGCCTACCGCCTGCGCTTTGTTTTATCGGCGTTTTTGTGGCTCCCGCTTTTGCTCGTCGGTTGGTGGTCTGCCGCCGTTTACCGGGATTATATGCGTGGGCAGTTGGCCCTTCTCGATGGTGATTACCCTCGCAGTGTGAACATCTTACGTCAGGTAGCCGAGGATCAGCCGGGTTTGGCGCTCCACCATGCCGCTTATGCCTATGCCTCCGGTTTAGCTGCCTCCAATGGCGATGCATCCTATCTTACCGAAGGTATTGCCGCCTATCGTCGCGCGCTCGATCAGGAACGCCCGCATGCCGTCTGGTGGACCAACTTGGCCGCGCTTTACTGGCAGTCCGGTGACCAAATCCGCGCGCTGGAAGCCATGCGTCAGGCCATCCATTATGCCTCCGAGGACCCCGACATCTGGCTTAACTTCGCCATCTATTCCGAAGAATCCGGCCAGACTGATCAGGCTGCATCCGCCTATCGCCGTGTATTGGAACTCGATCCCGCCTGGAGCTACGAACCGCAGTTCTGGACCACATCTCCGCTCCGCGAGCAGGTCTATTCCGCCGCCGCCCTCGATCCCTCACCCTACCACCGTGCTCTTACCCTCTGGCACAACGGCCAACCCGCTGCCGCTCTCGACGTGCTGGAAGCCCGAATTTCGCGCGATCCCAGCCAGCCCAAGCCCTACGTCCAGATTGCCCGCCTTTACATCGCAGACGGCCAGCTAGACCGCGCCGAAGACTATCTTGATGCCGCCTACCTTTTGGTCCACGAAGACATCAATCTCGCCTGGATTCGTTATGCCGAAGCCCAAATCGCCCATGCGCGCGGTGATTTGGCCTTAGAACAGAAATTATTACAGGAAGCCTGCGATTACATTTGGCCCGATCCCACCGGACAGCCTATTTTTTATGGCCGCGACATCACCAATTACCAGTTTTTGCACGACACGGTGATCGGCGTATTGCTTCCCCAGGTCTACACGCTCGGTCCCGATCCCGAACTCGTCAGCCTGCTCTGCGGCTCCGTTATGGTGCATGATGGTGGATGCCTGCGTTATAATCTCCACGATGCCTTCTGTAAATTGGAGTTAGTTTGGTGGCTGACATAATCAAGATCGATGACGTAAAACCTGACATGGACGAGCGCCCCAAGCGCCGCCCCGACTGGATCAAAGTCCGCGCGCCGAGTGGTGAAACCTACGAGCGCGTTTATAACCTGATGCGCGTCAAAAAGCTGCACACCGTCTGCGAAGAGGCCATGTGTCCGAACATGGGCGAATGTTGGGGCAGCGGCACAGCCACATTTCTGATGATGGGTGACACCTGTACGCGATCCTGCCGCTTCTGTGACATTAAAACAGGTCGTCCCGCCCCGCTGGATTGGCAGGAACCCAACCGCGTTGCCGAATCCGTCAAAGCCATGAATTTGCGCCATGTTGTGATCACGAGTGTCAACCGTGACGAGCGCAAAGACGGCGGCGCGCCCATTTTTGCAATGGTCATCCGCCGTATTCGTCAGATGCAGCCCGGTTGCAGCATCGAAGTTTTGATCCCCGACTTTAAAGGCAATCGGGACTCGCTGAAAATCGTCATGGATGCCCAGCCGGAAATCCTGAATCACAATGTCGAAACCGTGCCGCGTTTATTCCGTTCGGTTCAGCCCCAGGATCACTACGAGTGGGCCGAAGCCACCCTGCGCACCGCGAAGGAACTCGATCCCCTCGTGCTCACCAAGAGCGGGATCATGTTAGGCTTGGGCGAAACCTTTGATGAAGTGGTCGAGGTCATGCGCGATCTATCAAATTGGGGCGTTGACATCCTGACCATCGGCCAATATCTCCAGCCTAGCAAGCAGCACATGCCCATTGATCGTTATTACACCCTTGAAGAATTTGCCGAACTCAAGCGTATCGGTGTGGAAGAATTAGGCTTTAAATGGGTCGAATCCGCGCCGCTGGTCCGCAGCAGTTACCACGCCGAACAGCAGGTGCGCACCCTCTCTCGCCTGAACCATTTCCGTCTCCGCGACGAAGAGTAGCCAACCAAAAACGCCGGGCAAAATGTCCGGCGTTTTATTTTCGCGTGATCTATCGATCTATCGCTAGCTCTCGATAATTTTATCGTCGATCAACTGCTGCTGGACCCGCTGCCCACGTGTATCAAACGCGAAAAACGGCGCATGCAGTTGAAATTCCATATCCTGCATCGCGCG
>CAYYNB010000059.1:11083-32237 GCA_964472565.1 uncultured Anaerolineaceae bacterium
CGCGCGTCCGGCTCGGTTCTTCTCGATGGTAAACACCACCCAATCCCGGAACTGCCGTGCTTGGTACGGATTGAAGGCCACATGTTCTTTTGACAGAATATGGTACTTGTTATTCATAATCACGGCGATGTCGCATTCATAGTCCAGCGCCGAACTCCCGCGCAGGTGGAACAGGTGCAGCCGGTTGGCCTTCAACCCTTCCCGATCTGCTGCCACAATCGCCCACACCGGCACGCCCAGTGCCAGCGCCATATCTTTCAGCCCCTCAACCACAATCGTAACTTTTTCACCTTCGTCTGTCGCCCGTTCGGGATGAATAGCAACCTTTTGCAGGTAATCCACAAATACGCTGACATTCCCGCCCGTCGCATCACACAATCGACTCGTCATCTCTCGAATCGCGCGCAGCGTTGTAACCGCCGGACTCGCTTTGACCAGAATCAGCCGGTCTGCATAGCGGTTCATCCGCGCCAGCGGCATCGCCGTTTTAGCATTTTCCCGCAGAATCGTTTGTAACGATCCGCCGCCGTCTGCCCCGCCCCGCATCGTGCTTTTCGCCCGCTCCGCGATAATGATGTCATACAAATCTTTGAGCCGGATCCCATTTTTTAAATCGACTTCGGGCGGGTTAATGCTTTCCAGGCACAGCAGGCGGTTCATCAAATGCGTTTCGGTGTGTTCATACGACAGGTAAAATGCAAATTGGCCGCTGCGCATAGCAACATTCCGCGCAATTTGCAGCGTAGCAATCGTCTTTCCGATCCCCTGCGCCCCACCCAACAGCACCAGTTCCGTTTTGCGTAATCCACCGCCGATCATACCATCCAGCGGATCAAATCCGGTGGGCAGCGGCACATATTCCGTCAAATCGCCGCGTACCACCATATCGTTGGCTTCATTCATCACCTGCGCCAACGTGCGAGGCATATGAGCAGCACTGCGGTTCGAGCTGCTGCTGCGCTCACGCGGTACCCCCCGTACATCCTGTCGTTCATCTTCATACCCGGAACTCCCTGGTACGGGTGATGACGGCTCATCTGCCATATCATCGTTAAACCGTCGTGTCGACATGTAATCCTATTCCTCACACGTTATTTTCTGTTAATTCTACTGTCTCCTCAGATTCCCTGCAAACGTATGCGGTCGGATGAACTCCGAATCATGGGCCATTGACGCCCCTCCCGTCGCCCAGTATAATATTTACCTTTGGTAGATTGATACCAATTTTCCCCGTTAGGACGGACCTTTCCCCCAGTCCCTAGCGGCGGCAAGTGAAGATTGGAGAAAGTACATGTACGCAATTATTCGCACCGGCGGACGACAGTTCCGTGCGGAACCTGGGCAGGTTATCGATGTTGAGCGCTTGCCCATTGAAGAGGGCACAACGGTTCAGCTAACCGATGTGTTGTTGGTCGCTCCCGATGCTGGCACGCCGCTCATTGGTCAACCTGTGGTTGCCAACGCTGTAGTGAATGCAACGGTAGTCAAGCAGGGACGTGAGCGTAAAGTGTTTGTTTGGAAGTACAAGCCGAAAAAACACTATCGTCGTCGTCGGGGCCATCGTCAATATTTTACGTCGCTGCGTATTGATAGCATTACGGGCGTGTAGAGGAGCGGAATCATGGCACATAAAAAAGGTGGCGGTTCGACTAGAAATGGTCGTGATAGTGCTGGTCAGCGGCTTGGCATCAAAAAGTTTGGTGGCGAATATGTGATCCCCGGCAACATCATTGTTCGTCAGCATGGAACCAAGTTCCATCCTGGAAACAATGTCGGCATGGGGCGTGACTATACCATCTTTGCGACCATCCCTGGTTATGTCGTGTTTGAACAGGTTGGGCGTGATCGGAAGCGCATCAGCGTTTACCCCGAAGTCCCTGGCAAAACAGAAACAGCTCAATCGGAGCAATAAGCCAGCCTGACCCGCTGGTTTTGATCGTTAGTTCCGTATACCGCTACGCATCACCCCATTGTGGGAACCGTAGCAGAAAAGGTTACATTTAATCATGCGTGAAAATATCCATCCCAAGTGGTTCCCCGAAGCACGTGTTATCTGTGCCTGTGGCAATACGTGGACCGTTGGCTCCACCGTTGCCGAAATCCGTACCGATGTGTGCTCGGCTTGCCATCCTTTCTTCACTGGCGAACAGCGTATCGTGGACACCGAAGGACAGGTGGACCGCTTCATGAAGCGTTTGCGTGTCCGTGATCAGCGCATCGCTGAAGTAGAATCCCGCGATATGGGCCGCACTTCACCCGATGTTCCGATTGCCGACCTCGGCCTTGACAAACGTTATACCAGCGTTTTGGTCGAAAATGGCATCGAAGTCATCGGTGATCTGGTTGCGCGTTGGGAAGAAGGCGGCGACAAGGCCGTTTTGGCAATCCCCGGTGTTGGCCGTAAAGTCTTGGCCGACATGAAGAAGTTGCTGCGTGCTCGCGGTTACGACATTCCAGCATTTGAGGAAGAATAATCTTCCTGTTTGGCTTCAAATTTGAAGGGCAGGCTCATAAGGTCTGCCCTTTCTTTATGTCCACATGAGAGGAACAGCGATGAAACACCATCGAGGGCAAGTCGAAGTTATCTGCGGTAGCATGTTCAGCGGCAAGACCGA
Organism: uncultured Anaerolineaceae bacterium; assembly: GCA_964472565.1. Taxonomy (GTDB): domain Bacteria; phylum Chloroflexota; class Anaerolineae; order Aggregatilineales; family Aggregatilineaceae; genus DATAMF01. Next base: position 13,699 of record CAYYNB010000059.1, read on the forward strand.
AGAACTGATCCGTCGGGTACGTCGTGCCAGTATTGCCCAGCAAAAGGTGCAGGTTTTTAAGCCCGAAATCGATACCCGTTTTACACATGAGCGTGTCACCTCCCACAATGGTCAGGATTTTGATGCCATTCCCGTCCATGACTCCACCGACCTGCTGAAGCGCATTGAATCGGCTACCACAGTGGTCGCCATCGATGAAGCCCAGTTTTTCGACGCCCAGATAGTTGAAGTCACAGAAATGCTTGCCAACAAAGGGTTGCGCGTCATCGTTGCGGGATTGGATATGGATTTTCGGGGTGAGCCGTTTGGCCCCATGCCGATGCTGATGTGTCAGGCTGACGAAGTACAAAAACTCCACGCGATCTGCATGGTGTGTGGCGAAGAAGCCAGCCGCACCCAGCGCCTCGTGAACGGCCAGCCAGCCAATTACCACGACCCAATTATTATGGTTGGCGCATCCGAGTCCTACGAAGCCCGCTGCCGCGAACATCACAGCGTCCCCGGACGCTGAACCATCAAGGAATGGCTGATATTTTACAGCCATTCCTTGATGCAAATTTACGCTAGAAAAGCTGCTGAACGAACCACACCACACTCTCTTCGTTAGCCGCCAGCGCAATCGCCAACTGGAAGAAGTTATAGAAAAAGTGAGTAAATATCGCCGTTGTAGTGCTATAGCGCATTCGTAGCCAGCCAAACGTTAAAGCAACAACCAGAATAATCAGCGAGGCTGGTGTCAGGGTATATTGCAAATGGATTGCCGCAAACAGAATCGCAGTCGGCCATAGCCCGAATATGGGTTGTAACGCCCCGCGAAAAGCGATTTCCTCACCGACTGCCGCCAGCACCGACACCAGCAGCACCAGCCAGATCGTATTGATACTGTCTCCCAGCGCTTCCGAAGCTTGCTGCTGTTCCTCAATTGTCTCCTGCGACTCCACCATCGCCCAAATGGCGGATGCCGCCACCAGAAAGATAAACAGTGCAATCGTAACCCCAATAGCAATCCCCACGTCTTGCAGCGTCGGTTTTTTCAGCCCCAGCCGCTCAAATACCTCTCGCCAGTTGCGCCGGACGCCCACACCAACACCCATGATCGGGATGGCTAACTGCGGTATCGCCGTTAACAGTAACGACCAGATCGTTAACCCTTCTGCAAAGTCTTCCGCAATTCCTTCCAATCCTCCACTCAGAATAAATCCGGTCAGTTGCGAACCGAAAAAGTAGAGGCAGTAAATCATAGCCACCATGTGTACAATTGACGCCGGGTTGAAACCGCCCCCCGAAATCGGCTCTTCTACCGCACTGGGGATTTCCTGTTGAACGGTGAGTGCCGGTGCCGTCCCGGTCGTATAATAATTAAGCATTTGAGGAAACAGCGGTGCTCCTGTCTCCGCCGGATTGATCTGAATCGTCGCCGTAGAAATATACTCAGTCTGTTTTGCCTTGTTTGGTTTCCCTTGATACCGCGGAAACAGCCGGACCAATCGCTCCCGAACGCGCCGCAGCATCAGGGCACTTGTCGCCCCCACAACCAACCCTGCCGCCACCATCGCCCCGATTTCTTCTTCCCCGCTCAAGTTATCCGCTGTTGCCGATACCGACAGAGCAATCGACCCCAAAAAGAGCAGGTTAATCAGCATGAGCAGGACTTGGACCCAAGTTCGCAGCGAAGCACTCTGCCGCTTGTCCGCATAATTAGCTAAGCTGACCACAATGCCCAGAAAAACATAGATAACCAGATAGACAATAATCGTACCAACGATCTCAGTATCCACACCCTACTCCACTCACTGCACACGCGCACACCCTAGATTATAGAAAGCGGACCCACTTTGCACCAGCAATACCTTGCGAAGCGCACCGCTTCGCGGCAAAATCACATGTTTGGGTTGTCTACATGAGAGGTTAATTCCTTGCAATACCAGAATCCCCCTGCTTATCCCGCGTCTCCCGCCTATTCTACCTATCCGCCAGTGCGTCGTCGCCGTCGTTGGTATTGGCGCTGTGGCTGTTGTCTTATGGGTGTCCTGCTGCTGCTCCTCACCCCATTTTTCTGTCTCGGTGGAGCCTTTCTCACCTATAAAATTGCGCCACCCGAACCAATTACCATCGTTATCCTCGGCATCGATGCCCGTCCCGGCGAAGGCAGCGTGACGCGCACCGATAGCATCATGCTCTTGAACATCAACCCCGGCGAAAATGACGTCACGTTGTTATCCATCCCGCGTGATGTGTTTATCAGCGTACCCGGTTATGGAGATGAGCGCATCAACACCATCAACGTCTTAGGCGAAATGGAAGCGGAAGGACATGGCCCCGAATTACTGAAAGCCAGCTTCCAGCAGAGTTTCGGGATCGACGTGGATTATTTCGTCCGGCTCGATTTTTCCGCCTTCACCGAGATTGTTGACGCTGTAGGCGGCGTGGATGTCGAAGTTCCCAAACAAATCATCGATTATGAATACCCGACCGCAGACGGTGGCACAATCATGATTCAGTTCGATCCCGGCAAGCAGCACATGGATGGCGAGCGCGCGTTGCAGTATGCCCGCACCCGCCACGCCGACGATGATTACCAGCGGGCCGGACGTCAGCAGCAGGTTCTTGACGCATTGATTCATAAGCTCGCCAGTCCTACCCAGTTCCACAATTGGCCGCAGATTGTGAATATCATCAAAGACCACACCGACACCGATATGTCTACTGCTGTCATGGTAGAAATGGGGCCAGCACTTTTAATGGGATGGTCTGGTCGAACCAGTCGGGTGCTTCAACGTGAGGACTTGATCTCGTGGAAAGATGGTTATGTCACACCAGATTATGATGCGCTGTCGCCCTGGATGACCGAACACTTCAAATAAAGAAATGGGGCGACCTGATTGATCGCCCCATTTTATTTATTGGTTAAATTCTTCCTTCAATCGTTCGTATGCACCTTCCCAGGCGCTGGAATTACGGGTGAGTTTGGTGATCTTAATATCAGCGAAATGTTCAAACAGGCTGACCATCACCGCAGGCAGAGTTTCCCAGGCTTCGTTACGGATCAGATTTTCCATCCGCGCCCCCATATTACCTGCCCAAACCCACCGCTGGCGAAGCTGCTCGGCTTTGATCCAATAATCGCGCTTTTCCCAGGCAATGGCGGATGATTCGATCCCATCTTCAATCCCGCGCAGGGCAAACACCAACTGCGCCGCCATATCTCGCGCTTCGTCATCGACTTCAGTTTTCTGGCTCAAATGCCGCAGCAATTCGGCGGCAGTCCGCATCAACTGGTTGCGGGATTTGCCAGGGTTATTAGCATTCACAACGCGGCCCATAATACTTCTGCTCCACTCTTTGCCAAAAATTCCAACGGTGCAACCTTACTGTTAGATGGTGTACCTGTCAAGAGCAAATTGGGCGCAAAACAAAGCTTAGGATTGAACAACCAATGGGAGCGCAAGATCGATTTCATAGTGATCCGCTTCCCCCGCGCGAAGTGTCAAATATCCCTGTTGTTTACGTGCCAACAGATTAGCCACATAAAGCTGCATACGGTGTAACTGAGGCCGTCCGGCTTCACTCAAATCGCGTGGCCGCATCAACTGGAACAAGCCCTCTACATCTGCGGGGCTTAATCTGGTCGCCCGGTGTTTGATCAGAATATGGGCTTCAGTCGAATTATAAACCAGGCGAATATCCACTGGTTCATCCATTGTACTCTCTTCCAGTGCAAACTCGACCAAAATATACAGAATTTTGTGCAGCGCTGCCGGGGCAATTTCCGTATTCCGATTGTCAATGATGCTGTTGTGATACACCAGTCGGCTGGCCGAAAAGCGATGGAGAGCGTCATTCAGCCAGTGTTTGACAAAATTGCCTAAGGCTACCTGTTCCACTTGGAAATCCTGCAAATTCGCTTCCAGGTACATAATATCAAGCGCAATTTGCGTATAGCGGCTCAACTGAGTTGCATTTTTGATGATATGCTCGACAAACTCTTTTTGTTCATCAGTCGAAAGACTGCCCAAATTATGATAAAGAAGCTCGGCAAACCCCATAATCGTACTTAAAGGCGTTCGCAGATCGTGCGAAATCATACTTAGAAACGATTGTTTCGCTACTTCCAGTTGGCCCTGCACTCCCACGTCCCGGAAAATAGTCAGCGATCCCAGGACATTTTCATCTTCTCGTAAGATGATCTGATACCAGTTTAACCGCTGTGTAGAGGGTTTGGGCAGCCGCATTTCTCCCCATTGGGCGGTTCTCAATGTGGGGTCTTGTGTCAGCAGTGTCCGCAGTTCGGGTATCGCATTTTGCGTTTGGCGCAGTAACTCTTCGATAGTCTCAGGTTTGCTCGTTAACTTGAACAGGTCTTGTAGCTGTTTGTTGATCAAGCAAACAGTTCCCCTGGTATCCAGTACCAGCAGCCCTTCATTTGACGCCGCACACCACGATTGTAGTGCAAGCGCTTGCAAGGTATCCATAATCCGATTTCCTGTTACAAGTCATTTGTATAACATTAGTCTAGGAATGGAAAGATTGCTATAAAAAAACAGTATAATCCTTGCGTTAGGCCCCTTCCCTCGTTTGTGCTATGATTTATTTGGACTCTTCAAGTTTGGGGCGCTCATGACTGAGTTTTTACTGATCCGGCACGCAACCAACGATTACGTCAAAACAGGGCGATTAGCAGGCTGGACAACAGGAGTTCATCTGAACGCAGATGGACAAAACCAGGCGGTTGCATTAGGCGCGCGCCTCAAATCAAGTAAGTTAACTGCGGTCTATTCCAGTCCCTTAGATCGCACGCTGGAAACAGCGCAGGCTATTGTGGCCCACCATCCGCAGTTGACAATTCAACCGTTGAAAGAGGTTGGCGAAATTGATTTCGGAGCATGGCAGGGGCAAAAATTAAGCCAGCTTCGCCATGAGAAACTGTGGGAAACAGTACAGGTTTATCCGAGCCGCGCGCACTTTCCACAAGGTGAGTCGTTCTTGCAAGCGCAGTCACGTGCGGTCGAAGCACTGGAAAAGTTAGCACTCCAACATCCACAGGGCCGCGTTGCCATAGTGTCACACAGCGATCTGATCAAACTTATCTTAGCGTATTATCTCGGTGCCCATATTGACTTATTCCAACGCATCGAAATTTCACCGGCATCGTTAACCATTATTCAGTTAGGTTCAGATCGGCCTTATATTGTGCGAGTCAACGACACCAGTTACTTGCCTGTGCAGACCGAAATCCACCAGACACCGAGTTTGCTAGCCCGGTTGCGCCGGGCCATTTCTCTGAAAGGGTAAAACATGCCAGAAATCGAATTCGATCCTGTTGATTTTGTAACAGTCGGAACAGTTGGACCCAAAGGCCGCCGCCTGTTTCATTTGCAGGCAGGCAAGGCCGAACAACTGGTTTCGCTGATCATAGAAAAAGAACAAGCGCGTGCCTTGAGTGAAGCTGTAACTGAAATGTTGAATGATCTGAGTGAAAAGCACCCTGATCTGCCAGAAGCCGCAGTTTCACCCAAGATCGATATGGCCTTGCGTGATCCGATAGACCCGCTCTTTCGAGTTGCGCAGTTGGGACTTGGTTATGATGAATTGCGTGATCTCGTTCTGCTTGTGGCGCAAGAATTGATCGTGGTTGAAGAGGGTGAAGAACCAACTCAAGAGCCTCAAATAGTACGGCTTTGGGCTACTCGTGCTCAAATGCGCGCGCTCAGTGAACATGCCCAGGGTATAGTGAAGCAGGGACGCACCGATCCCAAGAGCAACGGACATTTGATTTACTATTAGCTGCTACATGTAATGGCTGATCATTCAAGTTCAACACCACCGCCTGCCTCACCTTCTGATGGTTCCCTCGATGCCTCAGCCTTTGCACGAATCGAGGCATTGCTCGATCATGGGCGAATTTCCGATCTGCATGGTGTGATGCGTTGGGGTTCAAACTACGCCGCGCTGGTGACGGTAAGTGATGGTGAACTCAAAAAAACTGCCGTCTACAAGCCCCAGCGCGGCGAACGCCCCTTATGGGATTTTCCCGACGGGACGTTATGCATCCGTGAAGTCTTGGCCTATCTGATCTCGCAGGCAGTTGGCTGGGGCTTAGTCCCCCCAACGGTGCTGCGGAATGGCCCGCATGGACTGGGATCGCTCCAACTCTTTATCGAACACGACCCCAACGTAAATTACTTCTCGCTTGATGATCGTTTTATCGATCAACTGCGCCGTTATGTCTTGTTCGATTATGTCATCAATAATGCTGACCGCAAGGGTGGACACCTGCTCTTAGATGACCAAGGCAAACTGTGGGGGATTGATCACGGCTTGACATTCCACGCCATGCCGAAGTTGCGCACGGTGATCTGGGAATTTGCGGGGCAAAAGGTGGATGCAGCGCTGCTCTCTCCAATTCAAAAAATGTACGAGCGCTTGCTGTCCACGGATGACAACCTGCGCGCCCAAGTCGAAAAGATGTTAAGCGCCGCCGAAGTCACCGCGTTGATCCGCCGTATCCAACAACTCCTGGATTGCCAGACCTACCCCACTCCTGGCCCTGGTCCCAACCACCCCTGGCCGCCCGTTTAATGCGCCCATTTTGAATATTCGGCTGAGTTTTTGTGACCACTGAACCGGTGATCACTCGTACCAGTGATTCAATTAGACTTCGCATCTCTCCCAAAGGAGTCAGCATGCTTGTTGAAGCCGTAGCGCGCATCCGTGAAAATATCCAGCAGGTCATCGTCAGCAAAGCTGAGATCATCGATCTCATGCTGATCGCGGTTTTAAGCGAAGGTCATGTGCTGCTCGAAGACGTGCCGGGCACCGGAAAAACCACCCTTGCCAAGTCAATGGCGGTTTCCCTCGGTTGTACCTTTCATCGCATCCAGTTTACGCCGGACCTCTTGCCCAGCGACGTGACAGGGGTCAACTTTTTTAACCAGAAATCCCAGTCGTTTGAATTTCGTCCCGGCCCCATTCTGAGCCAGATCGTTCTGGCCGACGAGATCAACCGCGCCACCCCTCGCACGCAGAGCGCGCTTTTGGAGGGCATGCAAGAGCGCCAGATGACCGTCGATGGTGAAACCCGGCCCCTTCCGCGCCCCTTCCTCGTCATGGCGACTCAGAATCCGATTGAACTGGAAGGCACCTTCCCCCTTCCCGAAGCGCAGTTGGATCGTTTTTTGATGCGGGTTGCGGTGGGTTATCCCACCGAAGAAGAAGAGAATCAGATACTGGAACGTTTTCAGCTTGCCGACCCGCTCGATACCCTGGAACCCGTGATCGCCCCGTTCGCCATTCTGGACCTGATTCAGCAGGTACGCGAAATTCATGTGGCCGACCCGGTGCGCAGTTACATCGTGAATATTGCCCGCTGCACGCGCCAGCATGAGGAGATCGATCTGGGTGCCAGCCCACGTGCCACAATGGCCCTTTACCGCACATCCCAGGCCCGTGCAGCCATCGCAGGGCGTGGTTTTGTGCTGCCCGACGATGTGAAATTTCTGGCCCCCTATGTCCTCACCCATCGTGTCCTGATCAACCCCCAAACGCGCTTGCGCGGGCGGCGTCCCGAAGATGTAGTCAGCGATCTGGTGAACACCGTCCCCGTTCCTGTGGAGCGTTGACCGTGAGTATTTTTGATTTTGAAAGTGCCGAACGCGAAGAACGCGGCGGCCAGCCCATCCAGCAGCGCGGCGATTCTCTTCGTGCCCTCATGGATCATCGCTGGTTGAGTTTTGCGGTGCTGATGCTGATCGTCGCCATCATTGGGCAAATCCGCGAATTATTAGCGGTAGTCGCTTTTATGCTGGTGGTGCTTCTGACGGCCTGGATGTGGAGTCGCAGCTCCCTGCGCGGCCTGGTTTACACGCGCACCTTCCCCTATCGTCGTTTATTCCCCGGCGAAACCCTCGAAGTGCAGATCACCGTCGAAAATCGAAAACTCCTGCCCACCGCCTGGCTGCAAATCGAAGATAAATGGCCTTCTCAGGTTGGCCCCACCGACGAAGCCAGCCTTTCCCGCTCGGAACACGAGCCGGAAACCGGGTATTTGATTAATACATATTCCCTGCGCAGTTATGAGCGTGTCCGCCGCCGCGTAGGGCTGACGGCGCAGACGCGCGGCGTTTATGAAATTGGCCCGGCCCAACTGGTTTCAGGCGATCCTTTTAGTCTTTTTGACCGCAAAGTAACCCTATCCAATCGCCATGAAGTGCTGGTCGTTTATCCCCATATTTACAGCCTGCCCGAATTGGGCCTCCCGCTCAAAGACCCCTTTGGAGATCGTCGCGTTCAGCGCCATCTTTTTGAAGACCCGAACCGTACCGTCGGCATCCGCGAATATTCCCCCCGTGACAGTTTTCGCCACATCCACTGGAAAGCCTCCGCCCACATGGGCACCCTGCAAACGCGCGTCTACGAACCCACCGCCGGACTGCGCACCATCCTTTGTTTGAATGTGGCCACGTTTGAGCAGCACTGGCGTGGCATGTGGCCCGCCATGTTGGAATACGAAATGGATGTGGCCGCATCGTTGGCTTCGTGGGGCCTGGAAAACGGGCATTCGGTGGGTATGACAGCCAACGGCACCCTGGCCCACGCCGATCAACCCTTCCGCATTCCTCCCAGCCGCAGCCACAATCAATTAGTCCGTATTCTCGAATCCCTTGCAGCGGTCAGTTATTTTGTAACCAGTTCCTTTGACCGTTTTTTGCTGGAAGAAAGCCCGCGCCTGTCCTGGGGGGCGACGTTGGTGCTGATAACCCCCTACATGAACGACGCCATTGCCGCCTCGATTTTGCGCCTGCGCGATAGCGGGCGGCGTTTGGTGCTGATCATGCTGGGTAAAACGCCGCCGCCGACTATTCCCCGTGTGATCACCTATCACCTCCCGATTTCCGAAGAAGAAATGATTTTGCCGGATGAAGAGGATGAAGAAACGACAAAAGAATCGCGTGAAGTCGCGGATCCCTTTGCGGGGTTGACTCCGCGTCAACGCTATTTAGCGCGTCGCGCACGAGGCGAACATGGAAACAACGGACACTAGACGCCCCTTTTTCTGGCGTCAGGAATATTTACATCTGACGCTTCTGCTGATGACCATGTGTTGGTTAGCCGCCTGGGTCTTTTTATCCCTCAACTGGTTCCTGACCATTTCACTCGCCGCCGCCCTGGAGTTATGTTTCGTTCACCTGTTAGGCTGTTTGCTGGTTATCCGCGTCATGCGTCACTACCGCCGCGACTCCTACATTCCCTGGGTCGCTTTGGGTCTTATGCTGCTGTCCGTCATCCTCACCTTGCTGGTGATCCCCTCGCTGGTAACGGGCTACCGCTCCGATCATGCCCTGAGCTTATCGAAGCTGTTTTATTTCGAGAAGCGTGCCCGGTTGCCCGGCGGCCCGCTGCTTATTTTTTGGGTGCTGATATTGTGGTGGCGAGGCTACACCATCGGGAGTCAGGGGTGGATTTCCGTTGTCCGGGCCAGTTTTGGTATGCGCCTGGGCATTCTGTCCTTCCTGTGGGTCTTTATCATCGCCCGGCGTGAACTCCGCGCGGACATACTGACCCTGATCCCGTTTTTTTTCTTGTTTGGCTTGCTGGCATCCAGTCTCGCCCGCGCCAACAGCTTAGAAGCGGATCGGGCGGGGCGCAAAAGTATTTTCGGGCGGGGTTGGATGTTATCCCTCTTCAGCACGGCGCTGATCATTACGGCGTTCGGCTACATAGTCGCGCTCTGGCTGGCAGGTATGAATCTGGAAAAAGCCGCCCATGCGCTGGCAATAGCGGGTGAAGGTGGCTTCAACGTTCTGATGGTCATTCTTTCGCCCATTTTGTTCATCCTCCAGGGCCTTTCTGAGATACTGGATTGGCTTTTGCCCGACCATCTGAGCAGTAAATCCGCCGAGGAAGAGATTGCATCCCCCAAGGATGGAAGCGGTCTGAATGCACCTTGGATTCACGATCTGCTCCAGTTTTTGTGGGGTGCCTTCACCGTGATGATTGTGGCACTTCTGATCTTTATGGTCTTGGTCCTGATCTGGTTCCTGCTCATGCAGTGGATCGCTCGCCAACAGGAAGACGATGAAGAGCGCGAAACGTTAGGCACGGGTGAAATCGCGCTGGGCATTCGCCAGATGTTTCGTGATAGCTGGCGCTGGATTGCCGATACATTGGGTCTGCTTCGTCAGTTTGGATTAGGGCACGATCTCTTTGCTGTGATGACCATTCGCCGCATCTATTCGCGTATGGAAAAATTAGCTGCCCAGCGTGGCTATCCGCGTTCCCTGTTCCAGACGCCCTACGAATATCGCCGCGAACTCCATCAGGCGTTCCCCGATCAATCCCCCGCCATCCAGTGTATTACCGAAGCCTACATTGCAGTTCGTTACGGTGATGTTCCCGAAACCCAGGCGGAATTGCAGGCGGTCCGTACTGCTTGGACACAGTTGAGCACAAGCCCCGATAACTCGACATGAGGAAAAAATGAGGAGCGTGGTAATACGCTCCTCAAAATTTTGTTATTTTATTGCAGTCTATGATCTGTTACGGCAGCGGCGGCGGCGTAGCTGTAGCATTCGTCTCCGCTTCATCCGTTGGCGTATTAGTCGGTCGCGGGGTTGCCGTTGCGCCATCTGGAGCTTCTTCGGTTGCTGCGGTGGACGCTTCTTCGGTTGCCTCAGGCGCTTCTTCAGTTGGCTCCGGCGTCGAAGCAATGTTTTCGATCCGTTCCGTCAGATCAGCCATGCGGTCTTCAAATGCCTCATCCACAAAAGGATATGCATACGTGGTATTCCAATACACCACCCATTGATATTCCCGCAGCGCCTGTCTCAGGCTGGACTCATCCCCTAAGCCTTCCAGAATCAACCCGCGATAATAATGATCAAGTGCGGTTTCGCGCACCGCGAGAGCCTGGTTAATGTCGGCCAGCGCTTGAAGATACGCCGTCTGTTGCTCCTCATCATCACCCCGCCCCTCCGTTGTGACGTAATACCGCGCCTGCGCGCGATAAGAGGACGCATCAGCGATCTGTTCAGGACTCAATCCGGTCTGGTCGATCAGAATTTCATTGTCCAGCACGTCCAGCATCTCTTCATACTCGCAGTCAAGTTCGTCTACGAATGTACACGTCTCGACATAGAGTCTGGCCCGCTGTAACAGGTAGACCTTTGCATTCTCAGGATCAGCCGCAATCAATCGTGCTACCCAACCGTCCGCGCCATTATCGCCCAGGTATTGTTCGAGCCGGAGTGAAATATCGAGCAGTTTGCCCAGTAAATCCAGATGTTGTTCGTCACGTCTCGGCGTACTGTTGACAATCTTTTCGAAGTCCATCAGGGCTTCATTCAGTCGCCCATCAGCATAGTATAGTTCACCCCGCAGACGGTACGCTGCCTCGACATAATTCTGAGCCTCGCTGGTATCGGGTAAACCGGCATTGATCACACGTGTCAGTTCCGTCTCGGCCATATCGGTATTCTGTTCCCCGATACGGGCCTCAGCCAGGTACAGATACGCCGCCGGATCGCTGGCATAATGCAGCCATAAAGTTTGAGCGCTCAACACCGCCCACCCATAGTATTCTTGCTGCTTACCGGGATCCGTTTCGACAGCGGCCAACTGTAAATAAGCGCGTGTTTGCAGTTGCAATGCGGGCTGGCATAACGGTTCAACATAGAGTGCTTGCGCAATATAACCGAGCGCATCCCGCGCATTATTCGCCGGGCTGCTCATATCGCTCAATTTCGCCTCAGCCGCCACGACCAGTAAATTGGTATCCCCTTCATTCCATGCCGGAGACTCGCGGAGGGTATTCAACGCCTCCGTATATTGTTCCTGGATCAGCAAAACCCGTGCTTTTGTCACACTGGCCTGAACCAGTGCAGGAGATTGATCCAGCGCTTGTTGGCTTAACACCAGCGCTTCATCATATTGTCCTTGCAAAAAGCGAATATGTCCCAGCGCGGTCAGCAGCAGCGGCGCATCCATCCGGCATGACTCATAGCCCTCTTCACCTCGGATCGAGTTCGGCGGCATTTGATAATTCTGCGCTTGTTCTAATAGTCTTTCCGCCTGATCAATATTATCTAGGGCAACTTGAGTGAGCGCTTCATAGTACACGAGCGAAGCATAACATTCCTGGTTTTGGTCGAAATACTGGTGTGCGTTTTCCAGGACCGCCAGCGCTTCCTGATACTGTCCGTTTGAGTACAGGGCCACCGCGTTGGAGTTCGTTTTAGCAATCTGGCCGCGTACAAAAGGATTCAACGTGGGTCGAATTTCCGTCGGCTCCGGTGCGCTGTACGCATTTCCACGTACCACCAACCCGGCAGGCGTCTGTGACGGTGTGGGCGTTTGGCCGTTGATCCGAATACCCGTCGGCGTCGGTCCGCCAATAGTAGGTGTCGGCGTCAGCGTGGGGGTGACAGGCGTCCGTGTGGCATTAACCGCAACGGGAGTTCCTTCCGAATCTGATCCCCCAGTTAGGGTGCTCAACAAAAATACGCCACCACCAACCACCACGACGATCAGCAGTGCAGCGGCAGCATACGTAACCTGTCGCAGTCGCTGTGCGCCCCCCTCACCGTATCGACGTTTGGTCTTTTTCCCCCATGTGATCTCTGTCGATTTATCCGGCTCAGGATTATAGCGGCGTAGAAAATCATCTACAGCTTGCTGGATACGCCCATATTTATCATCGCTCACTGTGGGAATGGTTGAAGTCGGAGCAGTCGGTGCGGCTGGTCCGGCGGTTTGCACGCCCAGCGCCCGCAGGCCCTTGAGCGCAAACTCATTCTGCGGATTAATCGTGAGAATCTGTTTCAGACAAAATAATCGTTCTTTATCATCTCGCGCCACGCTGCTCAACCAGAGCCATGTCGTTTCGTTTTGGGGATCAAGACGAATCGCTTGCTGCAAAATGTCTCGCGCAATATCCGGTCGTCCAGCGCGCGCAGCGGCTATACCCTGTTGAAGGAATTGTTTAGCTTGTTCCTGCGCCATTAGCCCACCTTAAGAGTAATTCGAGGATGGCGATCATTGTACAACAACACCGCAATCTTGCGCTATACTGGGCCAAACTGGAGGCTCCAATATGACCGAAATGTGGCGTCTTTTTATTGCCCTGGAACTTCCTCCCCATGTATTGGAGGAACTGACATCCATCCAGACCAACTTAAAGCGGCAAATTCCGCCGCAAACTGTGCGTTGGGTTGATCCCAAAGGCATCCATCTCACACTGAAATTTTTAGGTGATGCGCCTGTCAGCCAGCGCGAAACGCTGCAAAATAAGCTTTCCGAGGCGGCCCAGCAGGTTGCACCTTTCGATCTGACCGCTGGCGGCCTCGGCTGTTTCCCGAATCTCAAACGTCCCCGTGTCGTCTGGGTTGGGATTCATGGCAGTGAAACCCTGCTCAACGCGCTGCAACAGGCAGTCGAAGACCATATCGCTCCCTTAGGCTATCCGGCGGAAGATCGCGCCTTTAATCCTCATCTAACACTGGGACGCGTGCGTCAGGACGCCGCGCGGGACCACGTCTCGAAGCTGGGTGAACTGATCAGTCGCACACTTGCCGGACAACCGCAGTCTTGGACAGTTCAAAATGTGAGCTTGCTCCGCAGTGAGCTTAAACCATCGGGGGCCGTCTATACCTGCTTGTTTCACGCCCCCCTAAAGTAAGAAAATATTGGCGCAGCCTAAGCGCCTGCACAAATCAAAAAGGTCGTGTTACAATGGGAAGCATCGATGATGCATTAATGGAGGTCGCGTGGAGGTTAATAAACTGGAAACGGTAGATTTGGCCCGATCGATAGTGGATTTGGCTTCGGACAAAAAAGGCGAAAATGTCGTGTTAATGGACATGCGCCAGGTTTCACCCATCGCCGACTTTTTCGTAATCGTCAGCGGCGGCAGTGACCGTCAGCTCAACGCCATTATTGAACATATTGGTGAAGAAACGAAAAAGCAGTACGGCATCAAACCCTGGCGCGTCGAAGGTACATCAACTGGCGGCTGGGTGCTGATGGATTTTGGTGATGTCGTCGTCCATGCCTTTTTGCCCGAAAAACGCGCCTACTACAATCTGGAAGAACTCTGGCGCGAAGCACCTGTCATGGTCCGTATTCAATAGCAAAAATAAACACGAGGCATCTGGATCAGGTGCCTCGTGTCATAATTAGTCCTCAAATATCCAGCGATCAGTCTCGCGCTGCCAGTTGACCAGTTCTTCCGGCGCGAAGAACAAATTCACCTCGCGTTCAGCGCTTTCCGGTTTATCTGATCCGTGAACCAGATTGCGTCCTACTTCCATGCCAAAATCACCACGGATGGACCCCGGTGCCGCCTCGACGGGTTTGGTGGAACCAATCGTTCCACGGGCGATAGCAATTGCATTTTGGCCTTCCAGGGCCATCACCACCACAGGCGCAGACGTAATGTACTGCAACAGGCCCTCATAAAAGCCTTTGCCTTTGTGTTCCGCATAATGGCGTTCGGCCAATTCACGCGGCACTTGCATAAACTTCATGCCAGCAATCCGCAGTCCGCGATTCTCAAATCGGCGAATAATTTCACCAATCAGGCCGCGCTGGACAGCATCGGGTTTGATAATGATGAGTGTACGTTCCACAAGTCCTCCCAAAAAATCGAGCATTACACAACAAGTGGGCCAGGTTGTACGAACCCAGCCCCTTGTTAATCAACAAGTTCCCCGCGCCTGCGATTACAGTTGTTCAAGCGCGCTGCGGTAGGCATCCAGCGCATCTTGCAGCATACCCTGCCGCATATAGGTATCGCCTAACAGTCGGCGGACGCGCGGATTATTTTCCTGCTCTTGCATCAGGTTCTTCAAATCGGTTGACACATCTTGCAAAAGCTGTGACGCTTCAATCAGCACTTCATAATGATCCAGGTCCGTGCCCACCTCACGATTAGCATGAAGCGCGCGTGCTAGGGCCAGCCGGGTCGCATAATCATTCGGATTCGCTTCCAGGCGTTCCCGGTATTTATCAAATAATGGCCCTGGCGGAATAACCAGCCCTCGTCCAGAGACAACAGGTTCTGGCATCGGTTCGGGCGCACGCGGGGCAGGCTTGGGCAGTTGCGCAGGTTCGGGCGCTGGTGGTGGTGTAACTTCTTCTTTCCGAAGCCAGTCAAGCCCTGCCGGTTCAGCCGCGTGTTCATCAACCGCCGCCAACCAGTCCGGCATGCCCTCAAACGGAGCAACCGGCTCGGCGGCAATCGGTTCCGCCAACCAGTCGGGCATCCCTTCTACAATATCCGCTGGCGCTTCTGCGGTGGTATCCTTGAGCCAGTCTGGCATATCAATCGGTGCCGCTTCAGCCAGCGTTTCAACAACGGGCGCAGGTGGTTCTTCTACCGGAGGTGGCGCTTCAACTGGACCACGTGCAACGGCTTCGGTATACCATTCCGGCTCGGATTCATCTCCAACTAATTTGCGTTCAAATTCATCATCCAGTGCATCGGCCAGCGAGTCCGCTGCCGATGCACCAAGATCGCCTTCCAGAAATGCCGCAAGTTCAGACTCCGGAATAAGTTCCTCTACAGGCATAATTTCCGACGGAGCGGCCTCTTCCCATAGGGAGTCCACATCTGCTTCCAGAGTTAATTCAGGCAGTCCGCTCAGTTCTGGCAAGCTCTCTGGTATGGAAACTTCACCGGCCACTTCAGGCGCTGTTTCACCGAGCCAATCAGCAATATCGAGCATTTCCGGCTCAAGTATGCTTTCTTCCTCAAACGAGACTTCCGGCACTTGCTGCATCTCGACCAACCAGCTTGGCAGTTCGGCAGGTTCCGCCGGGCGCACTTCTTCTTCGGCTTCTTCCAGAAAACTAATATCCATCTCTTGGCTTTCACGCACTTCAGCCAGTTTATGTGCCTGTCGTTGCAGCCATTCGAGTTCCTGTTGCGGCGTTAATTGCCCGTGCGCCTGGGCGTAAGCAATATCCTCATCCGTCATTTCAGCCAATTGTTCAGCCGAAATACTATCCGATGCAGCAGCTTCTTCCTCCGCCAGTAATTCACCTTCAGGTTCTCCGGCAAGATCAGCCAGCCACGCCAACGCATCATCGCCCGCGTCGAATAGTTCCGCAACCGGTTCGGATTCAATTACAGGCTCAGGTTCCACATAACGCGGTTTTGCCCGAACTTCCTCTTCTCCAAAGCTGCTGAAAGGTGAATACTCGGTATATCCCGGTTCATCTACCACCGTATCCGGCGGAAGTTCAGGGATTTCCAAATCAGCCGGCGTTAGGAGTTCTTCCGATTTAGCGCCTTGCCGCTTGGCGAGTGATTCCAGCCACTTCATGGGATCATCGCCAATCAAAGCCGTCAGTTCATCTGGTGTAGCCGCCGGTTCTTCCGCTAGTGCAGCCGCTTCAATGGGCTGAGGTTCCGGTTCGCTAGGAACAGGTTCCTGAATTGGACTCTTTTTAGCGCGTGCCCCATCCGAAATATCAAACGGCACATACCCCGGTTCATCCACAACCGTGCCCTCTGGAACCTCTTCGATCTCCAGATTCGCCGCTGTTGTGAGTTGATCGGCACTCGCCCCTTGTCGAATCGCTAAACTTTCAAGCCACAACATCGGATCCATCCCGCCCAAAGGATCCTCTTCGCCAACCCCATCCGGTTGTTGTTCACTGGGCGGAGGTTCCAGCGCAAAGGTTTCATCCATTTCGGGCAAAACAGGCGGTTCTAAATTGAGCAGCGCTTCCGTATCAAGTTCAAAATCAAATTTAAGAGCAGCGGCTTGAGAAGTTGCCTCATCATCGAGGAAGATGGCCTCAAACTGATCCGCTTCTCCTTCGCCAAATAGTCCTAAATCTTCCAACTCTTCGCCCGGATGCGCGGCCAGACTATCGAGCCATTGCATCGGATCAATAGCCGCCTCTTCGCTCATAGCTGGCACTGGCGGTGTCGGTTCGACTATCGACGGAGGCTCAACTTCTTTTTCTTCCTGTCGCGGAGCTTCTGGTTTTCGTTCCTGTCGAGGCCGTTCATCGACCTTATCCGTCATCGAAAAAGGAACATATCCCGGTTCATCCACCACCGTATCAGGTGGAAGCTCAGGAATATCCAGATCGGCGTCCGTCAGAAACTCGTCCGCATTAGCTCCCTGGCGTCGCGCAAGGCTCTCCAACCAGGCCATCGCTTCCTCAGGTGTCATTTTATCAAAATCGGGAAACTCGCTGCCCGTATTATCAGGGGGCGGTACCATAAAATCCTCCTCGCGTGCCGATGGCTCTCGACACCGTGCTACACAATCAACTATTCAGCTCATCATCTTCAAACAAATCGCGTAGCCAATTGGGCGACTGAGGCGGAGTTTCAGTTTCAGTCCACCCCGTTTGTTCATCTTCTTTTGCTGAGCGTAACCAGGCTGGCGACAGCTCTCCGAAGGAAAAATCATCCGGCACACCCTCATCCGAGGGCAGCTCACTGTCAATCCACTCAGCCTCACTAGTATGAGCTAGAATCTGTGCTTGTGCAACCTCTGTCTCTTCGGCTAGGCTTTCGAACTCCATCCGCTCAGCCTCAAACTGATCGAAAAGTTCGAGTTCCTCTTCAACAACGTCATCTCCAACCCCAGAAAGCCAATCCGGTGTCACACCGGGCTGTAAAACACCCGTGTCCGCAGCCGATGGATATTTTTCCGGTTCTTCAATCACAAATATCCCATCATCCAGTTTGGCGGCTTCTGGTCCCGTAATGGCGAGTAGCCATCCAGGCATACCCCCCTCATCACTTTCGGGAGAAGGCAGCACCTCTTCTTCGCTGGGGGGTTCTTCGACAGGTTCTTCCGCTCCCCAATCATGCAGCTCGATATCTTGTAGGCTGTCCGTAACGGGCTTGGGTGCAAAAAAGTCCAAAGCTTCTAGGTGCAGTTCTTCCGACTCCCCAACACCCAACGCCTCATTGAGTTGTTCGTCAATTTCAATCGGAACCTCATCATCAGAAAACGCGACCAGCCAATCCGGTTCTTCAGTCGGCTGAAGAATCCCGGTTGTTCCCGATGCTTGATAGCTGAGGTCCGGCTTGCCAAAGGGATCATAAGGTTCTTCCAATATCCTGTCGAGATCGTCTTCCCCCACATTATTTTCTACAGGAGCCATTTCCGATAACCATGCAGGAGTGTCCGCTTGCATTGCCGCACCCGACGGAGCTAACGTCTCCTCAGCCGTTTCAATAAACGATACATCCTCCACCTCTGGCTGTTCCATTTTAATTTCGGGGCCAGACTCTGCTTGGAACCACTCCAACCTATCATCCATATCCGGCTTTAGGACTAATGTATCTTCAGGGCTGGCCTCAACCACAGGCTCATCTGACTTCTGAAGCCAATCGAGTACATCAGCGCTTGCTGGCTGCTCCAGCTTTGCCAGCCAATCACCACCCATTTCACCCGACGGCGCAGCCTCGGCTTGTGGCACAGCAGGTGTACCCATCTCGTCCAGCGCACTCAGGAACCCTGCCTCATCCAGCGGTTCCATCTCCGTCAGCCAATCACCGCCCATGTCACCCGACG
>CAYYNB010000060.1:0-31295 GCA_964472565.1 uncultured Anaerolineaceae bacterium
TCCCCCGGCCCCTTTCCCCGCGCGCGGAGAAAGGGGAGAAGCGGGCGCGGCAAGCCGACGCCCCTACGGGTGGCGCGGCGGAAAGCGTGGGGATTGAGCGGGGCGTATGGCGATACGCCCCTACGAGAAACCGTTGAACTGCGTCTCAAAAGATGTGGGTCATGATTAGCAAAGCGGACCCGCCATCTGGGACTGAGGTCAAGTGTACAAAATTTATGCACCTTTAATATAATTGCGGTATGACAGCGATGAAGTCTTACGCATTCCGCTGCAATCCGATTAGGAGGGTATTCGATGGTTTTTCATTTGAACGGGAAGGGACGATTAGTCCGGGGGCGTGTGGTGGCCCTGGCGCTAAGCGTAGTCCTCACCGCGGCTATGCTGGTTCCCCTGGTGCAGGCCGCGCCGGACACCCAAGACTTTGACGGCGTGCTCCGCTTTGGCTTTTTAGGTGTTAAAAGCGATCCGCTGGCGAACGGTATCCAGATGGCAATGGATGAGATCAATTCGACCGTAGGCATCACTGCGCCCGATGGCAGCACGTACAGCCTGGAACTTGTGACGCTCAGCCTGGCACCCACCGCCGATACGATTGTCGCCAGCGCGGAAGCGTTGGTAGATGCGGGCGTGGTGGTGCTGTTTGGACCGGAACAAAGCACGTTGTTTACGGAAGAAAACCGCACCGCCTTAACCGCGCTGCAAGTGCCGATTCTGACGGGATCAACGGTTGATGCGCTGACCGACCAGGATGCTGACAACTGGATTTTTCGCATCCGCGCGCCGGAACGCGTCTACAGCGCAGCGCTGGCAACCTATCTGACCACCGATCTCGGTTTTACGTCGATTGCGCTGATCCAGACGAATGTCGAGTCAACCGAAGCGCTGGTGGATTTTGAAAATACGCTCACCTCTGCCGGGGTCACACCCGCCGACAAGATTCAGCTTCCGAATGGGGATACGCTGGATGAGCAGGTTGAGCGGCTGATCAACATCAACCCGGAAGCGGTGGTGATGTGGGGCGCACCGAAAGACGCGGGACGACTGCTGGCCGCGCTGCGCAACAGCGACTGGACCGGAAAGTTCGCCTACCGGCATGCGGATCAGGCAGCACGGGAAGAATTGATCCCGGTGGAGATGGCTGAGGGCGTGCTGGGTGCCGATTCGTGGATGTATTCGTACAAAGGGCGTCTGAGCCGCATTTTCACGCGCGACTATCTGGTTGCATTCGGTGAAATTCCCGGCCCGCTGTCGTATACCGGCTATGATATGACGTGGTATCTGCGCGCGGTGATGGAATCACAGGGTGTGACTCCCGGCGCGATTCAGGGCGGGTTAATCGGCGGCGCACCGCTGACGCTGGTGCAGGGCAACATTCACCCGACAGACTGGGGGAATGGGGATGTTGTGCGGTATGCGATGGTGTATGCCTTAGGACCGCATGGCGGCCCGCAGGTGGTGGCCCTGTTTGAAGATGGCGAACGCCTGCCGCTGGAAGATTCCGGTCAGGAGGTAGCACAGGCCCAGACCGAAAGCCCTTTTACGCCAACCCCCGGCCCACCGACTGAAACGCCCTTCCCGACCGCAACATTCGAGGGCACCTGGGTGCGGGTGACAGCCCGAACGCTGAACGTGCGCACCGGGCCGGGGTTTAATTATGACAAGGTGAACGAAGTAAGCGCGGGCGACACCTTGCGTGTGGTAAGTGCAATTGCTGACTATAGCTGGCTGTTGATCGATATTAACGGCGCGGTCGGCTGGATCAAAACAGAATATGTTGAATTGGTGAGCGGTGATTTTGTGTCGATTGCGGTGGTGATGCCGCCGTCGAGTCCGACTCCGGCTTCATCGCCGACGCCCTCGCTGGCTCCGAACCCTGATCTGGTGATCGATTCGGTGGTGCTGAATCCGGCACAGCCGATCCCTAACCAGCCGTTCACCGCGACGGTGAATGTCCGAAATGCCGGGGGCGGCGCAGCGGGACGCTTTGCTATCGCGGCGACGTGGCAGCCGAATAATGTTTATACAGCCGCTTTTGTCGAAGGGTTAGCGGGCGGCACCTCAACCCAAGTTAATCTGACAGGGACGCTGACCGCAACGGGCCTGTTCTCGGTGGCGGTGGTGGCCGATCTCAATAAGGAAATTGCCGAACTGAACGAAGACAATAACAGCTTCACCATCTCGTACCGCGTGGATGCGCCGCTGCTGGCGAGCCAAAGCGGGGTGCAGATCAACGCTGGAACCTCGTTTGATCTGCAAGGCGGCACGACCGATTTCGTGTGGGATGGGTATAACCTGGGCATGCAGAACGGCGCGAAAGTCGGCGTTTTGGGCGGCACTTTTGAAAATGCGACCTCTGATCAGGTCACACCGGGAGTTGCCAACAATGCCACCGGGCTAACCACGGAGCAGGTGAACGCGGGCGTGGTGATCGCCTTCATCACAGCGGAAAATCGTCCGGCGGTGGTGCGGATTGATAACCGCTCCGGCGATCAGATCTGGATCAGCTACCGCGTGTATAACGATACACCTTAACAGTCCAATCCCTCTCGGCAAGCGATTGCGGGGAGGGATTTTATTTTCCCCGTACCGGCCCCCTGCGTTATACTTGATTCGGTAATCAACCAGCAGAGG
Organism: uncultured Anaerolineaceae bacterium; assembly: GCA_964472565.1. Taxonomy (GTDB): domain Bacteria; phylum Chloroflexota; class Anaerolineae; order Aggregatilineales; family Aggregatilineaceae; genus DATAMF01. The sequence goes on from CAYYNB010000060.1 coordinate 2,632, forward strand.
ATGGCAGATGGATGGCCGAATTAACCCGCAGCGATATTGAGATTATCCTCAAAGCCGGAGGGAATCTGCGCGGAGTCGATCTGAGCGGCCTGGATTTGTCCGGGCTGGATTTCCGCGAGGCCTATTTGCGTGGGGTTAATTTTTCGTATTGCAACCTGGCCGGTGCGAATTTTTCGAACGGTGAAACCACCTTCACGGAACGGCATGTGCTGACGCGCGTCAATTTTAGCGGCGCGAACCTGGAAAACGCGAATTTCTTCCGCTGCAAGTTTTTGTTCTGCACGTTTAACGGCGCACAGCTCGACGGGGCGAATCTGCTCGACATCAGCGGAATCAGCCCGCTCAAACTGGTGCGCCAGTCCAAGATGCCCCCGCGCCATGTCCCCCCCAAAGCCAAGCGGATCCCCACGCCGGAAGATGAATAATCTTTAGGCTGGATTTTACTTCCCCTTAGCTGTGATGTGTTATGGTTGATGTATTATCAGGAAAGGAAATAAGACTGAATGACATTGATGCTGGATATAAAGCTCGATACGGCCATGATCCGCGATTGGGTGGGCGAAGCGGGCGCGATTGCGATGCGCTATTTTGGGAATGTGAATCCCGAATGGAAAGGGGTGGCCGATCCGGTCACGGTGGCCGATCGGGAGATCGAACAGCTTTTGCATGCGCGCATCCGGGAAGCCTTCCCCGATCATGGGATTCTGGGTGAAGAGTACGGCAGCGAGATGCTGGACCGGGAATATGTGTGGACGATTGATCCCATCGACGGGACGCGGGTGTATGTTGAGGGGCTGCCCTCGTGGAATATCACGATTGCCCTGCTGCACCAGTCTATCCCCGTGTTTGGGCTGGTGCATATGCCGATGTACAACGATTGGCTGTATACCGATGGCGACGATGTGATCTGCAACGGGTATTCGGTGGTCAACCAGTTGGCGCAGGCGTGGGCGGCGGATTCGTATATTTTCGCACGCAGCGACATCAACGAAAGGTATGACATCCGGTTTACGCGGATTATGGCGCTGGGCAGCACGGCCAGCCATCTGTCGTACACGGCGCGCGGCGCGTCGGTGGCGACGGTTACGCATGATCCGTATATCTGGGACATTGCAGCCGGGGCCGCGATCCTCAGCAAGCAGGGCGGCGAGTTCCGGTTCCTCAACGGCGAGCTGGTGGATTTCAGCAAAATGGATCTCACGCGCCCGATCCGCGATCTGATCGTCGCCGGACATCCCGCCGTGACCCAACGCTTAATCCCGCTGATCACTCCGCACCGCGCCCCGATCACGCATCCCGCGTGGTAATCCCATTTCCGGGTTTCCGATAGGAGAAGTAGAATGTCGTTGAAGCAGCGACATTTTTTATTTTGAGGAGCATGTACCATGCCTGCCCGAAAACCGCCCGCCCCGATCGATGCGTTTCTGCCTGATCTCAAAGACTCGAATTACAAAGTCCGCGCTGCTGCCGTGCGCGAACTGGGGAAATCGCGCAATCCAGACGCGGTGGAGCCTCTGATCCAGACGCTGAAGGACAAAACGATCACCGTGCGGTTTCTGGCGCTGCGCGGGTTGGGCAAACTCAAAGACCCGCGCGCCATCGAGCCGATGATCCCGTTTTTGAATCACAAAACATGCCGGGTGCATCGCGCGGCCTACGAGGAGTTGATCCGGTTTGGGGAAAAGGCCGTCCCGGCGCTGATCGGGGCGCTTGAGCATTCCGATCCTTATATCCGGTGCGGGGCGGTGTTCTGTCTGGGCGAGATTGGCGACCTACGCGCCCTGGACCCCGCCCAGACGCTGATGGAAAACGATCCCGATGAGTGGGTGCGCGTCCGCGCCGCCCGCACGGTAGAAGAGATCAAGAAAAAACAGCCTTAATCCCGGTAGCGCCACGTCGCTGCCGCCCGTTCTTCAAGCTGCACGATCCGGCCCGCGGGCAGCGTGAACAGGGAATAAATCGAATGCCGCTCGGTCAGTGATTCGTACGAGGCTTCCGGCCCTGTCGCCCACCCCAGGCGATCTGAGACGCCGGGAGAGGCATTCCAAGCACGGCCTAAATCTCCAGCGGGCAGATACAGGCCCGCAGGCGGGGTGGCCGTGGGTTCGCTCACCCCGGCGAGATCGACCCGCGGGACGGTGGTATAAGTGCCGTCGTCATAGTGGAGCGTGATCGTATCATTCCACTGCACCATAAAACCGCGTTCGAACGGCTGGTAGACTGCATCCACCGCTTCCTGCGTGAAGGGGCACTCGTCCAACAGGGGTGTCACCGGACAAATGATTTCGACCAGCACATTCTGGATCGTCAGGTTGGAATTCCAATTCCACACGCGCAACTCAAACGTCACGGGGCCGGACCAATCGGAGGGCAGCGAATAGGTTATTTCGCCCTGCGGGGTCAGCCCATCACCCAGCACAATGGCATCCTCGGTAGAAGCCAGGAAACGCACCAGCGTGATCGAGGAGGCGTTCAGCACATCCCATGTGATCACAACGGATGCGCCGCGCTCCGCCGGATTCGGGCTGGCAGTGAGGGAGCGGATTTCGACGGGCGGACTTTGCGGCGTCAGCGTCGGAGTCAGCGTCGGGGGCAGTGTCGGAGGCAGTGTGAGCGGATCCGGCGAGTAAATAAGCTGCCACTCGTACACCTCGCCGCCGGACAAACCAGCCTGAGACATGACGCCATAAATCCAGCCTTTGGGGGTGAGATAGGCGTACACGATCCGCACCCGCGTATTGGCCGGGATGCGGTTCACCTGTTCATAGGTCACATAGTCAAACCCAGTGCCAATCCCCACGTTATATTGCGCGGTGGGGGTGGGGCCTTCCCAGTAATCGGGGGCATAACCCAATTCGTACTCGCGAGCCTGGGCGATGGTATGCTCGTCCTGGGCCACAATTTCATAAACCCAGCCATCGGTGGTATACCACGCCGAACTGATGCGCACACGGCTTTCAGCCGGAATGCCGTCTATATCAACCACCGTGCGCATCGGATACCCGCTCACCCCCAGACCATCCTGAAAAAGCGGATAGGGGGTGGGGCCGCCCTGATCGGGAGCATAGGACAACTGCCAATCGTAGGCTTCGCCGGTTGAGACTTCATCCTGGGCCACAATCTGGTACAGCCAGCCGTTCGCCCCATAATAGGCGCTGCTGATGCGCACGCGGGTATTGGCTGGAACGCTGCCCACGCTGACCGTAGTCAAAAACGGATAGCCCCCCACCCCGATGCTGCTGCCGTATTGGGCGGTGGGCGTCGGGCCGGGGCCGCTGTCGGGTGCATAACTAATCTGCCACTCACGCGCCTCGGCATAAAGAGCGTCGTTTTCGGTGGAAATGCCATACATCCAGCCGGTGCCGGTATACCAGGCATGGGTAATCCGAACGCGCGTGTTGGCCGGAATTTCGCCGACTTCGGTCAGGGTGATCAGGCGGTAGGTGCCCATGCCAATTTCGGAACCATACACCGCGACGGGAGTCGCTGCGAGGCCCTGGGTTGTGGGGTCCAGTCGAAAGGGAGTCGAGGTACTTAATGCCGGAGACGGAGAACCTGACATCGGCAGCGGTGTGCCCAACGGGGTACGGGTACGGGTCGATGTTGCGGTGGATGTGCGCAGCAACACCTGATTGGTAGGGCGTTCACCGGGCGAAGCCGATTCGTTATCATCCCCCCGCGACAGAAAAACGAGCGCGATTCCCGCCAGCACAACAACCAGCACCGCCGCGACCATCGTCAGCGGAAGGCGCGGAGTCTGCGAGGGAACCCGACGCGGTTCGGGCATGACGCGGATCGTTTTGTCCTGCATTTCGGCCAGCGCGCGCGTGTGCCCGAAGCCGTTGGATGACGGGCGCAGGTTGTGAAAACGCAGTTCGGGGGCCAGCGGCGGAGCCTGAATCGACCATTCTTCGGCCTGATTTTGGACCACGCCAGCCACCATCTGCCACTCGTGCAGCGCCCGGCGGCAGGCGTCACACGCGACCAGATGGCGTTCCAGTTCGGCGGCGCGGCTGCGGGGCAGTGTGCCAGCGACGTAGTAGGGGAGCAAATCTTGCCACTGCTTATGCATCAGTAACTCGCCTCACTTTGCAGCGCCCGGCGCAGCATCTCTTTCCCCCGGTGCAGGCGGCTCTTAACCGTTCCTGCCGGAATATCCAGAACTTCAGCCACTTCCGCTTCGGAAAGCTGGTGATAAAACACCAGGACCAGCACTTCACGCTGCTGCGCCGGGAGCTGGTTGAGCTTGTCGCGCACTTTTTCATATTCCCCCTGGCGGACAAGCCGTTCCAGCGGGCCTGTATCGCCGCTGGTGGCCTCAACCGCATCCGTGAGCGGCACAGCGGAGAGTGTGCGCTTGCGACGAGTGTTGGTGGCGCGGTTGCGGGCAATGGTCAGCAGCCAGGTGAGCACCTTACTCTCGCCGCGAAACGACCCGGCAGCACGCCAGGCGGCCAGCATCACGTCTTGCAGCACTTCTTCCGCCAGCGTGCGATCTTCCAGGCGCGCCATCAGAAAGCTGAACACAATCCGGCTGTACTGGGCATAAAAATCATCGAGCGCCCCACTGGTCCCCGCCGCCATCTGGCGGATCAGCATCTGGCCCTCGGCGTCGAAGCGATTGGTAGGAGTCTGTTCGATCATAAGTCCTCGTCTGTGTCTTCATGAGAATCAGACACCAGCTACAGGCTAACGGTTCCCTACGGCTCGTATACGTTAAGGTAACGGCACAAAACCCAACAGCGTTTGAGGATATTTATCTGTGACCAGCAGAAAGCCGCGATCATCCAGCCGCTCGATGCCTTCCCAGTTGCGGGCGTCTGCGCCTTCGAGTTCCAACCAGATGGGATCAGCATCCGCAAGTGTGATGCCGTCTGCGCCAAGCTGGAAAGCGACCAGCCGCTCCACCTGGGGATATTTTTCAGAGCCGCGCGTATCCGCCAGGGGATCGGTGTCCGCCGCCAGAAAATCATCACCGGGATAAAAATAGTTGATGCCCCAGAACAGGCCGCTGGCATCGGGCAGAGTGACATCCGTCAGGCGATATTCGAGCGGGACAAAGGGGATCGTTTCTGAGGTGCTCAAGTCCGGGCTGACGCGGTAGACCTCGGCAGCGGGATTCACAACCGCGCCGTTGGCTTCATAAAAGGCCAGGAGCGCGCCGTCGGCGATCAACAGGCTTTCATAGGAGGTGTTGAAAAAATCGGTTTGGGGCAACAGTTCGACGCGGTTTTCCAAATCCAGCGTCACACCATCCGGCGAAAGCGCCCCGCTGATGAGATAGCCGCGCATAGTGCCGTCGGCGGCGATGGCTTCGATCAACAGGTACAGGGTGTCCGCCTGCACCACCGCCGCCTCGAAGCCGTCAAAACCGGGGATGGTGCGCGGAATGTCCGCGCTCAGAATGGGCAGCGGTTCCGGTTCGAGGGGGGCGGGCGAATCGGAATCCAGATAGGCCACAATATCCGCCTTGTCTAAGGTGAAAAACGCGCCTGCATCACCTTCGGAGGCATACAGATTCGGATTCTCGGCCACCAAAAGCAGCGTATCGCCGTACCACGTCAGGCCGGAGATTTCCGCATCCGCTTCTGCCGCCGGGCCAGCCAGTTCGATCCGCGTGACCGGCACTTCGGAGGGCTGCGCATGGGCCGCCGGGGCCAACATCACGAATCCGCCAAGCAGTAACCCTAAGACTTTTCTCATTCTGATCTCCTTGATGTATGCTGTCGGGACTCATCTCCTCTTTCCTCTTTCAACCGATGCCGTGTACAATGAAGGCGATGTACGGTCTTTCCGAAGAGGGGGACAATGAATGTCGCAGTCTGATCTGAATACGCGTCTACAAGAAGCCATCACGCTGGCACAAGCCGGACAGCGAACTGAAGCACGGGCGATACTGGAAGAAGTGGTGGCGGTAAATCCCCAGTTGGAACTGGCCTGGTTATGGTTAGCCACCGTCTCCACCAACCGCGATGAACGAATCGTGTTTTTAGAGCGGGCCTTAGCGTTAAATCCTTACAATCCCACCACGCGCGAAGCGTATACCCGCCTGACCGGGCAACCCTACCAACCGCCCAGCGCGCCCGCTGACGTGGACGAGGTGCAACAACCGGCACCGGCCCGCCAACTGCCGTTAACCCCCGGCAATATTATCGTGATTGTGGCAGTGGCGCTGACTTCTATTGTGATTATCTGGGTTGCGATCAGTATTCGCAACCGCCAGCGCTCGGACGATGGGAACGGAAGCGAGGAGGCCACCGCTATCCCGACGATCTACTATGCGCCGGACACCGCGACGACGGCCCCCATTATCCCGACAGATACGCTGGAGCCGACACGCCCCTTCCCCACGAATACAATCGGCCCGTCGCCCACCAAACTCACTTATCCGCCGACCTGGACGCCTTCCGTCACCTGGACGCCGGTTCCCACGAAGCGGCCCCCGGCGACCTGGACGCCGATTCCAACCTGGACTTCATCGCCCACCATCACGGATACGATGACGCCGCTGCCGCCCAGCGAAACGCCAACCCCGTCGAATACGCCCCGTCCGGCGACGATGACGGCCGAGGCGATTCAGACGCGAAATGCAGGCGATTCAGCTTCCCCGACGCCTTAAAAGTTTGTTTTCGGCTAAAATACGGGGAAAAAGCTATGCACACGGGAAAGATCATGATACAATCATCAAGCGAACGGTAGGCGAGAACTTACCGGTGTGTTTCGTAGGATCTATTATCTACAAGGAGTGAACGCCGTGCCTATTGAATTCTATGATGTCAAAACTCGTCAGAAAGTTCAACTAAACGAATCCGATGTCGTCAAGACTACGTTCACTACAAAGAACGGTCAAACCCGTTATGGTCTTCGCGGGAAAACCAAGGATGGTCGCAATTTGACCAAGTTCGTCAGCAAGAGCGACTGGGATACAATGAAACTGCCGGAAGGCTAAACACCAGACGCTCAAGTTTCCAAAAAACCCGCACCTGATCGTGTGGGTTTTTTGGTTGGGCAGCGCAAACCCTGACCCTACGAACCAGGGCCATCACTTTAAGGCGCGGCGACTGTTACCGGGGCAAACACCGGCTGTCCCGCATAGGCCATTAACTGGGCCACGCTGCTGCCGTTCGCCAGCCAGTACAGCGCCGCCGCTGGTTGGGTGGATTCAACCGCGACGGGGTCGGCCCCGGCCCGGAAGACCTCTAAAAGCGGCAGACCACTGCCAATCAGACTGAACAGCACACCGCTGCCATCGGGAGCGGGTGTGATGCGCCCCACGCCGCGCCCCTGACCCTGCCACAGAATCGTTTCCTGTTTGGTGGTCAGATTGACACTGGCTAAGGATACCTGATAAACCGCGATCTCAACCGGCCATGTCCCAAATACATCGGCGGCCATCGTTTCGTTGACATCTTCCACCGGGACGCTTTCGACCCGTGTTTCCACCGAAAAATAAACGGTCTGACCGTCTGTGCCCCAGGCGATCTGGCCGACACCAGCCCCTACCCCCAGATTGGTCCGCTGCCACGTCTGAAAATCCAGCACCGCCAACCCGGACGCGGTGCGCGCGACAAAACGCTTACGATCCGGCGCAGGCGTGCCATCGATCAGATCGTCGCCCAGTGGAGTCAGTTTGCCATCGGCGGGATTCAGCAGGCCGATGCCGCTCGCGCATTGGGTGGAAATCAAAAACTGATCGTCGGACAGCCAAACCAGCACGGGGGTATGGCCGTTCGAGCCGGTTTCGATGAAATAGGGCTTATCCGCCGGGTCCTGGCTGTTCAGCGGGCAGGTATCCAGCGTAAAATTCCCTAACAGGCGCGACTCGCCGCCGTTGAAGCTCACCGCGCGAATCTCATACGCTCCCGCCGACGACGCGGCAGCAACATAGGCGATCTCCTGGCTGTTGAGGTTCCAGCTTGGCGGGAAGCCCGGATCAACCCCTTCCGCGATCTTACGCGTGGACTGCCCGCCCGCGACATCCAACACGCGCAGTTCGCCGTCTGTCGCATCAATGAAGGAGAGATGCAGTCCATCGGGGGCAAAGTTCAGATAGCGGCGTTCGGCAGTGGGTACAACGGTGATGCTCCGGCCTGGGATGTCGTTCAGCGCCCCCAAAAATACGTCGCCGAGAAAGATATGCGCCAGGGGCAGCGCAGGCAGTTCGGCCAGATCGGGGGCTGCCGCCTGCGGGGGGCCGGTTCCCGCATCGGGCGCGGGCGTGGTCGTGGGTCCGGCGACGGCGTCAGCAGGACCGAACTGGCTCAACATATTCAAAAAGAGCTGATCCCACTGGTTGGCCTGATCCTGGGGAACCCACTGCTCAACCTGATAGGCGCTGCCATACTGGACAAAGGCCGACAAACGCCGCTGCTGGGTGAGAGTGTCACAGGGGACTGTATAGGTGGTGGTACGGCCAAAAACGCCCACTGTGGCGCGTCCACTGGGCACATCCTGCACCCCGGCCTGAGTCAGAACACTCTCGATCAACTGATCCGGCGTGACGCCTGCCGCGACTCGTCCCAAGACGGTGACAGCCATGCCCGGCTGATCACAAACGGCCTGTGAACTGGGGCCAAATAACACCTGCCCGGTGCCCTCGGTTACAAACCACGCTTCCGGGATCAGAATGGTAAAATCAACCGAACGATAGGTGGTCAGGCGCACATCGGGCGCAACATTAACCGCATTACATAACACGATGATTTTGGCATCGACGCTGCTGTGGACTTCGTAGCGCACAAAATTATCATAGAAAAAAGACCAGTTGTACCCGTGAACGGTGCCAGGGGTGTACGTCTGGCCTTCCACGGGACAGCCCAGGCTGGTATCCGGCCAACTGGTACCGCCGTAGTTATATTCAACCAGCTTTAAGCCCGGCTTGCCGATTTCGGTTAACAGCCACTGCTCAACCACCGGGCGCACCTGTTCCGCCGGATCATCCTGGGCAAAAGTGGCAGGCGCAACGATCCCGCTCAACAGCAGTATGATAACCAACCATAAACGATAGACCACGCGAGAACTCCCTTAACGCAACTGAACAGACGGAGGGGCAGGTTTGTCTACCTGCCCCCGATAAAAGGATAGCGCCCGATAAGCTGTGTGTCGAGCGATTATTGCAGCAGTTCAACCCCCAGCGCGTAATCACCGCGCGGGCCATCAGGACGCCCGATGATCACCAGGGCATAACTGCCGGACAGCGATAACTGCTGAGTCAGGGTGACGGTGCCGCTGTCTGCCGCGCCGACACCGATGGCAATGCGGTTGTTGTTCGCGTCCCATAATTCGAGAACGCGGCTGGCATCGCCAGCAACGGTAAACTGCAACAGCACCGCGACCTCATCGCCGTGCTGGCCGCTGAAGGTCCAGATATGCGACTCGTCTTCGTTCAGTTCGCCGACGACCACGCCGCCCGGTTCAAGGCCCTGGCGCTGAACAACGGGGATGTCATAGGGTGTATCAGGATCGCCGCCGGAAACCGTCCCTAACTGGCCGCGTTCGCCCTGCTTGTTCCCCATGCCCATCGATTCGCCCATATCGTTCACCGCCCGATCCAGCCAGTCAATGGACGAAACATTGGCGATCACGGCCAGACTGCCGAACAGCAGCGAGATCACCCCCAAGACCATGATCAGATTCCAGACCCAACGGTTGCGCACCGGCTTGATCTCAATGGTATTGGGGGAACGCTTCGGCGGCGGTGGGGGCGGCAATTCTTTGGGATCGAGGGGGTGTTCTTCGTTCAGACGGTCCAACAGCAGCCGCGCCGGGGCGTGATCCGGATTCAGTTGCAGCACGCGCACCAGCGCCAGCCGTTTGTCCTGGGGGACCACTGCCGCATGAGCCGCCAGCCACCAGGCATCGATATTATTCGGTTCAGAAGCCAAAACCGGCTTGATCAAAACACGGGCGGAATCACATTCCCCGGCTTTGATCAGCAGATAAGCCTCACGCAGCGTCTGGCGGGTTGCTGGGTCCATGACAATCCCCCTGCCTACCTTATTTCAAAAACAGATCGCGCAGCCCATAAAGCGACGTGATCACGTAATCGGTCTGAACATTCGGATCATCCGGCATAAAGGCGATGGTGGTGATTCCAACCTGGGACGCGTTCGCTAACTGCTCGGTGGCATGCCCCACAAATACGGCCTGCGCCGCGCTTATATCCAGGCGCATCAAGGCCCGCTCGAACAGGGCGCTGTCACCTTTGAGCAGGCCGACTTCGGCAGACATCAAACACACCGACCATAAATCGGGGGGCAGGCCGCGCGCCGACAGCCACGATATTTTCTCGCGGGCATGGTGGGCGCTTTCGGAGATCAGCCCCAGCCGGAAACTGGCCTCATGCAGGGCATACAGGGTTTCGCTGACGCCGGGAAACAGTTCAATATCGGCGGCGTCCAGCAGCAGCGCCGCGCGACCTTCGGGGAAAAGCGCTTCGTCGGTGATGCCGTGAATACGCAAGATGGCATCATAGAACGTTTCGCGCGAAATCCGCCCACTCTGCACATCAAAACGGGCCGCTCGCAGTGCCCGTTCGACAACAGAACGATGACGTAGTTTGAGACCGTTCTGGGCCAGAAACATCGAAAGATGACGATCTTCGCGCGGGCGATGATAGAGTACCCCACCGGTATCGAGGAGAATAACAGAAATAGCCATAATTGGATGCAGTTTGTTTTAGATAATCTGATATTAAGTATACCAGAAAGCTCACATTGCGCGCAGCCGCTAGTTTTTCGCTACGCGGCACAACTCCACCGGCACCCCGTCAAAGGGACGATCAAAACGCCGGATCAGTTCGCAGGGATACGGAATCTGATCCAGTTGGGCGAACGGGGCCTCCGGTTCGACCAGCAGATACACGACACTTTCAGCAGCTAACGCCTCGGCAATCGTCTGGTTGACCGTCTCCATAAATTCGCCCTGCCAGCCGAAAAAAGGACAGGACAGGTTCACAAGGCCATCCTCTGGCAGATAGACGCGCAGGGCATGACAGCCCACCGTCGTACTGATCACCGGAATGCGTCCGCTGGTGGTCGAAGGCGGCAGCGACGGCAAATAGTGGGCGGCTTCAGACAGACCATAGCCGGAAGAATAGTTGGTGTAGTATTCCCAGCGATCATGACGAGGCAGGTGCAGCTTGAGCGGATCGTTCCAGGCGTCGCGAATAAAAGGGCCACCGATCATGGCGATCCAGACGGCTAAGGACACAGCCAGAACAGGCCAGCGGAACGGGAGGCGATACAGTCCGGCAGCGACCAGCACCAGCAGCGGCGGCATGCCCAGCAGCCAGTAACGATTCGAGGGATCAGGCGACAGGATCAGGATCATACTCCAGGGCAAGATGACGCAGGCAGCTAAATATAAGGGTTGGGAACGTTCGCGGGTGAACAGCCAGAGGATGACCAGCAGCGCCGCGATCACCGCCCCGGCCCCGAAGAATCCGGCCAGCATATGCCACAAATTGCCCAGGTTATCCACGAAAACGCGGTGATTGTTGCCCAGCGATACCAGATTTTCGCCCACCAGCAGCACCGGCTCTTTTTTGACCTGGCGGAACAGCGGGAACAGCATAAACGGCACGCCGCTGATCAGGTTGAAGCCATAGGAGGCGATCAAGGCGGGCCAGTAACGCGCCGGGATAAAACTTTGGAGCGTGGGGGATTTTTTAGTGCCGCTGCCCAAGATGATCACCGCGACCAGCGGCACCAGCGCAAAGGGGGCCGCCGTCAGCTTGGCGAGAATCGCCAGCGAAACAAACAGGCCGCAGCGTAAACCGTTCGCGCGCGTGGGATGGCGCGCAACACGAATGCTCATCCATACGGCCAACATGCCAAACGCCGCCGCCAACTGATCGGCCAGAATCAGGCGCTCGTAGAAGATCAGATAGGGGGCGAGGCCATACAACAGCAGCGCCAGCAGCCCGACCGCAGCATTAAACAGTTCCCGCCCCACGCGATAGGTTGCCGCCGCGCCAATCAGCACAAACAACGCATAGACCAGCCGCCCCATGTGCAGCGCGTCCAGACGATCAAACCCGAAAAAGCCCAGCCAGTAATAACCGAACAGCTTGCCCGCTGTAAAGGAGGTTGCCGGGTTATCGAAGGTCCACACCACTTCACTCCGGCGGATATGCAGGCTTTCATCGTTGAAGACGGGCATCGCGCTGATGGCGTGCGCACGCACCGCCAGAACCCCCAGCAGCAGCAGCGCCGCGAGAAACAGAGAAGTTGACGTGGATCGTGTTTTCAAGTTCACCTGTACCTGTGAATGAGTCGATTTGCGCCTTAATTGTAGCAGGAGAATGCGGAATGGATCCCCTCGAACAAAATCTGGCCGCCCCTACAGGTGAGGATTCTCCGCCTGGGGAGTGCTCGGCTTCCAAAAGATGTGGGTAATGGATAGACCCACAGGAACATTGTACTGTGGGTCGCGGACAAACGCAGAGTTTCGGCAACGGGCAACCTAGCGTACAATGTCACGAGGGGGACGTTTTGGATTCCATGTTTGTAATATGAAAGGTTGTTCATGGCAACTGCGGCGCTGCCCGATACGATTCGCGCGCTGTATCCTTTTGACTCGCATTTTGTGACGTTGAGTGATGGAAAGCTGCTGCATTATATCGACGAAGGGCCAGCCGATGGAGAGATACTGGTCTTCATCCACGGCTACCCGACCTGGAGTTATGCCTATCGCGCGCTGGTGGTGTATTACGCCGCGATGGGGTACCGCTGTATTGCGCTGGATCATGTCGGGTTTGGGCTGAGCGACAAACCAACCAGCAGCCGCTATCACACGCTGCGCCGCCATATTCACAACCTGATCGAAAGCATCACCCAACTGGAACTCCAGCCGGTGACGCTGATCATGGAAGGCTGGGGCGGGCCGCTGGGCCTGGGGTACGCGATCCGGAATCCGGGGCAGGTGCGGCGCATGGTGATCATCGATACGTGGGCGTTCCAGGATACTTATATTTACCGCCTCAACCCCTGGGTGAACGTGATCTCCAAACCGGGAATCGGGGAATTATTGTTTCGCACGCTGAATCTGGCGATGATGCTGTCGGTGCAGCGGTGGACGGTGCGGCGGCTGACCGCCACCATCCTGGAAGGCTACCGCTACCCATTCCGTGATCTGCGCAGCCGCGCAGCTTTGGTGCAATTTCCGCGCATGGTCAATCTGACACCGAGTCACCCGTCGGCCTCGTCGATTCGCGAAATCGAGCAGAATCTCCCCCTGCTGAACACGATCCCGACGCTGATTTTGTGGGGCCAAGAGGATCGGATTCTAACGCCGGATGTCGCGGATCACTGGAAAAAGATGCTGCCCCGCGCACGAGGGCCGATTATGATCGAACAGGCGGGACATCTGGTGTGCGAGGATGCGCCGTATGATGTGATTCATCACCTGGATCGGTTTTTGGAACGAACACGCGACCTCTCGTAGCCGCACGTAAGGATTCCATCGGTTCCGCGTCGTTGACTCACCTAAGCTGCATGTTATAATTTGCCCGTCATATGAAAACGACACAACGCGCCGAACCGAGGCGCGTTCAACTGTAGGGAGTCGGAGTATGCGACAACAGCGCACTATATGGATCGTCGTTCTGCTCGTGCTGGCGATGGTCATGACAGGTGGACCTCGCACGGAAAAAGTTTTCGCGCAGGGCAACGAGCCGAATTTGTTGGTGAATGGCAGCCTGGAACGGCCCTATTATGGAACGTCGGGACCCACCCGCACCGCTCCTCAGGGCTGGAGTCTGTGGGTGGGCGGGGGCGCACCGGATGCCTTCCCGCACAACGATAGAGTCCAAGTTCGCGAGGGGGAAGTATCCTGGAATCTGCACCAGGGCTATGTGGCCTTCACCGCTGCCGGGTGGCAGCGCGTCACCGGGTTGACAAAGGGTGATGCGGTACAGTTAAAAGCCTATGGATGGGTGTTTACCTGCAATGACACCACCTATTCGTGCATCATCGCCGACCCGCCTTACCGCAAGTCGGATACATCGGCGGCGGTGACGATGAAGGTTGGCATTGATCCCACCGGGGGCACCGATCCAAACTCATCGAACGTGGTGTGGTCGCCCGCCACCGCGCCCTATGATCAGTGGGCGGAAATGACGATTGCCGTCCAGGCGCAAGGCGACGCCGTGACGGTTTTTCTGTACATGAGCCAGCAAAAAGGGCTGGCGATGAATGATGCCTACTGGGATCAGATTTCGCTGATCAAACCCGGCTCGATGCCCACCGTAACGCTGGTACCAGGAGCGGTGACGCCGACGCCCACCCTTTATGAAGTGCCGTTTGTGGTGGCCCAGAATGTGCGGCCTGATGGCAGCATTGTCCACGTGGTGCAAGAAGGCGATACGCTGTCCAGCATTTCGTATGCTTACAAAGATTACGGCGTCACCAATGCATCGATTGCCGCGCTGAACCCGCCGATGAAGCCGAATACCCGCGTGCTGCGGCCCGGCCAGCAGATCATTATCCTGCCAGCGGGATCGGTGGACCCGGTGACGGGGCAACTGCGTCCGACGGGCGCGGCCAGCTTTACGCCAGCCGCCACATCGGGAACGCCGGTTGTGGGCGGAACGCTCGCGCCGGGGCTGTTGACCCCCAGCGCCGCCGCGCCAACATTACCCGGCGTCATGATCCCCACGCCGACACCGGGCGGTGCGCTGACAATGGTGCCAGCGGACAGCGAAACATCTGGCACGGCCACCGAAGAAACCGAAGCGCCGACAGCAACCAGCGAAGCAACCACCGAGCCGGTTGAAACCGTCGAAGTGAGCGAACAGGCGCTGCCCGCGCTGGAAGCAACAGAAGAAAGCGCCGCCGTACCGACGAACACGGCCACCAGCGCGCCAACCGAAGCCGCGACGGAAGCCCCCACCGAAACTCCGACGAGCGAACCGACGGCGACGAGCGAACCGACTGTCACCCAAACACCACAAGCGGTGGCAATGGTCGAGACAGGCATGCTGTGTGTGGTGGTCTATAACGACATGAATACCAACGCGATCCGCGATGAAGGCGAAACCACGCTGCCCGGTAAACTGATGATCGAACTGGTCGGCGCGGCTCCGGCGGAATATACCTATAACGGGGATGATCCGCTGTGCCTGGACCTGGAACCGGGCCAGTACCGCGTGTCGTCGCAGGTCGAGGGTTATGGACTGACGACAGGCACGGGTCCGCTGGTGGCGATGAGCAAAGGGCTGCAAGCGGACGTGAAATTTGGCTGGGCACAGGGTTTTGTACCGCCCACCGTCCCCACTGCGGCGGGGGAAGCGGCTCCGGCAGCCGTCGAACCAAGCGGCCTGGTGGCCCCGACGATTGCGCCCGTGAATGTCTCGGAGAAAGAAGACGAGGACGAGTCGCTGAGCGACACGCTCTACGATTACAGCGGCATTATGGTGCTGGGGCTGGCCGGGGTGATTGTGGTCGGCGGCGCAGCACTGCTGTTTGCATCACGGCGGCGCTAATTACACACGAAGAGAATGGAAGAGGCGTACCGAATACGCCTCTTTTTGTTTTCGCTGCCCCTACCCCTTCCCGCAAGCAGGAAGGGAAGACAGACACGGGGTGATTTCTTAACTGATGTTACGCACGCCGATGGAATTCTTCTCTCAAGCAAGGGGTTTAAACCCCTTGTTACACGCGGAGAGCGCGTAACGTCAGTTCTTAAATACGCTGATCCAATTCGCGCTGCATGCGCCGGACAGACAGCCGCACGCTCTGTTCCACATAACTGACCAGATCCCGATTCAGCAAATCGCAGGCGGCCTCATATTGAGCCATGGTGGGTTGTTGGTCACGCGCCCATAAAAACATCCCCGTCGTCACACGGACCCAACCCTGACGTTCCAAAAGGGGCGTGCCTTCGAGCGAGCCATAAAACGCGCCGGTCAGGTGACGAGCAAACCGATCATGCCCACGCGCGGCACACGGATAAAAAATACCCTGCGGCGACAGCCAGCCATCAATATCGATGGTGGAGGGTTCGGGGGGGAAAGTTCGATAGAATTCGAGATGAACGATTGTGTGGTCGGCCAGGTGTTCTGTCATCGTACCCCTGAAAAGAATTCTGCCCCATTCCGACACAAGACTATAAATAGACATCGCATTTCAGCATGAGAAAGGTGGATGATTTCAGTATAGGTCATATGGGTCATTTATCGCCATCTGACTCAACGGGTATTATCAGTTGCGCAACCTATCTCGTGCTACTACAATCCGGGCTTATGATTGAAACTAAGCTATCCCTACCTAGTTATACGCCGACTTTAGCCAGTTTTCGAGCCGAAGAATTTTTGCGGTTGACCGAACGACTGCTGACGGTGCCCATTGAGCAGGATCAGGACTGGCTGAACGCCGCCCCCTTCCGGCTCGAAGCGCCGGAACCGCTGCCCGAAGCGCCGCTGCCGATTCTGCCGCCGCGCTGGTATCCCCGGCCTGCGCCTGATATTGTAGACGCAGCACGCGCGTCATTGGTTCCACCGCCCCGCCCGGCCTTTTTCGAGGGACGGGCGCAAACCCTCGAACGTATTCTGCGGCCCCTGCTTGCGGGCAAGCCGATCACCCTGCCGGGCGCGCCGGGCAGCGGTAAAAGCGCGCTGCTGGCTGTCGTCGCGGCCCACGAACGGACACGGCAGCGCTTCCGCCGTATCTGGTGGATCGATGAACCGGCGCGCTGGGAACAAACGCTGGCGTTGGCGCTCAACCTGCCGCATATGCTGCGCGACAGCCAGGCCAAACGGGACGCGCTGGAACGGCATCTGGACGAACACACGCTGCTGATTGTGGATAATTTGCAGCCGGATGACGCGCTGCTGGCCGAACTGCCCCAATTGACGCCGCATGTGCTGCTGGCGGTTGAGACTCCCCCACTGCCTGTCAATCCTGAAGAGGCCCTGCCGGATGATCCAGACGGGATCGTCACGCTGCGGGCGCTGGACGATACCCCGGCGGTAGAAACGCTGGCGCATTATGCCGGGATCGACGATACGCGGCGGGTACGGGGTGATCTACTGCGGGTGGCGCACGCACTAGGCAATCTCCCCTATGCGCTGATGACTGTCGGGCAGCTTGTGCAGCGGGATGGCATGCCGCTGGGCGAGGTGCTGGAACTGGTCGAAAGACCCCTGAACGAGACAACCAGCGACGAGGTGGAAATCATCACCGAAGATATTGATCCCGTGATCCAGCAGGCCGCAGCGCTGCAACGGGTGTTGGATGTGTCGCTGGGCGCGATGCCGGGCGAATACCGGGCGCTGTTTGAAGCGTTTGGAGCCTTTCCGCTGAGCGGCGCCCCCCTCGACGGACTGTTGGCGGCGGCCAACATTGACAATCCCATCGCGGGGCGGCGCGGACTGGTGATGCTGGCGCAGTACGGCTTCATCACGCCTGATGACCGGATGCATCCGGTGGTTTATGGGCGGGCGGACGTGAGCGCCGGGAAAAATGCCGCCAGCAAACGCGCGAAAGCCTGGGCACAGCGCTATATCCGCATGCACAGCGACGATCCGCTGATGCTGTACCGCGCAGAAACGAGTCTGCTGCATGCGATACGCGAGGATCAACGCTTGCTGCGGGGCTATCTGCTGGAATATCATCCGGGCGCGCTGGAAAAAGATCGGGACGCGGAACCGGAAGCCACCGGGATACGAGCGGAAGGCGTCCACCTGACGCAGATGGGGATCGAACTCACCGATCAAGAGGCGTATAGTGCGGCAGAAGAAGCGCTGCAAAAAGCGCTGGAAATTCGGAAAGCCCATGACAGCGCGCACGCGGCAGCGGAAACACTCGTGGCATTGGCGCGGCTGTATGATCTCACCGAACGTTATGGACAGGCAACGGAAGCGCTGATCGAAGCGGCGGAACTGGTCTTCAACCTGAGCGCCGCCGACTCGTTAAGCGTGGTGCGGCGCGGATTAGCACGCGTCTACCGGCACATGGGGCGGCTGAACGATGCGATTGGCGTGCTGGATGATACGCCCAATTCACACCTCGAACGGGCGCTGGCGCTGCGGGCACAAGGGAACTATGCGGCAGCCGTCAACGAAATGAACCAGGCCGAGGATGCGACTCCGTATGCACGGGCGGAACTGCTGCTGCTGGCGGGGCGTTACGGGGAAGCCTTAAGCGCCATCGCCGGGGAAGATGATCCGGCGGCGGCGCACCTGCGTGCCCAGATTTACCATTTACAGGGCGCGGTTGAAGAAGCCATCCAGGGCTACCAGATCGCGCTGGACTGCTGCGCGGCTAATAACCCGGCACGGGCGAAAACGCTGCGCGGATTGGGCGCGGCGCTGGCAACCAGCGGCGATCTGGATGGGGCGCTGGCGGTGTTCCAGGAAGCATTAGATCTCCAGCGAGCCGAAAACAACCCGCTGCTGGTTGGGCGGACGCTGCGGTTGATCGCGGCGGTGTACGCGATTTCGGGAGAAGATGAACCCGCGCTTCAGGCTGCAAACGAGGCAATCCAAGCGCTGAATCATGCGCCAAGTGATGCCGCCGATGCGTACCGGACGCTGGGGCGGGTGCGGTGGCGGCAGGGGAATTTTGAAGAGGCGCTCCAGGCATTTACCGCCGAAGTCGAACAGGCACAAGGCATCAGCGAACGGGACGAGATGCGGATCGGCGTGGCGCTGCACCATTTCGCGGATGCTTACCGGGCGGTGGGCCAACTGGATCGCGCGGTAGCCAACTACCGGCGGGCGCTGACGCATAAAAATGCTTCGAAAGAGCCGACCAGCTACCTGATCACACAGCTTGCCTTACAGCGGGCGCTGATGGAACAGGGGCGGCTGCCGGGCGCGATGGAAGTCGCCCAGGAAATCGTCGATTTATTGCAGCGGGAGCCGATGCCCGACCTGCAGCAGATGGGCTACGCGCAGGCGATCCGGGCACGCACGCAGCAAGCCATACAGCGGCCTATCCGGGCGGGACAATCGCTGATGGAATGGGCGCACCTGCTGGCGAACCGTGGACCAGAAGCGGTCAACGATCCGCGAACGGGGCTGCAAGTGCTGGTGCTGGGACTGGCGGTGAGGTCGCTCATCGCGGAGAATCGCCCGGCGCTGGCGCTGGAAGTGGCCGAACGCGGGTTAAAGGTGGCCGAAGCACACTATCCTGACTCGCCGGCGGCGTGGGCAGCGCGGCGCGACCTGGGCGAAGTGCTGGGCCAGCTTGAGCGCTGGGAAGATGTGATTCTGACGCTCGAACCGCTGCTGAATCCCGATATTTCGCTGGACAATGCCAGCCGCGCTCTGGCCCATGAACTTTCCGGGCGGGGATACCGCAAATTGGGCGATTCGGGCGAAGCGCTGCGCCATCTGCGCGAGGCGCTGGAAGTCGAACCGGAGCCGCATCTGCGCGGGCTGATGCATGCCACCGCGGGCGATATTCTGCTGGATACCGGGCAGCCCGCCAGTGCAATAGAAAGCTACCAGCGGGCGCTCGAACACCTGCCGCGCAAAGATTATCCCGACGAAGTCGCGCGGATTCTGACAACGGTGGCGCATACCCTGGGCGGGCTGAACCGCTATGCCGAAGCTATCGGTGTTTATGAGGATGCGCTGATCGTGCTGCGCGACGTAGAAGGGGTCAGCCCGGTACATACGGCGGATGTGCTGAAGTCGTTGGGCCAGACGCACGAAGCACAGGGCCAGCTTAACGAGGCGGCGCGAGCCTATCGACGGGCGCTGAATGTGCTCGAAAAGGCGGACGCACCGCGCCAATACCGGGATATTTTGCACCTGCTGGCGCGGGTTACGGCAGCGGTGGGCGATCAAAGCGCGGTGCAAATCTACGAACAGACGCGCGATCTCACGCGGGAATGGGGCGACGCGCGCGAACTGGGCGAAGTGTTGGGTGAATTAGCCGATGTCCACCGGGACGCGGGACGGCTGCCATTTGCCATCCAGAACTACCAACTGGCGCTGGAATGTTTGACGGTCACGCTGTTTGCACGAGATCGCGCCCAGATTTTGCGCAGTCTGGGGCGGGCCTATGCGCAGATGGAACGCTACGACGAAGCGCGCGACGCCTGGACCGAAGCGCTGGACATTTCCGCCGAACTGCCGGACGAAACCCCGCTGGAAGTGGCGCTCACCCACCATGCCATCGGCGAGGCGCACCGCCACCAAAAACATTATGACGACGCCGAACGATCCTACCGGGAAGCGCTGCACTACCATACGCCGGGCACCACTGCCGCCGCGAATACGTGGCGGGCGCTGGGGCAAGCGCTGTATGCCGCTGAACGGTATGATGCCGCCATTGATACGCTGCACAAAGCGCTCGAAGCCGAAAAAGCCCAACCCCAACAAGCCAATGCGCGGCTGGTGCAAACGCTGCAATTGATGGCGGCGGCGCAGGAAGCGCGGGGCGATCTGATGGCGGCGGTGGCGCGGCACCATGAAGCGCTGGTGTATATGGACCGGCGGCTGCAACCCGTCGCTTATGCCGACACGCTGCGCACGCTGGGTGTTTTGTACGGGCGCTCCCACCACTATGAAGAAGCGCACAAAGCCTATCAGGATGCGCTGGAAATCGAGGGGGATCATGTGCCGCGCAGCGACGAACGGATCAGCGCGACACTGCAAGCGATTGCCGATCTCTACCGGGTTCAGGGCGATTTGGAGAAAGCCGCCGAATACTACCAGAAAGTTACGGTGTACAATAATCTGACGCGGCGGGCATCGGACGATCTGAAAGAGACGCTGGACGAACTCGAACGACGACGGGCCACCCTGCAAGCGGCGCTGCAATCGTTGGCGCTGCTGGATCGGAGCGACAACGCCAGCCTGAAAGATTTAGCGTTTATCTACGCGCTGATCGCCAAAGCCTATGCGTCATTGAACCAGCCGCAGGAAAGCGCCGATACAATCAATACCCTGCTCGATACGCTGGTTGATCATCAGGATGAACTCCGGATCGAAGATGAACAGCCGGATATGCGAGCGATGGCGTGGCTGGCCGAAGTGCGCAAGGCCCAGGATGCGGAAGATATGCCAACGGCGCAAGACGCCTGTCGCACGTCGCTGCAAGCCGTGCGCAACGTGAATTTACGGTGGGTAATTGAACAAATGACGCGCGCACTGGCGTAGGCTGTTTTACCCATTCACGGACGAATCATGGTTAAATAGTTATATACTCATTGATGCTTTCAGGGGAAACAGCCACGATGCTTCAAGATACAATGGTGGAAATTTTCAAAGCACTGTCTGATCCAAACCGGCTGCATTTGATGGAACTGCTGCTGGAGAGTGACCGGACCAATTCGGAGTTGATGAGCGAAGTTGGCCTGAGCCAGAATTTGCTCTCCCACCATCTTAATGTACTAACCGAGGCGGGGCTGGTGACTGTTCAGCAGAGCATTGGCGACGCCCGCCGCCGGTATTATTCGCCGCACATGGCAACCTTAGCCGCGTGCTGCCAGTGGTGGAAACAGCGCAGCCCCTGCATTCAAACCCTGCCCACCCTGCATCAGCCCCAACGGGTGCTGTTTCTGTGCGCCAAAAATGGCGCGCGCTCACTCATTGCCGAAGCGCTGGCACATCATATGGCCCCCGGATCACTGGTGGCGTCCAGCGCCGGACTCGCGCCGTCGGATGGCATCTCGCCGCTGGTGCTGCAAGTGTTGGCCGAACATCTGGTCCCGGCGCATATGCTCCGCATCCATACCTATCAGGCCCTGGTCAACCAGCCGTTCGATTATGTGGTAACGGTGTGTGACACCGTGCATGAGCATCTTTCACCGGAAACGTTTACCCAGGCGCGGGTCGTCCACTGGTCGCTGCATGATCCGGCGGAAGAGCATGGCATGGAAAGTGAGCAGCTCGAAACTATCCACCAACTGTACCACGATATTGAACAGCGGCTGACGGTGTTTGTGCAGCGCCTGGCACAAGCGGAGCAAGCGTAGGGTGAGCGTGCTGGCAGCCGGGTATTTGCGTTTGGTACAATAGATGTTCAACAGAATTTTGACTAGAGGAGAGCCATTCGTGCGACATCGCAGCCTGATTTTTACATTATTGCTGGTACTGAGTTTGTTCCCCGTTTCAACCGCACGCGCAGCCGACCGGGAAACGTGTTTGAAGGAACCGAATGGACCAGGCTGTACAGCAGGCCTGCCCACCGTCGAGTATCAAATGCTGCTTGATGAAATGCTGCTGCATCCCCACCCCGATGTGCGCCCGCTGGCGGTGGATATGGATGAGATCGCGCGCTTCGCCTTCCGTAAAATTGTCGGCGGGGCGGCTACATTGTATGATGCGCCGGGTGGTAATCCGGTTGGCGAGATTCCGCAGGGATTCACCTATGTCACGGTGTCCGGCGCGCAAGGCGATTGGCTTCAGGTAAATGATGGGCAGTGGATGCCCGCCAGCCAACTGGCGGTGGTCCGGCCCAGCGAATTTGCCGGGGTGTATCTCGATGAGTCGCTGGCCTACCCGATGGCGTGGATTCTGGTGCCGGTCTACCCCAGTGCGGCCCCCGGTCTGGATGGCGACGAAAGCAAGCCGCTGCTGGCCCGCTATACCCGCGTGAATATCTTTGCTACCGCCGTGATCGATGGCTGGGAATGGTATCTGGTTGGGCCGGAACAGTGGGTCAAGCAGGTGAACATGGCGCGGGTGCTGTTGATTGATCGCCCGCCGCAGGTCAAAGGCCGCTGGTTTGCGGTTGATCTGTTCGAGCAGGTCCTGGTGGCTTACGAAGAAGATACGCCCGTCTTTACGACGTTAATTTCGTCGGGGCTGGAAGATTGGGGCACAAACGAAGGCACCTTCACGGTGGGAACGCGCCAGACGAGCGGCAATATGAGCGGCGCGGAAGGCCAAACCGACTTCTATTCACTGGAGAATGTGCCCTGGGTGATGTACTTTGACCAGGCGATTTCACTGCACGGCACCTATTGGCATGACGGCTTCGGCTATCGCCACAGTCACGGCTGCGTCAATATGACGATCACGGACGCGCATTTTGCGTTCCAGTGGAGTCTGGATGGCGGCTACGAAACGCCGTATGTGCATGTATTCAGTTCAGGTGAGTACAAATCGTACTAGCGCGGCTGCCGATTCTGAAAGCGCACCCTTGCTGTTCATCTGGGTGCGCTTTTTTGTTAAGCTGCGGAAGGCGGGTCTCGCCCAGCGAGGTTAGTTGGAGTCGCGCCAGGGCAAGTGGGCATTATGACCGGGCAGATCGTTGTATTCGGCCAGGGTCAGTGTCAGCCCATCGGAGAGGCGGGTGCAGGTGCCGTCGCCATTGTTGCGCCAGAACTCGATTTTTGACTCTTGGCGGTTTTTGAGAACAACATCGAAGTTGACATTTCGAGACAGCGCGCTCATGTGATGCTCCTTGTGCATTCAATGCGTACATTATATTAGTACTCAAAATGAGGAAAAAAGGTGCGCGCGATGGGCCATGTTCGATCTACGCCTGATCTACGATTTCCCTCCTGACCCTTTCCGCATTATGATTACAAGCACACCGTCTAACATCCTGGCGGAGAAAATAAGTAAGGCTGCGCCAATATTTTCTTTACCCCATCTCCCCTTACCCCTTCCCTGGGATAAGGGGAGTCAAACCTGACAAATGGGATAATTATTTTTTGGGGACGGCCTAAGTAAACGAGAGGAATTCAGATGTTGACGCCTGGACAAATCCGACCTGTGATCCCTATGGCGCTGGATAGCTTGGAACTCGCTGGCCTGACGCCGGAGCGGGGACAAGTGCAAGATAATTATTCGCTGTCTGATGGGCGGCGGGTGGTGATTGTCACAGATCGCTTCAATGTGTTCAATCACAAAGTGGGATTGGTGCCGTATAAAGGGCAGGTGGTCAACCAGTTGACCAACTGGTGGTTTGAGCAGACGGCGGATATTTTGCCCAACCATGTGATCGATATGCCCGATCCCAACCTGACGATTGCACTCACCGCCAATCCGCTGCCGATTGCCGTTGTGGTGCGCGGCTTCATCAGCGGCATCACTCCGGCCAGCCTGTGGAAACAGTATGAAGATGGGGCGCGCACGATTTATGGGATTCAATTTCCTGATGGGCTTCAGAAGAATCAGGAATTACCGAATCCGGTGATCACAGCCTCCTTGAAGGAGTTCGGCAAGGCGCACGATCAACCGTTGACCCATGAAGAAGTGATCGCAGCGGGGATTCACCCGGCGTTGTGGGAGCGGATTCAAGAAGCGGCGCTGCTGCTGTTTTTGCGAGGGCGGCAGTTGAGCATTCTGGCCGATTTAATTCTGGTTGACAGTAAGTACGAGTTTGGTTTGGATTTGAACGGCGATCTGGTTTTGATTGATGAGCTGCATACGCCAGACAGCAGCCGCTTCTGGCGGGCGGATACGTATGATGAGATGTTTGAAGAGGGCGAAGAACCAGAAAGTTTTGACCGCGAATTTGTCCGGTTGTGGTACCAGGCCCAGGGATACGGTGAAAATCATAAGCTGCCAACGCTGGGTGATGATATGATCGTCAGCATCAGTCAGCGCTACCAGCGCGTCTATGAGATGCTCACCGGGCAGCCGTTCCAACCGGCCAGCTATCCGGCCCAGAAACGACTTATGGTGGCGCTGCACTATGCGCATATCATCAGTTAGGATGACTTTTTATGCATGTTTTGGTCATCGGCGGGGGGGCGCGCGCACACGCGATCACCTGGAAGCTGGCCCAATCACCCCGCATCGATCAGATTAGTGTCGCACCGGGAAACGGCGGCACGGCTGCGCTTGCGCCTCATGTTCAGAATGTGGACATCGACGCCACAGATACCGTCAGCCTGCTGGATTACGCCATGCAGGAACACATGGACCTGATTATCGTCGGGCCGGAAGAAATTCTGGTCAATGGGTTGGTCGATCAATTTGAAGCGGTAGGGCTGCGCGTTTTCGGTCCACACCGCCGCGCCGCGATGATCGAAGCATCCAAAAGTTATGCCAAATATCTGCTGGTTCAGAGCCATGTGCCTACCGCGCCGTATGAGGTTTTTGCCGACGTGGACGAGGCGCTTGATTATTTATCGGGCCAGGATATTGAAGACATGATCATCAAAGCCGATGGCCTGACACGGGGCAAAGGCATTTTTGCCCCGCGCGGATCGGCGGATGCGGAAGGGATTCTGCGGGCGCTGATCGAACGGGATGCGCTGGATGGAGCCGGGCGGCGGGTGGTCATCGAACAGCGGTTGGAGGGCGAAGAACTGTCCGTCACCGCGTTTACCGATGGCACGGTGCTCGCCATGATGCCGCCGGTGCGAGAATACCGCCGCCTGCACAACAATGAAAAAGGCCCCAGTACCGTCGGCATGGGCGCTTATGCCCCGGTTGACAGGCTGTCCCCCGACATGATCGCCCGCCTGGAAAACGAGATTTTTAAACCCGTGCTGGCCGGGCTGCAAGCGGAACACTGCTGTTTTAAAGGCGCGTTGTATATCGGCGTGACCTGGACCGCGCTTGGCCCGATTGCCCTGGAGATCAATTCACGCATGGGCGATCCGGCGGCCCAGGTGGTGCTGCCGCTGCTGCAAACCGATTTGCTGGATGTGATCGAAGCGTGTGTGGATGGCACCCTGGATCAGATCGATCTGCGCTGGTCGGATCAAGCAGCGGTGACGCTGACGTTAACCACGAACAGCTATCCTGAACGCGATGACGTGGGGCTGCCAGTCCATCTGGAACCGGAAGTGCCGCCGGGTGTATTATTATTTCATGGCGGGACGCGAACCGGGGATGATGGCACCCTGCTCACATCGGGCGGACGTGTGATGAATATCACCGGCGTTGCCCCTACCCTGGCGCTGGCCGCGCAGTCGGCTTATGCGGGTGTGAGCCGGGTGCATTTCGACGGGATGCATTACCGCACCGACATCGGTTTAGCGGCCCGATAAGGTGCTTTCCAAAAGGTTTTGGAAGATCGTAATTAGGCGTTATATTTAATAGAAATACCCGCACCAAGGAGCGAACTCGTTATGGATGTTTTATGTATCGGTGAAGCCCTGATCGATTTTGTATCACGCGAACGCGGGCAGACGCTGGTCACGGCCAGCCAGTACACCGCGGCAACCGGGGGCGCTCCCACGAATGTAGCGGCGGGCTTAAGCAAATTGGGCCGCCATGCCCGCCTGATCTCAACCGTTGGGGATGATGCGTTTGGGCGCAAAATTCAACACGACCTGGGCGAAGTCGGCGTTGATTGTGCGCTGCGGGTGGACAATGAACATTTCACCACCCTGGCCTTTGTCAAACAGGGCACCAGAGGAGATCGGGATTTTGAATTTTTCTCTGGCGCGCATGATTATCTGCTGCCCGAACAGGTGCATACCGAAGACGTAGAGCAAGCGCTGGTTCTGCACTATGGATCGATCAGCTTACGGTCCCCGCAGTCCCGCGAGGCCACGCTCAAGGCGATTCATCTGGCGAAAGAGGCCGGGGTCATTTGCTCGTGTGACCCAAACTGGCGGCCTGATCTGTGGCCGGACAAAAACGCCGGGCGCGCCGCCATGCTTGAAGCGATTGCCCACGCCGACATTCTCAAGATCAGCAATACCGACCTGATTTTCCTGGCTCCTGAGCATGACAGCACGGATTATGCGGCAGCGCTGAATGAAATCGGCTACCGGGGCCGGCTGGTGGCGGTGACATTGGGGCGGGACGGTGTATGGTATCAGGCTGGCAAAATTACCGGGCATGTCCCGTCACCCTGGGTGCAGGTCGTCGAAACCACCGGCGCGGGTGATTCATTTATCGCGACGCTGTTGGACTCGCTCATTTCGCAGCATCTGGAAATCGAAATTCTAAGCGCTGAAACCTTACAGGCCATGATGCAGCGAGCATCGGCGGCGGGAGCACTGACCACGACCGGGTACGGCGCGATCCCCTCGCTGCCGGATGCGAAGAGTATCGACGCGCTGCTGCGAATGGTCAGCGTGGGAACAGCCAATTCGAATGCGAAGTAAGGCTGCACCACTATTTACCTGACCCCATCCCCCCTTACCCCTTCCCTGAGGAAAGGGGAGTCAAACCGGATGAATGGGATCATTATTGTCTTGGAAAGGCTTAAACACAGCCCCAGGTTGACGCTGGGGCCTGGTTTCAGGCAGTTACTTCAACCGTCTTCGCATCCCGGATGCGCCGCCGTTCCAGCGTAAAGGCGACCAGGGCGAACAAGGTTCCCAGGGTGATCACCCCCGCCGCGATATGAAATGAGGTTTGCAGTCCATCGACCAGGGCACCATGCGGGGCATTGGTCACATCTGCGCCGCGCGAGAGATGAGCAACCGCCACCACGCGGCTGGAAAAAATGGCGGTCATCAGGGGCACCCCGACGACATTGCCCATATTCCGGGACAAAGCGAGCAGGCCGGACACCACCCCTAACTGCTCGCGGGACGCCGTGCCCATGATCGCGCTGTTGTTGGGCGACTGGAACAAGCCGATCCCCAATCCCAGCGGCAGCAGGCGGATGATATAACCGAAAGTCGAAGTATTCTCGCGCAGTGTCGCAATCGAAAGACAGCCGCCGATCACCACGACTAATCCAGCCAGCGAAATACCGCGCGACCCATACCGATCCGACAGCACCCCGGCAATAGGAGCCATCAGGCCCAGCGCTGCCGGGACAACCGTCAGCGCCAGCCCGGTCAGTTCCGTGCTCAGCCCGCGCACCGTTTCCAGGTAAAACGGCAGCAGCAGCATTCCAGCGTTTACCACAAATACCAGCAGCGCGGTGAGCAGGCTGATACTGAAGAGGGGATCGCGGAACAGGTGGAGGTCGATCATCGGATGCGGCAGACGTTTTTCGACCAGCACAAAAACGAGCAACCCGACGCCCGCGCCAATCAGCAGGGCAAGGGACAGGCTGTCCCAGTTATTTTCGGGGCCAAATGTGAGGCCGAGCGCTAATGCCACCAGCGCCAGCAGCATGATCACCGCTCCCAGCGCATCAAAGCGCTGGCCGCCGGGGGGACGCCAATCGGGGATGAAACGACGCCCCAGGAACAAGCCTGCCGCGCCAACCGGCACATTGACCAGAAAGATCGCGCGCCAGCCCACCGTGCCGATCAGAATACCGCCTGCCGTTGGGCCGAGACTGATGCCCAGCGAAACCACTGTCCCCATCAGACCCAGCGCGCGGCCTCGTTCGGAACGTGGGAAGGCTTCGGTAACAATCGCCATGCCCAATGCCTGGAGCATCACCGCGCCGATGCCTTGCAGCACGCGAAAGCCGATCAGAAAGTGGATGTTGGGCGCAAGGCCGCACAAAATGGAGCCAAAGACAAACACCGTCATGCCGGTCAGGTAGATCCGCTTTTTGCCGATCATGTCGGCCAAGCGCCCTACCCCCAGAATCAACGATGTGACGATCAGGGTATAACTGATAATCGCCCACTGCACCATCGCCAGATCGGTATCCAGCGCTTTTTTGAGCGTGGGAAGGGCGACATTCATGATACTGCCGTCGATGGTGCCCAAAAAAGTGCCCATCGCTACACTTAACATCACCCACCATTTGCGTGAATAATCGGGCTGATTGGGTGGGGTTATTCCCTCAACTGGCATGAAATCCTCAATTGGTTCAAAATTTCTCAAAATAGAACTAGCAAAGTATATCCTATATTTATCGAGAAAGCGCCGTAAAACCCAC
>CAYYNB010000061.1:0-31111 GCA_964472565.1 uncultured Anaerolineaceae bacterium
GTAAGGGCAGGTTTGCAAACCTGCCCCTACAAATGCCTACGCATTCGATCCACCCGGTATCACACGCGGAGAAAGGAGGAGCAAAGCGGGCGCGGCAAGCCGACGCCCCTACGAACGGTTCGTCGATCTGCCCATAGGGGGTGGGACAGACATCACCAACCCGCGCGGATCAGCGGAATATTAATAAGGGTTTTGGTGGATATGTACTATCCACAATTGGGGGCGAGTGTGCTATGATGCTGCGCTGCCTCTTGTTGACCCAAGAGGCATTGTTTTGGATGCAGCAGGAGTGATGGTATGCGAGTCGGATTTCCGCCCCTCAAGTTGGCGCAGATTTTTCGCGAGGAATTTGAGGGGTATAACACAAACACATTGCAGCAGGATGTGTTAGCCGGGGTGACGGTGGCGGCGGTGGCGCTGCCATTGGCGCTGGCGTTCGGTGTGGCGTCGGGCGCAACGGCGGCGGCGGGATTGGTGACGGCGATTCTAGCCGGGGTTCTGATTGCTGGATTTGGGGGCGCGGGCTACCAGATTTCGGGGCCGACGGGCGCAATGTCGGCAGTTTTGATCGTGTTGGCGAGCCGCTATGGCCTGGAGGGTGTATGGTTCGCAGGCGCGATGGCCGGATTCTTTATTCTGCTGCTGGGTATTTTTAACCTGGGGCAGATTGTCAATTTTATTCCCTCGGCGGTGATCGCTGGATTTACCAGCGGGATTGCAGTCATTATCTTCATTGGACAAATTGATAATCTGCTCGGCGTTAAAACGGAAGCGGCGGAAAACTCGGTGATCAAGCTGGCGCATTATTTCCGGTTCGATTATACGCCGAACTGGACCGCGCTGGCGCTGAGTCTGCTGGTGATTGCGGTGATGGTGCTGTGGCCCAAGAAATGGGGCGCACGGTTTCCCGGATCGCTGCTGGCGCTGATGGTGGCTACCGCGATCAAGCTGATCCTGGACCCGGATGTGCCGGTTATTGGGAATATTCCACAAACGATTATGCTGAAAGACCGGCTGGTTCCAGCGGGCATTCCGTGGGATAAAACGGGCGAGCTGATCGTGCCCGCGTTTTCGATTGCCGCGCTGGGGGCTATCGAGAGTCTGCTGTGCGGGGCAGTCGCCGGACGCATGACCGGGAAGAAGATGGTCGCGGATCAGGAACTGGTAGCGCAGGGCGTGGGAAATATGATTATCCCGTTTTTCGGCGGGGTTCCGGCGACGGCGGCGATTGCGCGTACGAGCGTGGCGATCAAAAGCGGGAGCAAAACACGCGTGGTCAGCCTGGTGCATTCGGGCACGCTGCTGCTGGCGGTGCTGTTTTTGGCCCCGGTGATCTCGAAGGTGCCGATGGCGGGACTGGCCGGGGTGCTGACGGTGACGGCGTGGCGGATGAATGAATGGGCGGAAATTCGGGAACTGTTCCACCGCCGATTTAAAAGCTCGCTGTTTGCGTTTTTCAGCACGCTGCTGGCAACGGTGGCGCTCGATTTGACGCAGGCGATTATCATCGGGGTAGGGCTGTCGGCGCTGATCTTTGTGATCCAGATCAGCCAGATCAAAGTGGTGAAGTCGCCGGTATCCGCCGAAAAAATGCGCGAGCAGGGGTATGACGTGCAAAATGATGGCGACGGGATGCTGGTGGTGTATATCATCGGGCCGCTGTTCTTCGGCACGGTGAACACGTTCAATATGGCGATGGATAAACTGGACGGCGTGCAGGATTTGATCCTGAGTCTGCGGACGGTGCCGCTGCTGGATACAACAGGGCTGGCGGCACTGGAAGCCCTGATTCATCGCATGGAAGCGAGTGGTGGGCGCGTGTTCCTGAGCGGGCTGAACGATCCGGTGCAGTCGTACCTGGAACGGGCCGGGGTGATCCAACACCTGGGCGAAAAGCGCGTGTTCTGGAATGCGTATGAGGCGATTGTGGTGGCGGATTATCTGCGGTCTGAAGCGCCTGCCGCAGCGTAAGCTAAAGTGCAAGCCCGGTGAATACGCCGGGCTTTTTTGTGCCTGTTATGCGCCGAAACGCAGGAGGATGCCGGTGGCGTCGTCGTGCGTTTTGAAGCGCGGATAGTTTTCGTGATTCGGGTCGTCAGCCTCAGTCTGGCGGAGCAGCGCCAGATAGCCGGAAAGCCCGGATGCGTTGAGCGTGGCGGCCATGTGGGCGAGACGGTCCTGGCGGCGCTGTTCAGCCTCGGCGGGATCGTCGGCAAAGGCTTCGAACAGCGAGGCGGGCCATTCGAGGCCATCGGTCAGCGCGCAGACAAACGACACGTCATCCACAAAAAAGCGCCCGGTCTGGATAAAGTAGCGCAGTTCGGGCAGGCCATCCAGCACGCCGATGCCGTGATTGGGTTGGGGGAGGCCATATTCATCTACATAGTTGTGATACAGGGCGTTGTAGACGGTCTGCTGGCGCATTTCGGGACTGTTGATCAGTTCGCGGTAGGAGAGATGGGCGTGATTGTCGCGGAATTTGCGAGCGTTGCGCTTGACTTCGGAATCGAAAACGGCGACATCGGGATGAGTCGGCACGGCGACGCGGCCATCCTGATAGGCGACGAGCAGCATCGTATCCCCGACGTGTGCCCAACGGATTTCCCCGGCGGCGGGATCGTATTCGGCCAGCGTCGCCACGCTGGCGGGCAGGCCCAGCCGGACGAGGCGCGGATCGTGGGCGAGGGCGGCGTAAACATCGGGGGGAAAAGCCATCGCTTCGAGGGTGAGCGCGCCCAGGTGTCTGATCAGATCGCGGGCTAAGTCGGCGTTGGCTTCGAGCAGCAAGGTGCGCAGATCGGAAAACAACCCTTCGGCAACCAGCCGGGCCAGCGAATCGCGCACGAGGCGGGCGGAATAGGCGGCGGGGGTGAGACTGCCACCCGACTCCAGCGACGCCAGATATTGTTTGAGGGGCGGCGGGTTGAGGCGGGTAGTTGCGCCGTCGATGGCTGCGAATAAAATGCGGTTTCCTAGCGGCCCGTTCTGCATGAGCAGCCATGCATCTTCGTTTAAACGGCCCGGTGGGGCATGGTGGACGATTTCGATGGTGGGGGCGCTGGTGCTCACACTCAAATCCTTTCGCGGCAACTCAAAAGAAAAAAGGCATTCACGCGGAATGCCTTTGGTTGGAGCGGGTAAGGGGACTCGAACCCCTGACATTTAACTTGGGAAGCTAACGTTCTACCACTGAACTATACCCGCGAACTGTCGATTATTATACGCGGGAGAGTGGCCCTATGTCAAGGCTGTCACGCAGCGGTCACGATGGAAAAATACAGTAGGGATACAGTTGGTTAAGTTCAGAGGAGAACTTTGAGGAGATGAAAAAAACAACGGCGCTGCTTCTGATCGCATTAGTTAGCCTGCTGACGGGTGTTTTTCCGCTGGCGGCGCAGGGAAATGAAACATTTACGTCGCAACTGGGCTTTACGACATTCAATTATCCCGCTGATTGGGTGGTCGATGAATCGAATATGCCCGGCCTGATCATCATCGGGTCAAGCCAGGCGGCTCTGGACGAGTATGACAGCACGGCGGAGATTCCTGACGGTGAGATCGTGGTGACGATGCTGGAACCTCAGGTGATTTCGATCCTGGCTTTTCCATTTGAAACCGGTATGCCGCTGAATGAAGCCTTCAATGTAGTAAAATCGTCGAGCACGGGGGAGTTGAGCAACCCGGAACCTCATATCTTTGGCGGCTATCCAGCACTGGTGGCAGCGGATGAGGTGATGGGCGGGATGATTGTCCTGATTAATCTGAAGGGCGACCTGATGATCACATTCGTGCAGGCAGGGGAGGGTGGACTACAAAACCAACAACGGGATTTGTTCACTCTGCTCAATATGCTGCGGTATAACAAACCCGATGGTATGACCGCCTATACGGTGGCGGGGGATGGGATGGGATTCGGGTTTCCTGCCGGGTGGCAGATGCTCGACTTTGCCGGGATGATCAGCCTGACGAACCAAATCAATATGGCGGCTTATGATGAACCTTTTGTGCCCGGTTCGGTCAAGGTATCGATCCTCGTGCCCTCACTGGCGAGGCTTTATACGATGCCGATTGGGGAGGAAGTGCCGCCAGAGGAGGTTTTTGCCTCCTATGCTTCGATCTATATCAACGAGGAAAATTTCACGCTGGGGCGAGTCGAAGCGCTCACGGTGGCCGGGCACGCCGCCGAACAGGCAACCTTTACATCGGATCTGTGTGACGGGTACGTGATCCTGGTGCATTTTGATGAAGAGCATGCTGCTATCCTGAGCATTTCGGCAGCGCGCGGTGAAACCGCACAGGCCAGGGAAACTATCACGCCGTTTTTGAACTCGTTGACTTATACCCCCGAAGAATAACAAAACCATAAAACCTCACCCCCTCGTCAATTCGAGGGGGTAAAGCGGCAATATGCGAAACCCGTCGATCCCCGCAGACGAGTGAGGAAGGATCGGGCCATGCGTGTACTTTGTAGGACGTTGAATCGCGGGCTATAATGTCGCGCCGTGTTCGGTAGAGAAAGCTGCATGGTGTCATGAAAAAGCGGTGGCCGAGTCTGATCCTGGGGCTGGCGGTCAGCCTGGTTGCATTGTTCTATCTGTTCCGGCGTGATCTGAGCGGGGTACGGGATGAACTGCTGCACGCCCGGTACGTGATGGTGCTGCCTTGTGTGTTGATTTCGGTGATCGGGTTATGGCTGCGCAGTCTGCGGTGGCGTGTGCTGCTGGATGGGCGGATGAGTCCCAAAGACAGCTTTCACATTTTGAACGTCAGCTATTTTATCAACGGGGTGCTGCCGCTGCGCATCGGTGAAGTGGCGCGGGCGGCACTGGCGACACGGATCGATCCCCCGGTGCGGGTGCTGACTTCGTTAAGCACAATCCTGGTGGAACGGCTGCTGGATACGCTGGCGGTGTTTGCGCTGGTAGGACTGACGCTGGCGCTGCTGCCGGTGGGCCTGGAGATCGGGATCGTTGGGGCGCTGTTGGGGATCGGCGCGGTGATCGGGGTGATCGTGCTGGTGATATTCGCGGCGCGGCCCACCTGGGCGCATGCTTTGCTTGATTTCGGGGCGCGCATTGTGCCGTTTTTGCGGCGCGCCCGGTTTCATGAATGGCTGGATCATCTACTGGATGGGATCAAACCGCTGGCCTCGATGCGGGCGACGCTGTTGGCGGTGTGGTGGACGGCGGCGGCGTGGACCTGTTCGGTGGTGGCCGGCTATGTGATTTTGTATGCCGTGTTTGATGATCCAACGTGGGCGGCATCGATGGCGATGATCGCGCTGGCGTCGTTTGTGATCGCAGTGCCAGCGGTGCCGGGCAACCTGGGGCCATTCGAGGCGGCGGTGGTCTTTGGGCTGGCGGGGGCGGAACTGGTGGGTGAGGCGACGGACCCCAAAGCGGTGGCATTCGCGCTGCTGCTGCATGCGGTTAACCTGGGTACGTATATTTTGATGGGTCTGATCGGGCTGTGGAATCAGGATGTGTCGTTGGGGGAGATTACGCAGGCGGCGCAGCATGTGAGATCGGGGAGCGCGTGAAGGTTTATTCCTATCCTCCCGACCTCCAGTATCACACGCGGAGAAAGAAGGGGGAAGGAGGGGGAGTGTGGTATGTGGATTGTGGAAATAGACGATGAGTGAAAACGAAAAACCGTTGAAGATTCTAGCGGCATTGCAATATTATCTCCCGCACCGGACGGGCTACGCGATTCATGTGCAGCGGGTGGCCGAGGGATTGGTAGAGCGGGGACATCAGGTTACGGTGCTGGCGGCACGGCACCACATCGATCTGCCGCGCGACGAGACGATCAACGGGGTGCGGATTGTCCGGCTGTGGGCACCGATCCGGGTGAGCCGGGGGATGGTGATGCCGGCGTATCCGTGGGCGGCGTGGGGCCTGATTCGGAAGCATGACGTGGTATGGCTGCATACACCGATGCTTGAAACATCGCTGATGGCGCTGCTGGCGCAGATGGGCGGCAAACCCGTGATTGCCACGCATCATGCGGATTTGATTCTGCCGGGCGGATTTTTTAACCGGTTCGTGCAGTGGTTTACCTTCCAGCACCACCAGTATATGGCGAAACGGGCAGCGCGGTTGATCGCGTACAGCCATGATTACGCGGATCACAGCACGTATTTGTCGCCGTTTCGGGATAACGTGTCGGTGATCTACCCGCCGATCCAGATTCCTGAGCCGGACCCGGTGCGGGTGGCGGAACTGCGGGCGCGGTGGCAGGACGACGGCGGCCCGGTGATCGGCTATGCGGGGCGATTTGTGCAGGAGAAGCGGCCTGATCTGCTGATCCGCGCGCTGGAAGTGATCAACCAGACGTATCCGAAGGCGCGGGTGGTGTTCGCGGGGGAATATGATATTGCATACGAGGATACGTGGGAACGCAGCCAGCCATTGGTGCAGCGCTACAGCGACCAGTTGATCTTTTTGGGACAACTGACGAATATGCAGGCGATGGCGAATTTCTTCGCGGCGTGTGATGTGCTGGTGATGCCAAGTGATACGGAATGCTTCGCGCTGGTGCAGGTCGAGGCGATGTACTGCGGAACACCTGTGATCATGACGGATACGCCGGGCGGACGGGTGCCGGTGACGGTGACGGGGATGGGCAAGATTGTGCCGCGCGGCGACTGGGAAGCAATTGGGGCGGCGGTGGTCGAGGTGGTCAAAAATCGGACACAATATGTCAAGCCGCAGGCTGAAATCCGGCAGCAGTTCAATTTGCCGGAGACGATCACACGGTATGAGAAGCACATGCGGCAGGCGGTTGAGGGTGTGGAGGTATGATAGAACAAGCTGTTATTGAACGGATGACCCGCAACGAGGCGGATATGGCCTTTAAGAAGCGGGTCCAGACGATTTTTGAATGGCTCCCGCCGCGCGATGACCTGACGATTCTGGACTGCGCGTGTGGGCGCGGATTCTACCTGAACATGTACCGCTATGTGAGCGGGTGCAAACTGGTCGGGGTGGAACTGGACGACGAGGTGATCCGCAAGGCACAGCGCAACGTCGGACATCTGCCGGATGTGACGCTGACGCGCGGGAATATTTATCGCCTGCCGTTTCCGGATAACAGTTTTGACGGCGTGATTCTGTCGGAGATTCTGGAACACATCGATGATGATGTGGCGGGGCTGCGCGAAGTGCGGCGGGTGGTCAAGCCGGGCGGGGTGGTGGCGATCACCGTGCCGAACGCGAACTATCCGTTTGGGTGGGACCCGATCAACAAGACGCTGGAAAAGGTGCTGCACCGGCATATCGGGCGGGGGCCACTGGCGGGAATCTGGGCGAACCATGTGCGGCTGTATGCGCAGGACGAACTGCGCGAGGCAGTGGCGCGGGCCGGGTTCGAGATCGAGGCGGAACGGTCCTTTACGCATTACAGCTTCCCTTTTATTCACAATCTGGTGTATGGGCTGGGCAAGCCGCTGCTGGAGTCCGGCGCGATGCCAAAGCAGATGGCGCAGGCGGCAGATCGCACCACATTTGATCAGAATAAGGGCAGTTTGTGGAATCCGATCAACCTGGGGATCGCGGTGCTGAACTGGTTTGATCGCCCGAATAAACTGGATGAACCCGCCGGACGCAGCACGGTTAATCTGGCGGTGAAAGCGCGCAAGCCCAATTAGGCTGCGCTAAATTATTCGTTACCCCATCCCCCCTCAGCTCCTTCTCAGAGGGAAGGGGAGTCAAACCGAATGAATGGGATGGCCTTAAATTAAATCAGGTGGGGAATCAGGCATGGATGATTCTTACGAGCAACAGGACGAAACCCAATCTTCTGAGCCAGAAGGTCAGACGCCCGCGCTGATCTTCGAGGAGCTGACGCTGGCGGAGATGCTGCGGTATCTGGTGTGGCGACCTGGGCGGACACTGGGAATGCTGTGGCAGGTGTTGGTGCGGAGCGAGTCCGACGAGGAAAGCGAGCCGCCGGATGATCGGGATGATCAACCGCCGTCTGACTCGACACGCGATTGGGATGAAGACGAAAATGAGAATGAGGTCTATATCCCGGAGGATGAAACCTACCCGCCAGAGGAGCGCGCCCCGATCACGATTCCGGCGCGGATCAGCCTGACTCCGGCGTGGATCATTGTGCTGGCGGTGGCGGTGCTGCTGGCGATCTGGGGCGGGAATCGACTGTACGACGCGGCGACAAATATTGAAAAACATATCAAGCGCGAGACGAACGGGGCGGCGATGCCGTTCGCGCTGGCGGGGATGGTGTATATCGGGTTTGTGGTGGTTGCCAGCCGTCACTGGTGGGCGCGGCGAGTGGACAGTCTTACGCGGCGCTTTCCGAGTATTGCCCAACTGCATCGTTGGCGCGTTCAGGTGGGACTCGGCGGGCTGACTGTGTTTACGCTGTTTCTGGCGCTGATCAACCTGGGGAGTGTGTGGTGGTCAGCATTTTTTTTTGTCGCGGCGGCGGGCGTATGGGCGCTGCTGATCGGACTGAGTACGATCCCCGAACCGGTTGACCGTTCCATAGCAGAAACCCCTATTCTTCCTGCGCCTGATCAAACCCCATCCGGATTCTGGCCCTGGTTTCAGGCGAACTCCATCCGGCTGATTCTGATCCCGGTGGCGCTGCTGCTGTCGGGCGCGGCCTATTTTTACAACGTCAAGCTCGATCCGGTGACGGATGAGGTCACGGATATTGTGCTGACGGGCAGGGGACTCGCGGCGTGGGTGGGGAGCGTGGTGCTGTGGGGTGTGATTTTGGTTTTACCCCTATACTCCCGTCCTCCTTTCCCCGCAAGCAGGGCAAGGAGGAGGCAAAGCCGCACCTCGACGGAAAACGGCGATCTAGGGGCAATTCATGAATTGCCCAAAACGGGCGCAGCAAGCAGCGCTCCTACGGAAACCCAGGAGGGGAAAAATGAGGGGCGCGGCAAGCCGCGATCCTTCCGATTCATTCTGCGGTGGAAAGGGTGGGGTGTGGCGGCGGCGTTGGCGGCGATTGTGGCGCTGGGGGCGTATTTTCGGCTGCACGAACTGGCGTCTACACCGCCCGAAATGACGAGCGATCATATTGAAAAACTGCTCGACGCGATCAAGGTTGATGAGGGGAATTATGGCGTGTTTTTCCCCAACAACGGCGGGCGCGAGGGTTTTCAGATGTACGCGGTGGCGCTGATCGCTAATCTGGGCGAGGGCTTCAGCTTCAATGCGCTCAAACTGGCGACAGTGATCGAGGGACTGCTGACGCTGCCCGCGCTGTGGTGGATGGCCCGGCAGATTGTGGGCACGGAAGACGAGGACGCGCGGCGGCTGGGTAACTGGGTCGGGCTGGCGCTGGCGGGACTGGTGGCGATCAGCTATTGGCATGAGATGCTGTCGCGGCTGGGGCTGCGGATTGTGCTCACGCCGCTGACAACGGCACTGGTGATCGGATTGATGGCGCGGGTGATGCGGCGCAACCGGTTGGTGGATTATGTCGCGCTGGGATTTGTGCTGGGCGCGGGGGTGTATTTTTACCAGGCGAACCGCATGCTGCCGCTGGTGGCGGTGGCGGGGTTTGGGCTGATGGTGCTGTACCGCATACGCCAGCCGCGCGATGTGCTGCGGTTCGGCGGACGCGCGGTGTCGCTGCTGGTGCTGATCGGCGTGCCGGTGCTGGTGTACTGGTATATGGGCGAGGTGCTGGCGGGATACAGTAAATCGCAGGAACTCGGCACGCGCATGGGCGATTTGATGCCGCTGTTCGTGATGGTGTGGTTCAGCATCCTGGTGATCGCGCTGCGGCCTACCGATCCGGTGCTGCTGGTGGGGCGGGGCGCGATGGCAGCGGCAGTGATCGCGCTGGCGGTGTATATCCCGATGTATCATTACAGCCAGGTTCGTTCGGAGGAATTCTGGGAACGGACGCGGGGGCGCATGTTTGGGGAAGAGGCATTCAAGCGGCCCGATGCGCACGGTGTGCTGGTGATGTATGAGCCCACGCTGCGCGAACAGATCGAACGGTTCTGGGATGAGCGGGATGTATTTGTGCAGAACTATCGAAACGCGCTGCGGATGTATCACTGGGAAGGAGATGGGCAGTGGATCAACAACGTCGATTCGCTCCCGGCGATGGATGGCGCGACGGGCGGGCTGGTGATCCTGGGGCTGCTGGTGTGGGGCGTGCTGATTTTCCAGCGGCGCGACCCGGTGTTGTGGTTGGTGCCGGTGGGCGTGCTGGTGATGCTGCTGCCGTCGGCGATGACGCTGGCGTTCCCCGGTGAAAACCCGAACTTTACACGGGCAAGCGGCACGATCCCGCTGATCTTTTGGCTGGCGGCGCTGCCGTTGGGACTGCTGGCCTGGCATTTACAGCGGCTGCCCTGGAACGTGCGCGGCGTGCCGGTTGGAATGGTCGTGGGTGTGGCGCTGATCGGCGGGGTGCTGGGGGATAACCTGGGAACGAACTGGGACAATTATTTTACACAATACCGCCTGAATTATAGTTATAGCTGGAAGCCATACCGCGAGATCTCGAAGCCGCTGCGGGCCTTTGCGCATGGCGAGGGCAGTTTTGGGAACGCGTTTTATGTGCATTATGAACACTGGCTCGATCACCGGATTCTCGGCGGGATGGCGGGCGATATTCGCTGGCCGAACGGCCTGGTGACGCGGGAGGAAGTGTATACACGGGTGGGGTTGAACCGGGGGACAGATTACGAGTTTGACCCAACCCAGCCCGCCTTTTTTATGATTAATGAATACGACCAGGAATCGATTGCCTGGTTCCAGACGAATTTCCCCGGTGGGACACTCGAATTGTATACCTACACGTATGACACGAATCACGGGGAACAAAGCGGGGAGTTTTACGTGTATACCGTGTGGACCGGGGCGCTTCAGTAAGGAGCACGGCAGGCTTCAGCACTGAGGAAAATGGGCGGCTGGCGTGTATGGTGGGCAGAATGTCAAAACGACTGGCTTTGATCAGCAGCATGGGGATCGTGCTGCTGGCTTTTGTGTTGATGATCCACGACTTAACCCGGCTCGTGTTATGGGCGGATGAAGCGTGGACCATTGAGGCGTCGGACGGCACCCTACAAAATACGGTTGAGCGCGTGGGGGAGGACGTTCACCCGCCGCTGTTTTTTATAGAACTGAACATCTGGCGGCGCATGACGGGTGATTCGATCTGGGCGATGCGCTATCTGGCGGTGCTGCTGACGGCGATCAGTACGGCGCTGGTGATCCGGCTGGGACATGATCTGTTCGGGGGGGCGCGGGGTTTGGGGACGTGATGCGGCTGGCCGAAGCCCACATGACGGTCATCGATCAGCAGGTGACGGTGAATCTGGTGTGGTGGCCGGCGGACGTGCCCGCGTGGAACTATACGGTTTCCACATTTGCGCTCAACGCAAGCGGCGCACTGGTCAAACAGCATGACGGGTATCCGATGAATAACCAATCTCCTACGCTCACCTGGCAGGCGGATCGAGTATACTATGACAGTCATGTGCTCGACGGACTGCCGCCGGGGCAGTATCAGGTGGGGATCAAAGTCTATTATTTTACTGATCCTGGGTTTCAGCAGTTGGAGATCGTACCTGTGGCGGGATGCGAGCAGAATTGTGATTATTGGCTGCTGGGTACCGTAGAGATACAGTAGAAATACCGTAGAAATTTCAGACAGTGAGTTGATGCGTTGACAGACTACTATTCCGAAGAACCGACTTCCGAAGAACAAATTTTAGGGCCGGACAGCGAAGCGCTGACTCAGATGGAGAGTGCGCCGCCGCCGGAGATGCCGCCGATTGAACGCGCGCAGCGGGTCCGGCGTCCGGTGGATCGCATCAATGCGCTGATTTATGGGCTGCTGGCCGTGGTGTTGAGTGTGGGGGCGTGGCTGCGGTTCGATGCGCAGAACTGGGATGATTTCACCCACCTGCATCCCGACGAACGGTTTTTGACGGGCGTGGTGGATGGCATGAACGGACCGCTGCGGATTACGGGCCGTGAAGCCGATGTGTTCGATTCGTGGGGCAATATTGTGGAACTGGGCAAGCAGCATATTCGCTGCAATCAGCGCTACCCGGCGAAACCCACCAATGCGGACGATCCACTGGTCAGCACCCAACTGGAGGGGCAGGGCGGCTATTTTGACGCGGAATGTTCGGCGCTGAACCCGAATAACACCGGGAACGGGAGTTATGTGTATGGCGAGTTCCCGCTGTTCACGGTGCATCTCGGCGGGGTGGCACGTACTCGACTGTCGGAAGATTATCACACGTTTTTGCAAACGTTCGACCCGGACAAAGCCGCCACACACAAGATCACGACGTATTGGGAAACGTATACCGGGATTCAGTTTATCGGGCGGAGCATGAACGCGCTGGCCGATACGCTGACGATTCTGGTGGTGTTTCTGATCGGGCGGCGGTTGTATGGGCGGTGGCCGGGCATCATGGCGGCGGCGCTGTACGCATTTGCGGCGTTCCCGATCCAGCAGACGCATTTCTGGACGGTGGATGCATTCACCACGTTTTGGGTGGCGCTGGCGTTGTATTTTGCGGTGCGGGTGATTGATAACGCGTCGGCTATCGGCGGGCCGCAAGTGCTGCTGTACCTGGCGATCTGGGCCGGGGGCGTGGCGTGGGACGCGGCGTACTGGGAGCGTCCGGCCCTGGGCGCGGCGTCACTTGGTATTATTTTTCTGGTGATGTTGGGGATCACGGCGGCGATCCGGCAGGGGATGCTGTGGGGTGGTCTGCCTAAGCGTCATGGGGATGTCCTGGTGGCGCTGGCGGGTGTGATCGCGTCGGTGGTGTATCTGCTGGGCTGGACGCTGCTGGATGTGACCGCACCGCGCAATTTTCCGCTGGCGGGGGAACTGCAAAAGCTGGGACTCGCCAGCCTGACATTTGCGCTGGCGGCGTTTATTGCCTATCTGGTCGCAGGGATGGTGCGACGGGCCGCGCTGGGTGAACGGATCACACTGCCGGTGTATATGGTGCTGGGCGTGGTGATCGTACTGTGGGCGGCGCTGGTGGTCGGGGTGCTGATCGATGGACTCGCACCGTGGGCGGCGCTGTTCGTGGCGCTGACGACGGTGGCGTTTATGCTGTTTGACGCGGTGGAAGTCACCGATTACGCGCTGTTCGGTGTGGCGGTGGGCGCGGCGGTGGCAAGCCGGATTAATGTTGCACCGCTGGCAGGCATTATTGTGATCGCGGCGGGAATACGGCTGCTCCCGGCGCTGGATCGAAAACTGCTGCCACAGCAGCGCGGGCGGATGGTCGGGTACGTGATGACCGGGCTGCTGGTGTCCGGCCTGATGGCGTTTATCGCGTTCCGGCTGCTGCAACCACACGCCTTTATGGGGCCGAATATCTGGAACATCAAGTTCAACCCGAACTGGCGCGACGATATGAACGAGGCGGCTTATTTTACGTCGGGCGATTGGGACGCGCCGCCGAATCACCAATGGGCGAACCGTATTCCGTATTTCTTCCCCTGGCGCAATATCGTGCTGTGGGGGTTGGGGCTGCCGCTGGGCCTGATCGCGTGGGCGGCGTGGGCCTGGGCCGGGATCACGATTGTGCGCGGGCGCAAAAACTGGACGCGGCATCTGATCCCGTTTGTGTGGGTCCTGGTGTGCTTCGGATGGCTCGGTGGGCGGTGGGTCACGACGATGCGGTATTTTATGCCCATCTACCCGATGCTGGCGGTGTTCGGCGCGTGGGCGCTGTGGGCGATGGTCGTGACGAGCTGGCGTTCCCTGAAAGAAATTCAGGGCAGGTTTACAAACCTGCCCCTACAACATGATGCGCGATGGCGACGAATCCGGCGGATTGCGTTTGCGGGCGCGGTGGGACTGCTCATTTTTGTGTATGGTTACACGACGCTGTTTGGCTTCGGGATGCACAACATCCAGCGGCGGCAGCTTACGCGTGTGGCGGCGTCACGGTGGTTCCAGGAGAATGTTCCCGGCGATTTTGGGCTGTGGGTCGAGGGGAAAGACGGCACCCGACAGTTGATCAATGTGGCGCGGGGGACGAATGCGGCGATCCCGGCGGTGACGCGGCTGGAACAGGGCGATGCCGCGGTGTTCGCGTGCCAGCAGGACGGCACGGGGAATTGTTTGTTGGATGAAAACGGCGCGGTGATGCCGTTCACAATGGCGGCGGATGCGCGGCTGACGCGGATTATTTTCCCCCGGCTGAACGATCCGGCGGGGGACGCGGAACTGGAAACGCTGCAAGTGCGGCTGTACCAGACTAATACGACGGCGGGGCGCGTGCTGGTCTATGATGACGCCGTGCGCGCGGATTTATCGCTGCATGAAGCGCCATATGGTACCGAGTTCAGCCTGACACCGCCGGATGAAGAGGTGGTGCTGGCACGGGAGAACAATGGGGCGGTGATCCAGTACAGCCTGGAACTGACCGTCCTGGAAGGCGGGCCGATCTCGTTTGTGCATGATGTCAGTGACCAGGAAGGATCGGCGCTGTCGGATGTGTCGATTGGATTGCAGCGGCTGGATGACCGGACGCTGACTTTTATCGATCTCAAATTTGAGACGGAACCGCTGCTGACGGGACACGGGGATGATGTGCCGTCGCAGCCGACACACTGGGCGGCGAATACGGCGGACCCGTCGCAGTTTTCGATCCCGATTGATGGCGAGATACGGGAACTCGTCATTCCGCATCTGGGCGACCCGATGAAGGATGACGACGCGGAGACAGTCAAGTTTACGCTGGTATCGCCGGACGGGCAGACGGTTTCGGCGACGGTGACGGATGACTTTAACGCAGGGGCGAATCCGTTGGGACCGGCGCGAACGGTGATCTTTGATCCGCCGCTGCAAGTGACAAAAACCGATCTGAGCAGCCCGATTTTCGGCACGCTGATCGTGGAGCCGGAAGACCCGATCTACACGTCCGGGCCGATCATCGCGTGGGAGGGGGACTGGGACGACCCGGTACCCTGGCCGACGTGCGAACTGCCTGCTGATATGGTGTATGCGGATGATCTGCCGTCGGGATTGTCGCAATATACGTGCGGGGCGGTGAACCCGTATGATGGCCGTAGCTACCAGGGACTCAAGCTGTGGATGGTGGCAGAGGATAACGAGGAAAAATACAGCGCGATGACGAACGCGCTGAACCAGGCGGATTATATTGTTGTCACCAGCAACCGGTTCTACGATTCGCTGCCCCGCGTGGAGATGCGGTGGCCGATGACCGAAGCGTATTATGACGCGCTGTTCGATGGACGGCTGGGCTTTGAACTGGTGCGGAAATTCGAGTCGGTGATTTCGGTGGGGCCGTTCCGCGTGCCGGATCAGGTGATTCCGTCGGATGATGTGCCGGACTGGATGAACGAACACTGGGAGTCGGAAGAAGCGTTCAGCGTATACGATCACCCGCTGGTGCTGGTGTTCCGGAAAACCGAAGCCTATTCGCCGGAAAATACGGCGGCGATTCTGAACAGCGTGTCGCGGAAGTCGATCACGACGGTGGGGACGGGCGATCTCGCCAGTAACGCGCAGCCGGTGGGCGTGGTGGCGTGGGGGGCAAAAACGGCCACGACTGCGCCGACGATGCTGGAAATGCCGGAAGACAAATGGGAGATTCAGACCGACGGCGGCACCTGGTCGGATTTGTTCGACCTGGACTCGATTCTCAACCGGAGTCAGGTGCTCGCGGTCATCGTGTGGTGGCTGGTGACGATGCTGGTCGGGTGGATCACCTGGCCGCTGCTGTTTGCGATCT
Organism: uncultured Anaerolineaceae bacterium; assembly: GCA_964472565.1. GTDB lineage: Bacteria > Chloroflexota > Anaerolineae > Aggregatilineales > Aggregatilineaceae > DATAMF01. Next base: position 15,737 of record CAYYNB010000061.1, read on the forward strand.
TCCCGGCGCTGCCGGATCGCGGCTTCCCGGCGGCGAAAATCACCGGGTGGCTGCTGGTGGCGTTTACGGCGTGGGTCGGTGGGACGGTCAACATTCTGACGTGGACGCGGCCCGGCATCTTCATTCTGATTGTGCTGCTGGCGCTGCTGAGTGGGGCGGTGATCTGGCGGCGGCGGGCGGAGTTCCGGCTGTATATCCGCGCCAACAAGCGGCATCTAATCGCGGTGGAAGCGCTGACGCTGCTGCTGTTCCTGTTTTTCATCGGTATCCGACTGGGCAACCCGGATTTGTGGCATACCAGCTTTGGCGGCGAAAAGCCGATGGATTTTGCCTATTTTAACGGGGTGATCCGCAGCACCGTATTCCCGCCGATTGATCCCTGGCACGCGGGCGGGTACATGAATTATTACTACTTCGGGTATGTGATCGTTGGCGCACCCGTGAAACTGCTGGGTATCCAGCCGTCGGTGGCGTATAACCTGATTTTGCCGATGCTGTACGCGATGACCGGGATCGGGGTGTTCAGCATCGGGTATAACTGGGTGCGGGCGCGGCGCGTGTCGCCGGGGCAGATTATCGGCGCGACGCGGGATGGAATCGAGGAACCCGCAAAGGGTGCAGAGGCTGTAGGGGCAATTCATAAATTGCCCCTACAGCGGGAAACCAAACTGCCAGCGGGGAGCGCGTGGCTGGCCGGACTGCTGGCGACGCTGCTGGCGGTGGTGCTGGGTAATCTGGCGGTGCTGAACATTATCGGAACGGATTTGGCAACGATGGGCGGGTACGAGTCGAAGCCCGCGCTGCACCAACTGCGGCGGTATGAACTGGAGCAGCAGCGGCCCAAAATTTACGCGGACATCACCGAGCAGGAAATGGAGAAGTTCCGCAAAAAACATGATGGGCGCGATCCGCAGACCGCCGAAGAAAGCATGGAACTGGCGCGCATGGTCCAGGAAAAAACGGACAGCTATATCCTCAAAACGGCCCGGCATGCGCCGCTGTGGAAAATCTGGGAATATCACCTGGATGGGCTGCGGAAACAGATTGCCGCGATCCCGGATGGGATGAAGAAGGTGATGGACGGCGCATCGATTCCGGTGGCGGGCACACACCGCTGGTACTGGGCACCGACACGCATTTTAGGCGATGTGCGCCCGCTGATGTGGCGCGACGTTCAAACGCTGTCGCCCAACGAGCCAAATAACCCTGTCTATGGGCAGCCAGGGAACAGCGCGATTGCGGAGATGCCGTATTTCACATTTTTGTACGGCGACCTGCACGCACACATGATTGCCATGCCGATCACGCTGCTGGTGCTGCTGTGGCTGCTGGCGGAGATCATCGGGGCGGGGTATGCGCTGCGGGCGTGGTGGGAAGCCGGACTCGCACTGGCGCTCGGTTCGATTGCGGTGGGCGTGCTGCGGCCTACGAATTCATGGGACTGGATCACCTACCTGATTCTCGGCGCGGCGGGGCTGACCTATGTGGCGTGGGTGGGCGCGGTACGGCAGGCGCAAGACAAATCGGAGACGGCGGTCAAACTGGAACGCTGGCTGCGGGTGGATCAATTCCTCCGGCTGTGGCCCGTGCTGTTCGTGATTCCGGTGGCGCTGGTGGCGCGGGTGGCGTTTTACGTCGTGCGGCAGAGCCAGGCCGACGCGCAAAAAACACGCCCGCTGCAAGCCGGTGAAGAATTGATCCGCCCGACGCTTACGCTGCCGAGCGTGGTGTTGTGGGTGGTGGCGGCGCTGGCACTGACGGCGCTGGCGTATATCGTGCTGATTGCGGTGCTGCGGGCGCGGGTGAATAAACATACCCTGGTGGACTGGATCGGGCGGCTGGCGCTGTTCGGTGGCTTCTCGACGCTGGCGGCGATGCCGTTCACGCATTATTTCGCCACTGTGTACACCAAAGTCAAACCCTGGGAACTGGACACGTCGCCGATGTACCCGTATCTGTACATTCACGGCACATTCCTGTTCCTGGTGGTGTCGCTGCTGATCTGGCAGACGGCGCGCTGGCTGCGGAGTGTGCGCGTCCGGGCGATGCAAGGCATGCTGATCCCGGTGCTGGCGATTCTGTTTGCGATTAGCGTGATTGTGCTCGGCGGGATCGTGTGGGGCGTGCGGGATGTGTCGATTGCGCAGATCGCGGTGCCGCTGATGGGCTGGGCGGGGCTGCTGTTCTTCGTGCCGAAACAGCATCCCTTGCAGCGGGCGCTGTATGCGCTGGTGGTGCTGGCAATGGGGATCACGCTGGGCGTCGAACTGGTGGTGCTGGATGGGGATATTGGCCGCCAGAACACCGTGTTCAAATTTTATCTGCAAGTGTGGTTTATGCTGAGCGTGGTGGGCGGTGTCACGCTGGCGTGGCTGCTGCGGGCGTCGGCGCGGTGGAATGTGTTCCTGCGCGGGTTCTGGCAGTCGGGCGTGACGCTGCTGCTGTCGATTGCGCTGCTGTACCCGGTGCTGGGGACACAGGCGCGCTTCCTGGATCGGTTCAACAAAGCGGAAACACCGCTGACGCTGGATGGCATGGAATATATGAAACATGCGATTCACAGTGAAATGGGTGTGTGGTTCCGGCTGGAGAGCGACTATAACCTCATCCGGTGGCTGCAAGAAAACGTCGAAGGCACACCTGTGATCATGGAAGCGCACATGTACGGCATGTCGGAATATCACTGGGGCGGGCGGATCAGCATTTATACCGGGCTGCCGACGATTCTGGGCTGGCGGTGGCACCAGGTGCAGCAGCATACGCTGCCGAATATGGATCAGTTGATCGCCGCGCGCGAGATTCAGACCAAAGCATTCTATTCGCTGCCGGAAGTGAGCGGCGCAGAGGAACAGGCGATCCAGACGGCGTGGGATATTATTCAGGAGTACGGCATCGAGTATATTGTGGTGGGGCCGCTGGAACGGATATTTTACGGTGATATTGGCCTGGACCCGGCTACTAATAGACCCGTCAAGCGGTATTCAGAGGGCATCACTAAATTTGACAGGATGGTTGAGTTGGGCCTGCTGCAAGTGGTGTATGATGCGATGAACTGCATCGATGTGTATGTGCCAATTGAGGAATGCCCGGCGGAAGCGGTGTATTCTGATAAGATTTACCGGGTCGTGGACGGCGTGGATTTTGACGGGGCATTCGCTACTCTGGTTCAGTAACGGGAGAAGCATGGAACTATTTTCAGATTGGCTGGGCCGCGAAGGTGGCGCGGTTGTGACATGGTGGCTGTTGGCGACACTGGCGGGGGCGGCGGTGTGGCCGCTGCTGTTCCGGTTGATGCGCGGCCTGCCGGATCGCGGGTATACGCTGATGCGCCCGGCGGGCGTGATGCTGACGGGGTTTGTGTTCTGGTTCCTGGCGAGCCTGGGACTGCTGCATAACAGCCCCGGCGCGATGGTCTTCGCGTGGCTGGTGGTGCTCGGTTTGAGTTGGGGCGTGTTCCTGCGCGAGCGTGACCGCCGCGATTCGGTGCGCGAATGGGTGCGCGAACACTGGCTGGTGATGGTGATCAGCGAAATCGTGTTCGCGGCGCTGTTCGTGGGCTGGGCGCTGTTCCGGGCGCACTATCCCGATATGTCGTGGACCGAGCGCCCGATGGAGATCATGTTTTTGAACGGGGTACGGGCCAGCGATACGTTCCCGCCGCGCGACCCCTGGCTGGCGGGATATTCGATCAGCTACTACTACTTCGGGTATGTGATCGCGGCGATGCTGTCCGATTTGAGCAGCGTGTCCAGCGGGGTTGGGTTCAACCTGATGATGGCGCTGCTGTTTGCGATGGGCGGGACGGGCGCGCTGGGCGTGGTGTATAACCTGCTGCGGCGGGTGGGCACGGTGCGCGGCGTGGCGATCAGCGCGGGCATGATGGGCGCGGTCTTCCTGCTGCTGATGGGCAACCTGGGCGCGGCGGTGGTCGAACTGCCGTTCCAGGGCTACGCGCCGGAGATCGCCAGCGCGGATTATTTTGAATTCTGGGATGTCGAGGTCCGCGAACCCTGGAAAGATGTCACAAAGGAAGTGGGCGACACGGTGGAGATTCCGTTCCGGGATCAACTGCTGCCGACGGATATTACGGTTTCAGTGCCGCTGGATGATGATCGGGATGGGGTTCCGAACTGGGACGACGGGGCCAAAGCGCTGAATCGATGGGGCGGGAGCTGGTGGTTCTGGTACAGCCGCGCGATCCGGGATCGGGACTTGAACGGGGCACGGTTCCACAGCCAGCCGATTGCCGAAGAGCCGAGTTTCAGCTTTATTCTGTCGGATATGCACCCGCACGTGCTGGCGATTCCGTTCGCGGTGCTGGCGATTGGGCTGATGCTCAATCTGGTGCTGGGCGGGCGAGAACTGCGCGCCTATGAATACCCGCTGTATGCGATCTGGGTCGGCGGGATGATCTTCATGAATTCGTGGGATGGGGTTTATCTCCCGCTGCTGGTCGGGGCGGAACTGGTGCGGCGGCTGCTGGTCAACGGGAGTCTGTCGCTGGACGATCTGTTAAAGACGGCCCGGTTCGCGCTGGTGATTGCCGTGCTGACGGTGGTCTTGTACGCGCTGTGGTTTGTCAGCTTCGAGTCGCAGGCGTCGGGCGTGATGCCGAATCTGGTGTTTCCGACGCAGTGGCAGCAGTTCTTTTTACAATTTGGTATTTTCCTGGTGATGCTGGTGCCGTACCTCGTCGTGCAGGTGTGGCGCGCGGGACGGCGGTTTAACTGGCAGGCAGGACTGCTGGCGGTGGCGTTTTTGATGAGCACCCTGATCCTGCTGGCGGGGGTGCGCGGGAAACAAATCTGGGATGCGCCGGAGCGGTTGGGCGCAGGGGATGCGCAGTATAATGCGGCGGTGGGCGAACGGAATAACGTTTATACGGGCGCGGACTTTGATCAAAGCTGGGCGACGGTGATGGGGGATGTGGTCGCCAAGCGCACGGACGCGCTGCCGAGTGAAGCGCTGCTGCTGGTGATGATCTTTCTGGTGGTGGGGCGGCTGTTCGCGAAGCCTGATCCTGAATTTGAAACCAGCCCGGCGAACGGATTCGCTCTGCTGATGATCGGAGCCGGGGCGGTGCTGACGCTGGCACCGGATTTTGTGTACCTCAAAGACAACTTTGGGGTACGGATGAACACCGTTTTTAAGCTATACTACCAGGGTTGGATTCTGTTCAGCCTGGCGTCGGCGTTTGCGCTGTGGGCGATTCTGGCCGGGGCGCGCGCACGGGGCCGAGGCAGGATTCCGGCGTTGGTGGGACGCGGTGTGTATGGGCTGGTGGCGGCGATCTTCATTGTGGCGGGGATGGTGTATCCCGTGATGGGGTTCCGCTACCGGGCGATTGTCGAAGGCGGGCGCTACTGTGATAAAGAGGCGCTGGCCAAGGTCGGGCAGGAATGCCCGGAGCAGAGGCCGCTGACGCTGAACGGTGTGCCAACGATGGTCAGCCAGAATGAATATCAGGCGATCCAATGCCTGCAAAATATCGAAAAGGACCGGGATGCGATTCTGGTCGAAGCGCCGGGCGGCGCGTATAACTCGCGGCAGAGCCGGTTCAGCGGACTGACGGGGATTCCGACGCTGATCGGGTGGCAGAATCATGAGGGGCAGTGGCGCGGCGAGAGTTATAGCAAATTCGTGGGCAGCCGCGTTGGGGATATTCAGGAATTGTATACGACCACCGATTGGACGCGCACCTGGGCCTTGATCGATCAGTATGGGATTGATTATATTGTGGTGGGCGAAGCCGAACGGCAGATGGTCGAGGAGCTGATCGCGGCGGGCGGCAGCGGTACGCTGGCCGATGGATTGAGCAAATTTGACGGTATTTTGGAGCCGGTGTGTGCGACGGAGACGGCGCAGGTTTACCGGACGGCACCGAATTAACCCCTATCTTCCCAGCCCTCTTTCCCCGCGAGCAGGGAAAGAGGGGGCGAGGGCGCTGCTTGCTGCGCCCCTACATTCCGACGCGGGAATAGGGATATTGGAAACGGTATCTGCAAGACAGATTGACCAAGATTAAAGGGTTGTGAGCCTTGACCGTAAATGAAGCGGCGGTATTGCCCGCCAATGACAGACAAATCGGAATACGGGTGCATGTGACGCTGGAAGTCGGGCTGTATGCGCTGATCGTGGCGCTGGCGCTGGCGCTGCATCTGGTTCAACTGGGCCGCGCGCCGCTGCAAGATGCGGAGGCCCATGACGCATTGGCCGCTTACCGCGCGGTGCATGATCAGGCGACGGGAGAAACGATTGTACCAGACAGCCCGCTGTCATTCTGGTTCAATGCGCCGCTGATGGCCGTGTTCCCGGTGGATGATGGCCTGGCACGGCTGCCGGTGGCGGTGGCGAGTGTGGTGCTGGTGCTGCTGCCCGCGCTGTGGCGGCGGTACCTGGGACCGCTGGCGGCGCTGATTATCAGCGGGCTGTTGTGCATTTCGCCTGTTGTTATGCTGGCGGGGCGCACGTCCAGCCCGGTGATCTGGACGATGCTGCTGGCGGTGATCGCGCCCTGGCTGCTGCTGCGGTTTATCGATAACCGGCGGCCTGGGTGGGCGGTGCTGGCGACGGCGTGCGGCGGCGCGATGATTTTGCTGGCGGAACCCGCCGGATTTCTCACGTTTCTGGCGCTGGCGTTCGGCGTGGTGTTCGCGTGGCTGACGGAAATGGACCCGGACGCGGATATTACGGGCGGCGCGCGGCGGCTGGCGCAGGATTGGCCCTGGACGAACGGCCTGATCGCGCTGGGCGTGGCGCTGTTTGTCGTGGGCACCGGGTTATTCATTTTGCCCGCCAATCTGAGCGGGATCGGGAATGTGCTGTGGCAGGGCGTGCAAGGCTTTGGCGAACGGCTGGACGGCGCGCCGGTAGCTTTTCCGCTGCTGGTGGCGCTGCGGTATGAGATCGGGATGGTGGTGTTTGGGATCATTGCCTGTTACCGGGCGGTGCGCGAAGGCGGATTTTTTGAGCGCGCGCTGGTGGGCTGGTTTGTCGGCGGGCTGGTGTGGTCGCTGGTGTACGCGGGCGCAGGGGCGGGCCACGCGCTGTGGCTGGTGATGCCGCTGAGCGTGCTGGTCGGGCTGATGGTGGCGCGGTGGATCGTGGAGCGGCCCAGCATCCAGTGGAAAGTGCCGGAATGGGGCGTGCCGCTGCATCTGGTGCTGACGACGATGTTATGGTTCGTGGTCGGCATGGCGCTGGTGATCATTGGCAAGGCGCTGCTGGTCGGGGTTCCTGCCGGGGTGGATGATGGGCAGGCGCTGCTCGAAACGCTGTTTGACAAAATTTATAACAATAGCGGGCAAAACGCGGATATGGTTTACATTCAAGACCAGGGCATCTGGGCGCGGTACCTGGGCGATATCCAGTACAGCGCGGTGTTGGGCCTGCTGATGCTGATGGGGATGGGCGTGCTGTTCTTTCTGGTGGGCAGTGTGTGGGGCGCGCGGGCAAGCTGGCGTGGGCTGGCACTGGGCACGCTGGTGTATTGCATGCTGATCAGTGTAGGGTTCAGTGTGCGGGCGGCGCTGGATAAGCTGGGCGATCCGCGCGAGTTATGGACGAATAACCCGGTGACGAGGGATGTGCATGAACTGCGCGACTCACTGCTGGAATTCAGCCTGCGGGATAAAACGCTGGATGGGGCGGTGCCGTATGGAACGGGGACGCCGAATCTGATGTCGGTTACGGCGTGGGTGCCGCAGGATGGGGCGGTGGCGTGGGCGCTGCGCGATTTTACCAACACAACGTTTGTGGACGGCGTAGGACCGGAAGTCAAAACCGCAGTGGTGATCGCACCGGACCTGGTTGAAAACCCGGCACTCGGCGCGGAATATGTCGGCAAAAGGCTGGTGATCCGGCAGGCGTGGGATCGCGGCACGCTGTCGTGGCACGATGGGCTGATGTGGTTGTATCGCAGCGACAGCATCCAAAAGCCGACAGCGGGCGAGGTGATGATGCTGTGGGTGCGAAAGGATATTTATGGGGTGGAACACGTCACTGAGGAATAGAGGGGGACGAGGTGTAAATAGAGCTATGAGCGAACGTCCCGAACCCATAAACGATCCCGATCTGCCGGAATTGATTGCGCGCTGTCTGCGCGGCGATCAAACGGCATATGCCACGCTGTACGAGCGGTACGCGCCCGGTTTGTACCGGCTGGCTTACAGTGTGCTGTTGGTGGAGCAGGATGCCGAAGATGTCGTGCAGGAGTCGCTGGTGTATGCGTTTCGCAGCCTGGAACGCTACGATCCGCAGCGCGGCGCATTTCGGACCTGGCTCTATACAATTACGATCAGCCGGTGCCGGAACGCCCGGCGGCGCAAGTGGCTGCCGACGGTGGCGCTGAGCAATCTGCTGAATATTGGCGTGGAACCACCCGCGCCGCCGGATGAGTCGCCGGAGGTGCGCGCGGCATGGCGCGATTTGCGGGCGTCGCTGGAACGGGCGCTCAAAACGCTGTCGCCGCGACTGCGCGAGGCGGTGGCGCTGCGGTATGGGCAGGGATTAACGTACCGCGAGATGGCAGAGATTATGGATTGTCCACAAAAAACCGCCGAAAGCCGGGTGCGATTGGCACACGAGCAGCTTCGCAGCGCCATGAGCGCGGCGGATCAGGCGGCATTGGAAGAATTATGGAGCGTGTGAGGTTACATCGAGGTAGAACAATGCGACACGTCCAGCACCTGATTCTGGCTTATGTACACGGACAGCTCCGGCCCGCACGACGCGCCCGCGTGATGAATCATGTTCGGGTATGCGATACGTGCCGGGCAGCGCTGGCCCACGAGGAACGCCTGGCGTTGGATTTGCAGCGGGAAATGCCGCTGATCGGACAGCCGAACAATGGGCAGCTCACGCGGATGTGGGCGGGGGTGTGGCAGGAGATCAGCCTGAATCCGCCGCAGTCGCGGGTACGGCGGACGCCCTTTCTGCCAGGGTTGAGCGCGGTGTTGGCAATTTTGCTGGTGATGCTGGTGGCGCTGCCGCTGGTGGCCCACAGCGGGACACGAGCCGAAGCCGCACCGATGCGCGCTGATAACCGTTATATTTCGCCAACGCCGGGCAGCACGGAAGAAGTTGATGCGACCTTGCAGGCGAGCCAGCCCCAACTGCCACAGGCGACGGTGGCCTTTGCGATGGAAGCCGCGCCGGTTCCCAAGACTCCGGCGTCACCGGTTGCCCCCAGGGAGTTGAGCGAGACATGGTGATTCGGGAAATGGAAGCGCGCGATATTGACGCGGGTGTGCGCCTGATGCACGATTTGGGGTATACGATCACACCGGAGGCGATGCGCGAACGCTTAGAATTGGTGCAGCACAGCCCGATTGACTGGCTGTATGTGAGCGAGATCGATGGGCAGGTCTGCGGACTGCTGGGCTTCCGGCGGCGGGAACGGATCACGCAACCGGGCGCGTATGGCGAAATTTCGGTACTGGTGACGGATGCGCAGGTGCGGCGGCAGGGCGTGGGGCGGGCGCTGGTCGAGTTCGCGGAGCAGTTGGCGCACGACAAGGGATATGTCGGCACATGGCTGGTGAGCGGACTCGGGCGGGCCGACGAAGCGCACCGGTTTTATCAGAGCCTCGGTTATGAGATTACCGGGTATCGTTTTGTGAAGCCATTTGCCAGCAAGTGAAACGAACGAAACAGGGCATTGAGCGGTTCCAGCGGATACGGTACACTTTTCGGGTCGAAGCAACTGCTTCGGCCCCATTATTGTTGAGGTTAATTTATGGCGACGAGCGAACAGACTTTTGCTGCACCGGATACACATGAACCGATGTTTAACCGGGTGCTGACGCGCGCGTATACCCTGGACTGGCAGATGATCGCCTACACCATCATTTTTGTGGCGGCGGTGCTGACCCGGTTCATCGATTTGGGCGCGCGGGTGATGAGCCACGATGAGAGCCTGCACACGTATTATTCGTGGCGGCTGTATGAATTTGGGGAGTTCAGTCATACCCCGCTGATGCATGGGCCAGTGATTTTTCACATGGTGGCGTTTTCGTACTATTTGTTTGGCGATAACGACTTTACGGCCCGCATCTATCCGGCGGTGCTGGGGGTGCTGATGGTGCTGTTTCCGCTGCTGTTCCGGCGCTGGCTGGGGCGTGTGGGGGCGGTGCTGACCTCGATTCTGCTGCTGATTTCACCGATGGTGCTGTTCCATAACCGCTATATCCGCGAGGATACGCCGTCGCTGTTTTTCACGCTGATTATGGTGTACGCGATTATGCAGTATGTGGACGGGGAGCGTCCGCACCGCCCGATCTGGCTGTATGTGCTGTCGGGCGCGCTGCTGCTGTCGCTGGCATCTAAAGAAGTCGCGTTTATGTATATCGCGATCTTCGGCAGTTTTCTGGTGCTGTACTGGGCGGTGCGGCTGCTGCAAGATATGGGCGTTCACCGGGAACGGTGGAGCGCGTACCGGACGGAACAGGCCGAACCGTATCTGGTCCGGCTGGCTGGGCTGGGGATCACACTGGGCGTGATCGGTGTGGTCGCATGGCTGGCCGGATCGTTCGTGCGGTTTGCGATGTCGGCGTCGCGGTGGTATCCGAGCGCGATCATTTTCCAACTGCCGATTTTCCTGGTGCTGGTGCTGCTGGTTGCCATTTGGGAACTGATCCCGATTGGAAATCCGCAGCGGCGCAGCATCGGGTCGGCGGTAATGCGCGGGCTGGCGAACGGGCGCTCGGCGTTTAAGGTCATTCTGACCGGGGTGATTCTGGGCGCGGTGCTGGCGCTGTTGATCGTGTGTATTCTGGACGTCATTCACCCGTCGAGCATCTGGAAGCCGGAAACCGTGCGCAGTGTGTACGAGGCGCAGCACGGACAGAATATGACCAAAGAATTCGCGCAGCGGATTGATTTGGATGATGAACCGCTGGTGCGTTTGATCACCTGGATTGGGCTGCCTGCGCTGGCGCTGATCTTCATTGTGTTTCTGACGGCGGTCTTCAAGTTTCCCGGTCATTTGGCGCTGCCCTGGCGCGAGATTCTGCTGATTATTCTGATCGCGGCCCTTGTCACGGCGGCATTGGTGGCGTTTGAACGGCGCAGTTATATCGAAAGCTCGGATACAACCCCGTTCGCGGCGCAAGTGGATGCTGCTACCGGGAAGCTCGTTAACGACTATCCGCGCATGTATCTGAACGCATCGTGGCTGATCATGGGATTGGGGACGGTGGCGGTGGTGGTGACGCGGCTGTTCACCCCTGCGCTGTGGGATTTTCTGCGGCGGCAGCGGATTTTTGATGTGCTGATCGTCATTGGCACGATGTCGCTACCCTGGCTGTCGGCGTACCCGGTGTGGCAGACGGGGTATAACATGGAGGATCTGCTGCTCCAGCCGATCCCTGATCCGCTGCTGCACGCGTCGATTGAGATGCTGCTGGCGTTCAGTATGCTGTCGCTGGCGGTCGGGCTGGCGTGGGACTGGCGGCGGTGGCTTCCGGCGGCGCTGGTATTCGTGGGGCTGTTCGCATTTTTCTTCACGACGGTGTTTAACAACAAATGGGGCGTGATCACCGGGGCAACCGGATCGCTGGGGTACTGGCTGGAACAGCAAGAGGTCCGGCGGGCGAGCCAGCCGCAGTATTATTATGTGCTGACACAGCTTCCGGTCTATGAGTTTTTGCCTGTGCTGGGGTCGATTTTCGCGGGGATCACCGGATTATCGATGCTGTGGCGGTGGCGGCGCGATCAGGCCGAGATCACCCAGCAGGAGATCGAGGCTTATTACGAGGAGCAGGATTATTATTCGGAAGCGGAGACGCTGCTAGATAATGCCGCCGATGTCACGGTGATTTCGGAGGCGCAGACGACACGGCCCTTCGAGGTGCCCGCGAGTCCTTTGCCGCCGATGGATGATCCGTATCGACTGCTGCCGGTTTCGGACGTTCCTAAACCGAAGCGTGAACCCGCACCCGAAAGCCAGGACCGGGAATGGCTCGGCAATCTGCCTTTCCTGGGGATGCTGGGGTATTGGGCGATTCTGATCGTGTATGCGCTGACGGTGGCGGGCGAAAAAATGCCCTGGCTGACCACGCATCTCACGGTACCCATGATCTTTATCACCGGGTGGTGGCTGGGCCGCGTCTTTAACGAAATTCACTGGGATAAGATGATGGATGGCGGGTGGCTGCTGCTGTTGGTGGCGCTGCCGCTGTTGTTCCTGGGACTGGTGGAAGTCTTTTTGCCGCTGTGGAGCGAGAGCGGGCCTTTCCAGGGACGGGGAGCTGATCAACTGGCGGCAACGGGGCAGTGGTTCCTGGCGCTGTTTGTGCTGTTGGGTGCGCTGTACCTGGTGGGACGGTTCGGGCGGCAGCTTGGGCTGGCGCAGATTGGGCGGATGGCGATTCTGTCCGGGTTTGCGCTGCTGGCGATTCTCACCGCACGCACGGCATTTGTGGCGGCATATATCAACTACGACTATGCGCGGGAATTTATGGTCTACGCGCATTCTGGCCCGGCAGTGAAGACGGTGCTGGCCGAAGTGGATCGGATCGCGGAGATCACCAATCAGGGATATAACCTGCGGATCGCGTTCGATGACGAGTCGTCGTGGCCGTATACGTGGTATTTCCGGCACTACCAGAACTCCTACTATATGTCGGGCGATGCCGCCAGTAATAATGTGCGGGCGTCGGATCTCGAAGGGACGGCGGTGGTTGTCGTCGGGTATAAAAAAGCGGACATCGTGCGGCAGATTCTCGGTGATCGCTACTACGAGTTTAACTACTTCCGGCTGTGGTGGCCGATGCAGGATTACTTCGGGCTGTCGTCGCAGCAGATCACGGACTTTTTCAGCACGGATGAGTACAACATTGCTGCACCGTATTATCGAGACGGCGTGTTCGACATCTGGTTTAACCGCGAGTACGGCACGTATGCGCAGGCACAGTGCATCAAACAGCAGCAGTATACGTGTGAGGAACAAGCCAAACAAGCGCGGAATGATGATGAGCGGGAAAGCCTTTTGAACCAGTGCGCGATGACGCTCAAGCAAAACTGCAAGGATGATAAGCGCTTCTCGGTGAACAACTGGCCGGTATCGGACCGGATGTATGTGTTTGTCAACAAGGAAATCGCCGCGCAGGTCTGGGATGCGGGCGTGGGCAGCGCACAGGTTGATATTCGGGAACCCGTGTATGCTGAAGATCAGGTGTACCGCGATCTGGTCGCGGAACAGGTGATCGGTCAGGATGCCGGGTTGAACAGCCCACACGGGATCGATGTGGACGACGACGGCCTGATCTATGTGGCCGACACCGAAAATAACCAGATCGTGGTGTTCAGCCCGAACGGTGAAATTCTGCGGAAGATTGGCAGTTATCCGGGCGGGACGAATGAAGATGGCGCGCTGAAGCAACCGTGGGGCGTCGCCGTGCAGGATGGGTATGTGTACGTGGCGGATACGTGGAACAACCGGGTGCAGGTGTTCACCACAACGGGCGAGTTTGTCCGTAAGTGGGGGCATGAGGGCGTTCCCGAAGCTGATCCGTCCACTGACGCATTCTGGGGGCCGCGCGATATTGAAGTGGGCCTGGATGGGAAAGTTTATGTCGCGGATACGGGCGGTAAGCGGATTCGCGTGTATGAACCGGATGGAACCTGGGTGCAGGACATCGGCAGCGGCGGCGCGGCGCGCGGGCAAGTGGATGAACCCGTTGGGCTGGCGATTGATCCGGTGTCGGGCAACCTGATTGTGGCGGAAGCGTGGAACACCCGGATTCAGGTGTTTGACGCCAGCGGCATGTCGGTGAATATGTTTAGTGTCAGCATGTGGCAGCGCAACCGGGAATCGTATAACCGCCCGTATATTGCGGTGAGCGAGGACGGCGTGCTGATCTATGTGGCGGATATGGACGATCATCACCGGATTGTGGCGTATGACTTTACCGGGCGCGCGGTGGTGTCGTTCAGCCACCCGGATAATCTTCAAATGAATGAAACCGGGCTGCGCTCACCCGCAGGCGTGGCGGTTGGACCGGATGGGCGGCTGTATGTGGTCGATTCGCAGGCGCTGCAAGGTGAAATCGCACAGTACCGGATTTTTGTCTTCCCGGCGAATGAGATTCGCGGCGACCTGGGACCGGTGCAGGGCCTTCAGCAACCGGTAGAAGAACCGGAAGTTCAAGAGCCGGAGTTCCCAACGGAGCAGCTTCCGGTGGGGAGCAGCAATAACTTCTGGGCACCGATGGTCCAGGTGATGAACGGCGTCCCGATGATGTATGTGCCGGGTGGGTGTTTCATGATGGGAGACGAGGATGGTCAGGGCGGGAATGAAATCTGCCTGAACTCGTACTGGATCAGCGAAACGGAGATCACGCGGGCGCAGTATGCAGTGTGTGTGGCGGCGGGCGCGTGTTCGGTGCCACAGGACACGACCTACTACAACGATCCGGCGATGATCAACGCGCCGATGGTGTCGATTACGTGGATGCAGGCGCAGGAATACGCGGCGTGGCTGGGCGCGCAACTGCCGAGCGAGGCACAGTGGGAATATGCGGCGCGCGGGCCGGAAGGCTGGGCGTATCCGTGGGGCCAGACTCCGCCAAGCTGTGACGTGGCGAATTATGTCGGGTGCGGCGGTTTGCTGCCCGTGAGCGCTGAGGACCGGTGGCAGGGCGCATCGTGGGTCGGCGCGGTGGATATGGCCGGAAGTGTTGCGGAATGGACGGCGGATTGGGATGCCGAGGGATATTATGCAGCGCTCGAACCGGGCAGCCTGGACCCAACCGGGCCAGCCGACGGTACGCAGCGGGTCGCACGCGGCGGATCGTACAATGATCCGGCGATGTTCTCGCTGACGACGCGGCGCATCGGACGGGAGCCGAATACGGGCTACCAGACGGTGGGGCTGCGGGTGGTTATGCCAATCAGCACGGGTGATGTGCCGCCGGAATGGGAAATGTTCGAAGCGACGGCGGAAACGACCATCGAAGCGACGGAACCCGCTACCGCCGAAGGTACCGCAGAAGCAACACAAGCAGCAGCCGGTTAAACGAAACCGCTGGATGAATCAATGAAAAATGGGGCGTTTGCGCGCCCCATTTTTAGTTCCTAACTCCCTAACCTGATCCCTGCTTGCGGGAATCAGGTCAGGGAGCTGCGGCGGTAGAGGCCAGCGGCACGGGTGAACAGGCCGTGATCGACGAGGGCGCGGCGCAGGGCAGCTACATCGTCGTGGTAGTCCACGAGAAGCTGGTTGACTTCGCGCTCGGTGTAGTCGCGGTGGGGATCGAAGTCGTCCGCGATTTTTTCGAGCACAATCCGCTGCTTTTTGACCTGGGCGGGCAGGTGCGTCAGGCGGCACTGCTGAAAAAAGGCATCCAATACCTTTGCGCGGTAGGCGTCTAACTC